>MVZH01000061.1 GCA_002068325.1 Lentisphaerae bacterium ADurb.BinA184 | reverse complement strand
TCCGCATCGGCGCCGAGGTTCGCCCCGGCGACATCCTCGTCGGCAAGATCACGCCCAAGAGCGAGACCGAGCTGGCCCCCGAGGAGCGCCTGCTGCGCGCCATCTTCGGCGAGAAGGCCGCCGACGTCAAGGACAGCTCGCTCTACGTGCCCGGCGGCACCGCCGGCATCGTCATGGATGTGGTCGTCGAACGGCGCGTCGACCCGACCAAGGTGCGCCTGAGCAAGGCCGAGGTCAAGCGCCAGATCAAGGACGCCGAGAACACCTACAAGTCGCAGTTCGCCGAGATCGTCGAGGACCTGGCCACCAAGCTGGCCGAGATCCTCCTGGGGTCCAAGCTGCAGGTCACCATCGACCGCCAGGAGAACGGCCAGACCACGGTCCTCATCCCCGCCGGCCGCAAGATCACCAAGGTCATGCTCAAACGGCTGGCCCAGTGCTGCGACAACTACAACCTGCCGCCCTCGCCCGGCAAGGTCCAGATTGATGAGCTCATGGGATCGATGGCACCCCGCTTCCGCGACATCGCCCTGCGCCGTGACGAGATCGTGCAGCGGCTCGAGGAGGGCGACGGCATGGACCCGGGGGTGGTGAAGAGCGTCAAGGTCTACATCGCCAGCAAGCGCAAGATCGCGGTCGGCGACAAGCTCGCCGGCCGGCACGGCAACAAAGGCATCATCGCCCGCATCGTGCCGGCCGAGAACCTGCCGTTCATGGCCGACGGCACCCCGGTCGACGTCGTGCTCAACCCGCTCGGGGTGCCCAGCCGCATGAACGTCGGCCAGGTCCTCGAAACCCATCTCGGATGGGCGGCCAGCGTCCTCGGCATGAAGGTGGCCACCCCGGTGTTTGACGGCATCCATGAGAACCAGATCCGTACGCTGCTCCGCGACGCCCGCCGCATCAAGGCCGAACAGGTCGGCTGGCGCCTGACCAAGGACGGCGGGGTCGTGGACGAGGAAGGCCGCGACCGCACCGGCTGCTTTGTCGGCGACGACGGCAAGACCACCCTCTTCGACGGGCGCACCGGCGAGCGCTTCGCCCAGCGCATCACCGTCGGCACCATCTACATGCTCAAGCTCGACCACATGGTGGTGGACAAGATCCACGCCCGCGCCGTCGGCCCCTACTCCCTGGTCACCCAGCAGCCCCTCGGCGGCAAGGCCCAGCACGGCGGCCAGCGCTTCGGCGAAATGGAGGTGTGGGCGCTGGAGGCCTACGGCGCCGCCCACACCCTGCAGGAAATGCTCACCGTCAAGAGCGACGACGTGCGCGGCCGCACCAAGATCTACGAGTCCATCATGCGGGGCGAGAACGCCCTGCAGGCCAGCGTCCCGGAGTCCTTCAACGTCCTGATGAAAGAAATGCAGAGCCTGTGCCTGGACATCCGCGTCCGCCGCAGCCGGCCCGCCGAGCCGGCGCTCTGAGCCGCCGGGAGACGGCGGATTGACGGTCGGGCCGCAGTCAGGCAGCCAAAAGGAGGGTTCCCCTCTTGGATACCAGTACGATCAAGCAGGTTCTGGGCATTGATGAACCCGATGTGTTCAGTTCGGTGACGATCGGCATCGCCTCCCCTGAGACGATCCGTTCGTGGAGCCGCGGCGAGGTCAAGAACCCCGAGACCATCAACTACCGCACGTTCAAGCCCGAAAAGGGCGGCCTGTTCTGCGAACGCATCTTCGGCCCCACCAAGGACTGGGAGTGCAACTGCGGCAAGTACAAGCGGGTCAAGCACAAGGGCGTGGTCTGCGATCGCTGCGGCGTCGAGGTGACGCAGGCGCGGGTGCGGCGCGAGCGCATGGGCCATCTCGAACTGGCCGTGCCGATCTCCCACGTCTGGTTCTTCAAGTGCCTGCCCAGCCGCATGGGCCTGATGCTGGACATGACGGTGCGCGAGCTCGAGCGGGTGACCTACTACGAGGACTGGATCGTCACCGACCCCGGCGACACCCCCCTCACCCACAAACAGCTGCTCACCGATGACGAGTACCGCGAGGCCCGCGAGGCCTACGGCCAGGCCTTCAAGGCCGGCATGGGCGCCGAGGCCATCCAGGAACTGCTCGGCCAGGTTGACTTGGACAAGCTCACCGTCGAGTTGCAGGAGCAGATGGGGGCGACCCGCAGCAAGGCCGAACGCAAGCGCATCGCCAAGCGCCTCCGCCTCACCGAAGGCTTCAAGAAGAACAACATGAAGCCGGGCTGGATGGTGCTCACCGTGCTGCCCGTCATCCCGCCCGACCTGCGCCCCCTCGTGCCCCTCGAAGGCGGCCGCTTCGCCACCTCCGACCTCAACGACCTCTACCGCCGCGTCATCAACCGGAACAACCGCCTCAAGAACCTGCTGCAGCTGCACACCCCCGAGGTCATCATCCGCAACGAGAAGCGCATGCTGCAGGAGGCCGTTGACGCCCTGATGGACAACGGCCGCCACGGCCGCCCCGTCACCGGCACCGGCAACCGGCCCCTGAAGTCGCTCAGCGACATGCTCAAGGGCAAGCAGGGACGCTTCCGGCAGAACCTGCTGGGCAAGCGCGTGGACTACAGCGGGCGCTCGGTCATCGTCGTCGGCCCCGAGCTGAAGCTGCACCAGTGCGGGCTGCCCAAGGAGATGGCCCTTATCCTCTTTGAGCCGTTCATCATCCGCCGGCTCAAGGAGCGCGGGCTGGTGCACACCGTGCGCAGCGCCAAGAAGATGATTGAACGCCGCGCCCCGGTGGTCTGGGACATCCTCGATGAGGTCATCCAGGGCCACCCCATCCTGCTCAACCGCGCCCCCACCCTGCACCGGCTCAGCATCCAGGCCTTCGACCCCATCCTCATCGAGGGCCAGGCCATCCAGCTGCATCCCCTGGTCTGCCAGGCCTACAACGCCGACTTCGACGGCGACCAGATGGCCGTCCACGTGCCGCTGTCCAACCAGGCCCAGCTGGAAGCCAAACTGCTCATGCTGGCGCCCAACAACATCTTCTCGCCGGCCAACGGCAAGCCCATCACCACCCCGACCCAGGACATCACGCTGGGGTCGTACTACCTGACGCTGCGGCGCCGCACCCCGCGGCCCGAGGCCGACGCCAAGGCGGCGCCCGCCCGCCCGCCCAAGGCCTTCGCCGACTACGCCGAGGTCCTCATGGCCCTCGAATTCGGCGCCGTCGGCATCCACGAGCCGATCCGCTTCCGCAATCCCGACTTCGGCCATCCGACCAAGTGGGGCGACGCCAAGTCGCGCTTCATCGAAACCACCCCCGGCCGCACGATCTTCAACGAAGTCTGGCCCCGCGAAATGGGCTTCTTCAACGACACCACCGACAAGAAGACCTTGGGGCGGCTGGTCAAGGACTGCTTCGAGAACGTCGGCCGCGAGCGCACCATCGCCGTCCTCGACTCGCTGAAGAACCTCGGCTACCGTTTCGCCACCCGCGCCGGGTTCTCGATGTCCATCACCGACATGATCATCCCCGAGGACAAGTGGGCGCGCATCGAGACCGCCCACAAGCAGCTGGCGACCGTGCACCAGCAGCGCCAGCAGGGCGTGATCACCGAGCAGGAACGCTACAACAAGAGCGTCGATATCTGGGCCCAGGCCAGCAACGACCTCACCGCCTCGCTCTTCCGCACCCTCGAAGACAACCAGGGACGCCCCGAGGTCAACCCGGTCTTCGCCATGCTGGACAGCGGCGCCCGCGGCAGTCGCGACCAGGTCAAGCAGCTGGCCGGCATGCGCGGCCTGATGGCCACGCCGTCCGGCGAGATCATCGAGCGGCCCATCCTCTCCAACTTCCGCGAAGGCCTCAGCGTCCTCGAGTACTTCCTCAGCTCCCACGGCGCCCGCAAGGGCCTGGCCGACACCGCGCTGAAGACCGCGGACTCCGGCTACATGACCCGCAAGCTGGTGGACGTCGCCCAGGACGTCATCTGCACCGAGGACGACTGCAACACCGTCAACGGCATCTGGGTGCGCGCCATCATGGTGGGCGACGAGGAGATGGTCCCGCTCAAGGATCGCATCATCGGCCGCGTCAGCGTGGACGACATCCACGATCCCCTGGCCGGCGGCGCCAACTCGCTGATCGTCGGTGCCAACCAGATGATCACCGCCGAGAGCGCCGCCCGCATCCTCGACGTCGGCATCGACCGCATCCACATCCGCTCGGTGCTGACCTGCGAGAGCCGCCAGGGCTGCTGCGCCCGCTGCTACGGCGTGAACCTGGCCACCGGCGAGATGCCGCGGCTCGGCGACAGCCTCGGCATCATCGCCGCCCAGTCCATCGGCGAGCCGGGTACGCAGCTGACCATGCGCACCTTCCATTACGGCGGGGCCGCCGCCGCCACCTTCAAGCAGCCGGTCATCAAGGCCAAGCTCGGCGGCGCCCTGCGCCTGGAGGACGCCCGCTGCGTCGAACAGCAGGACGGCACGCTGGTCGTGCTCAACCGCAACGGCCGGGCCGTCCTCGAAGACGCCGAGGGCGTCGAGGTCGAAAGCTTCCAGCTCATCCCCGGCGCCGTCATCGCCAAGAAGGAGGGCGGGACGGTCAAGGCCGGCGAAGTCTTCGTCAAGTGGGATCCCTACAACGTGCCGATCATCACCGAGGTTCCGGGCCGCATCGGCTACCGCGACCTCATCCTCGGCGTCACGCTGAAGCGCGAGGTCAGCAACGTCAGCGGCATCGAGGAGATCACCGTCCTCGAACACCGCGAGGACCTCCACCCCCAGCTCATCGTCCTCGACGACGACGACAAGATCCTCAGCCACTACAGCCTGCCCGGCGGCGCCCACATCATGGCCGAGGAAGGGGCCAAGGTGCGGGCCGGGGCGACCATCGCCCGCACCCCGCGCCAGAGCGTGCGCACGAAGGACATCACCGGCGGCCTGCCGCGCGTCGCCGAGCTGTTCGAGGCCCGCCGCCCCAAGGAGGCCGCCGAGATCGCCCGCATCGACGGGCAGGTCGAACTGGGCAAGATCACCCGCGGCCGCCGCAGCCTCACCATCCGCGACCAGGAGAACAACCAGGTCGAGAACCACGTCATCCCCACCAGCAAACGCCTGGTCGTGTTCAACAGCGACTTCGTCCGCAAGGGCCAGGCGCTCACCGACGGCGCAGTGGTGCCGCAGGAAGTGCTGGAGGTCTGCGGGCCGCAAGACCTGCGCGAGTACCTGGTCAACCAGGTCCAGGAGGTCTACCGCCTCCAAGGCGTCGAAATCAACGACAAGCACGTCGAGATCATCGTCCGCCAGATGATGCGCAAGGTCCGCATCACCGAACCCGGCGGCACCCGCTACCTGTTCGGCGAGACCGCCGACCGCCTGCAGTTCCTCGAAGAGAACGCCCGCGTCATCGCCGAGGGCGGCACCCCGGCCGAGGCCCAGCCCATCCTGCTGGGCATCACCAAGGCCTCCCTGGAAACCGACAGCTTCATCTCCGCCGCCTCCTTCCAGGACACCACCCGCGTGCTGACCGAGGCCGCCACCTCCGGCGCCGTGGACCACCTGCGCGGATTCAAGGAAAACGTCATCATGGGCCACCTCATCCCGGCCGGAACCGGCTTCCATGACGCCCTTGACTTCGACCTGCGCCGCCTCGGCGAGGACGGCCAGGAGCAGACCGGCGCCAGCTACCGGCCCGACGCCCACCGCGCCGAAACCACCGAGGACCGCGTGGCCGCCGCCCGCGCCGTCCTCGACCTGTGAGCGCTTGCAGATCCGTCAACCCACGGTATAGTACTTGGCTCGCCGATCCTAGAACCGCAAGGAACTCCGATGCCCACCATCAACCAGCTCGTGCGTAAGGGCCGCCGCGCCAAGCAGTGGAAGAAGACGGCACGCGCCCTGCGGGGATGCCCGCAACGCCGCGGCGTCTGCCTCCAGGTGACCACCCGCACCCCCAAGAAGCCCAACTCCGCCCTGCGCAAGGTGGCCCGCGTTCGCCTGACCAACGGGCAGGAAGTCACCGCCTACGTCGGCGGCGAAGGGCACAACCTGCAGGAACACAGCGTGGTCCTGGTGCGCGGCGGCCGCGTCCGCGACTTGCCCGGCGTGCGCTACCATATCGTCCGTGGAACCCTCGACTGCCTCGGCGTCAACGGCCGCAAACAGGGCCGCAGCAAGTACGGCGCCAAGGCGGGCGCAGGCCCGGCCGTCCCGGGCGCCGCAGCCCCCGCCGCCGGAAGCGCGGGCTGAGGCAAGGCGTAAGCAGTCAGGTGCCGGTCGTGGCGGCCGGAGGGTCGGACGGCCGGCACTCGCGTGGTCAGAGGCAACGGTCGGGCGTCCCGAAAGAATAGGTTTGCCATCATGAGAAGACGAAAAGCCGAAGAGCGTCCGCTGACGCCGGACGTGCGTTACAACAGCGAGCTGGTGGCGCGCCTGATCAGCGTCGTCATGGAACGGGGCAAGCGCTCCGTCGCCCAAGGCATCGTCTACGACGCCATGGACATGATCAAGGAGAAGAAGAAGGGCGCCGACCCGCTCGAAGTCTTCCTCCAGGCCCTCGAAAACGTCAAGCCCCGCCTCGAAGTCAAGAGCCGGCGTGTCGGCGGCGCCACCTACCAGGTGCCCGTTGATGTGTCGCCGGAACGCCAGGTCGCAGTCGCCATGCGCTGGATCATCGGCTACGCCAAGGGCCGCCGCGGCATGGCCATGAGCCGGGCTCTCGCCGCCGAGCTGCTCGACGCCTTCGACAACACCGGCAACGCCGTCAAGAAACGCGACGACACCCACAAGATGGCCGCGGCCAACAAGGCGTTCGCACACTACCGCTGGTAAAACGGGGGCTCCCATCCATGGCGCCGCAGGCCCTGGACATGACCCGATATGATCTCCCCACGCGCGACAACCGAATACCGAGAGGATCCCGCACGCCCGGTTCGGCTCGCGTGTGTCCGCAATATCGGGATCATGGCCCATATTGACGCCGGCAAGACCACCCTCAGCGAACGCATCCTCTTCTACACCGGCGTCAGCCACCGCCTCGGCGAGGTCCACGAAGGGACCGCAACCTTGGACTGGATGGCGCAGGAGCAGGAGCGCGGCATCACCATCACCAGCGCCGCCACCACCTGCACCTGGGACGGGCACCGCGTCAATCTGATCGATACGCCGGGACACGTGGACTTCACCGCCGAGGTCGAGCGCAGCCTCCGCGTGCTGGACGGCGCGGTCGCCGTCTTCTGCGCGGTCGGCGGCGTCCAGTCCCAGTCCGAGACCGTCTGGCGCCAGGCCCGCAAGTACCGCGTGCCGCTCGTCGCCTTCGTCAACAAGATGGACCGCACCGGCGCCGACTTCGGCCGCGTGGTCGAGCAGATCCGCGAGCGCCTGGGGGCGACCCCCGTGCCCATCCTCATCCCCGTCGGCCGCGAAGAGCGTTTCGCCGGCGTCATTGATGTCATCGGCCAGGAGGCCATCCTCTACGCCGACGGCGAGGACGGCTTCGAATTCCAGCGCGTCCCAATCCCCGAAGAACGGCGCGCCGAGGCCGCCCGCGCCCGCGAACACCTCGTCGCCTGCCTGGCCGAAACCGACGAGGCCATCCTCGAAAAGTACCTCGGCGACGTGCCCGTGGACAACGACACCCTCCACGCCGCCCTCCGCCGCGCCACCATCGACTGCGATGTCGTCCCCGTCGCCTGCGGCAGCGCCTTCAAGAACAAGGCCGTGCAGCCGCTGCTCGACGCCGTCGTCCGCTACCTGCCAAGCCCGCTCGACATCTGGGACATCAAGGGCGTCGACCCCGAGACCGAACAGCCGCTCACCCGCCATGTCGGGGACCGTCAGCCCTTCTCCGCCCTCGCCTTCAAGGTCGTGACCGACCCCTTCGTCGGACGCCTGGCCTACTTCCGCGTCTACTCCGGGGTCGCCACCCAGGGCATGGAGTTCTACAACCCGCGCACCCGCCGCCGCGAACGCCTCGGCCGACTCGTGCAGATGCACGCCAACCGCCGCGAAAACCGCGACCGCGTCTTCAGCGGAGACATCGCCGCCGTCGTCGGCGCCCGAGACCTCACCACCGGCGACACCCTCTGCGACTGCCAGGCCCCCATCCGCCTGGAAGCCCTCACCTTCCCCGACCCCGTCATCTCCATGGCCATCGAAGCCCGCTCCTCGGGCGAGCGCGACAAACTCTTCCATGCCATCGACCTGATGACCCAGGAGGATCCAACCTTCAAGGTCCGCACCGATCCGGAGACCGGCCAGACCATCATCTCCGGCATGGGCGAGCTGCACCTCGACATCATCCGCGACCGCATCCTGCGCGAACACAGCGTGGACGCCCTCGTCGGCCGCCCGCAGGTCTCCTACCGCGGGCGCCTCCGGCGGGCCGCCGACGCCGACATGCGCTTCGTCCGCCAGACCGGCGGCCACGGCCAGTACGGCCACGTCGTCATCCACGTCGAACCCCAGCCCCGCAACCATGGCGTCACCGTCGAGAACCGGATCGTCGGCGGGCGCGTGCCCAAGGAGTACTTCCCGGCCATCGAACGCGGCATCCGCGAGGCCGCCGCCACCGGGGGATTGGCCGGCTACCCGCTCATCGATCTGCATGTCGAAATCCTTGACGGCTCCCACCACCCGGTTGACTCTTCGGAACTGGCGTTTAAAGTAGCCGGTTCCATGGCGCTGAAGAAGGCGGCCGCCGACGCCGGCGTCACCCTCATGGAGCCGGTCATGAAGGTCGAGGTCACCACACCGGACGACTTCCTGGGCGACGTCATCGGCGACCTGTCCAGCCGCCGCGGCCACGTCAACGAGGTGGATTCACGGTCGGAGGCGGTGACGGTGATGGCCAGCGTCCCGCTGGCCGAGATCTTCGGCTACGCCACCGCGCTGCGCTCGCTGTCCAAGGGGCGCGCCTCCTTCGCGGCCGAGGTCTCGCACTTCGAGGATGTCCCCCAATCCGTTCAGGCGGAGATTGTTGCGAAAGGAAGGTAGGTGCCGCATGTCCTCGGGTAAACAGGTCATCCGCATTCGCCTGCAGGCGTATGATCATCGCGTCCTCGATCAGTCCACCGGCGAGATCGTCAAGACGGTCAAGCGCACCGGCGCCCGCATCGCCGGCCCCATCCCCCTGCCCACGCGCATCGAACGGTTCTCAGTCAACCGCTCGCCCCGCGTGGACAAGAAGAGCATGGAGCAGTTCGAGATCCGGACCCACAAGCGTCTGCTCGATATTGTCAACCCCACCGCCAAGACCGTTGACGAACTGAAGAAGCTCAGCCTGCCGGCCGGCGTTGACATCAGCATCAAGATCTGAGCGGGATCCCCCACCGAGGAGCACGCGTTCCATGAAGGGCATCATTGGCAGAAAGCTGGGCATGACCCAGGTGTTTGAGGCGAACGGCAGCCGCGTCTCCGTCACCGCCGTCGAGGCCGGCCCCTGTCCGATCCTCGCCCTCCGCACCCGCGAACGGGACGGCTATTCCGCCATCCAGCTCGGGTTCGGGGCGCGCAAGGCGAAGAACACCAGCAAGGCGATGCTCGGCCATTGCCGCAAGGGTTGCCTCGCCGACAAGGCGCCCGCCGCCGAGGACAAGCCCGCCGCCGCCCAAGATCCCGCCGCCGCCGCGAAGAAGAACGAGGAGCCGTTCAACCCGCCGGCCGTGTGCCGCGAGATCCGGCTGGCCGAGGACTCCCAGCTGGCGGTCGGCACCCGCCTGCGCGCCGACGTCTTCAGCCCCGGAGAGTTCGTGGATGTCACCGCCACCTCCAAGGGGCGCGGCTTCCAGGGCGTCGTCCGCCGGCACCACTTCGCCGGCGGCCGCGCCACCCACGGCGGGGCGTGGACCCGGCGCACCGGCTCGATCGGCATGAAGGCCCGCCCGGGACGCGTCATCAAGGGGCGCCGCATGCCCGGACGCATGGGCGGCGAACGCTGCACGGTGCAAAACCTCCGCATCGTCGCCGTCCGCCCCGAGGAAAACCTGCTCCTCATCGCCGGCGCGGTGCCCGGCCCCAATGGCGGCTTCGTCACCGTCCGCAGCGCCATCAAGAAGTAACCCGCTGGGCATCCGGCAAGCACCTGGGAACAGCCAATCATGGAAAACACGGTACCCGTTGTCAAGATTGACGGCACGCCGGCTGGCGCGGTTGACCTGCGGCCGGAGTGGATCGAACTGGAACGCGGCACCCAGGCCGTCAAGGACTGCGTCGTCGCCTTCCTCGCCGGCCGTCGCCGCGGCACGGCCAGCGCCAAGACCAAGGGCGAGGTCCGCGGCGGCGGCCGCAAGCCCTGGCGCCAGAAGGGCACCGGACGGGCCCGCGCCGGCAGCTCGCGCAGTCCGCTCTGGCGGCACGGCGGCGTCGTCTTCCCGCCCATCCCCCGCGACTACGCCAAGCACGTCAACAAGCAGGTCCGCCAGCTCGCCCTCAAGCGTACCTTCTCCGAGCGCCTCAGCGAAGGCGCCGTCATCATCGTCGAAGACCTCGCCCTCAGCGCCCCCAAAACCCGCCAGATGTGCGCCTTCCTGGCCGCCGTCAAGGCCGGCGACGACGCCCTGGTGGTGGTTCATGAGACCACCCCCGACCTCAAGCTGGCCAGCCGCAACCTGCCCGGCGTCGAGGTCATGAAGGCCGCGTCCGTCAACCCCTACTGGATGCTGCTGTTCAAGAAAGTCGTCTTCACCCGCGCCGGCCTGGACGCCTTCGTGGCGCGCTTCAGTCCCAAGGAGCAGAAGGCATGAACAACCCCTACGCCGTCATCCAGACCGTCCTGGTCACCGAGCGCGCCACCGACATGGCCGAGCGCAACTGCTACGCCATGCGCGTGGCCCCCGGCGCCACCAAGACCCAGATCCGGCAGGCCGTCGAGGCCATCTTCAACGTCAAGGTCGCGCGGGTCAACACCCTGAACCAGCTCGGCAAGAAGAAACGCCAGCGCACAGCCCGGTATGGCCGCCGCCCCAACTGGAAAAAGGCCATGGTGACCCTGCGGGAAGGCAAGATCGAGATCATCTGACGCGTCGCGCCGTGAAGTCAATGTGGAAGGCGGAATCCCATGGCCATCAGAAAACTCAACCCCACCACCCCGGGCCGACGGGGCATGACGGTCCTCGACAAGAGCGAGATCACCCGCCAGAGCCCCCAGCGCAGCCTGACCTGGGGAAAGCGCGCCTCGGGCGCCCGCAACAACCAAGGCCGCACCACTGTCCGCTTCCGCGGCGGCGGCGCCCGGCGACGCTTCCGTGAGATTGACTTCCTGCGTGACAAGGACGGCATCCCGGCCCGCGTCGCCAGCATCGAGTACGATCCCAACCGCAGCGCCCGCATCGCCCTCCTCAACTACGCCGACGGCGAGAAGCGCTACATCCTCGCCCCCGTCGGGTTGAATGTCGGCGATACCGTGCTGACCGGAAAGGACGCCGACTTCAAGCCAGGCCACGTCATGGAGGTCGGACGCATCCCCGCCGGCGTGGCCATCCACAACATCGAACTGACCCCCGGCCGCGGCGCCGTCCTCGTCCGCGGCGCCGGCAGCGCCGCCGAAGTCCTCGCCAAGGAGGGCGACTACGCCCACGTCCGCCTACCCAGCAAGGAAGTGCGGATGATCAGCCTCCGGTGCCGGGCCACCATCGGCCAAGTCGGGAACCTGGACCACGACCGCGTCTCGCTCGGCAAGGCCGGGCGCGGCCGCCACCTCGGGCGACGGCCCCACAACCGCGGCGTCGTCATGAACCCGGTTGACCATCCCATGGGCGGCGGCGAAGGCCGCGCCAGCGGCGGCCACCCGCAGTCCCCGTGGGGACAGCCGGCCAAGGGCTACAAGACCCGCGACAAGCGCAAGACCACTTCCCGGTTCATCATCCAGCGGAGGGTCAAGAAGTGAGCAGATCCGTCAAGAAGGGACCGTTTGTTGACGGCCACCTCATGGCCAAGGTCGAGAAGCTGAACCGCGAGGGCCGGAAGATCCCGGTCAAGACCTGGTCGCGCCGGTCAATGATCCTGCCCGAGTTCGTCGGCCACTCGTTCGGCGTCTACAACGGCCGCGCCTTCGTGAACGTCTTCGTCACCGAGAACATGGTCGGCCACCGCCTCGGCGAGTTCGCCCCGACGCGGACGTTCCGCAGCCACGGCAGCGTCAGCGGCAAGACGGTCGGCCGCTAGCGTTGCATGACTCACCTCAAGGACTCCAAGGCTCAAAGCACGCCACATGCGTTGAGTCTCTGAGCGATTGAGAGGGCTGACCGGATTTGTGATGCCTGCCGTCCCCCGCATCCTGGTCGTTCAGGTCGCCGCTCTCGGGCACGAACTGACCCAGCGCTTCCCCGGGCTGGCCGCCGCCATCGGACTGCCCTTCACGCCCTGCACGCCCCCCTTCCCGGCCGTCACCTGCACCGCCCAGGCCACGTTCCGCACCGGCCTTGACACCGCCGGACACGGCGTCGTCTGCAACGGCGTCTTCAACCGCAGCACCCGCGCGGTGCAGTTCTGGAACCAGTCCGCCGCCCTCCTTCCGCCCGGGCGGATCTGGGATGCCCTCCGCGCCCGCGGCGGCCGCGTCGGCATCCTCTGCTGGCAACAGTCCCTCGGCGACTCCGCCGACCTGATCCTCTCCCCCGCCCCCATCCACAAACACGGCGGAGGCATGATCCAGGACTGCTATACCCGGCCGCCCGCACTCTACGGCGAACTCCGCCGCGCAGTCGGACGCCCGTTCAACCTCCACCGCTACTGGGGGCCGATGGCCTCCGCCCAATCCAGCCGCTGGATCGCCGACGCCACCGACCACGTCCTGCGGAGTCCGCAGAAACCCGATCTGCTGCTGACCTACATCCCCCACCTTGACTACGTCCTCCAGAAACAGGGCCCCGACGGCCCAGGCGTCGCCGCCGCCGTGGCCGAGACCGCCCGGGTTCTCGGCCAGCTTGCGGACTCCGCAAACCAGCAGGGGTACCGGCTCGTGGTGTGGGGCGACTACGCCATCACCCCCGCCCGCCGTCCACTCTTCCCCAACCGCGCCCTCCGTCAGGCCGGACTCTTCCTCACCCGCCAAGTCCGGCGGCACACCTACCCGGACCTGTACGCCAGCCCCGCCTTCGCCATGGCCGACCACCAGGCCGCCCACGTCTACGTCCGCGATCCCGCCCGCGTCGGGGAAGTGCGCCGGGCCTTGGAAGGGATCAACGGCATTGATCGCGTCATGGATCACACGGCCTGCGCCCATACCCAGGCCGGCGAACTCATTTTGCTCGCGGCACCCGGCGCCTGGTTCGCCTACCCCTGGTGGGAGGACGACTACGAGGCCCCCGACTACGCGACGCACGTCGATATCCACAGCAAGATCGGATTCGACCCCTGCGAGCTGTTCTGGGGAAGGCTCTTCCCGCCCGGAATCAGCACCGACGCCGCCCGCGTCAGAGGCACCCACGGCCGCACCGACTGGCCAGCCGCCTGCGCCACCAACCTCGAACTCGATGCCCCCCCGCCCGACACCCTGACCGGCCTCAGCCAGGCTGTCCGCACCTGCCTGTCCACCCCTCGCTGAGGCCGCCCCGCCGCGCGCCGTCCGCCCGGAGGCGTCCGGGGCAATGTGCGCCCCCGCGCCGGCCCGATCCCCGCCGATGCTGGCAGGCGTACCTCCCTCACCCGCCGCCAGACCCGTCGGCCATCGGCACGACGGACACCCAGGCCTCGACGAGTTCGCGAAAACCGCAGATTTTCACGAACTCGCACAGCGGCCAGACCGGGCCAGACGAACGGGGCACGGCATCCCAAGTTCGCGAAAACGGCGGATTTTCGCGAACTCGGCAGGCGGCGGGGGGGCGGCAGGGCATGTGTCCGCCGGCGGGGACGACGGTCGGGCATGGCTCGGCGCGGAGGCATCGTTTTCACGAACTCGCACGGCGGCCAGACCGAGCCGGACGGACGGGGCGCGGCACCCCAAGTTCGCGAAAACGGCAGATTTTCGCGAACTCGGCAGGCGGCTGGGGGGACGGCACGGCAGGCCCGACGGGGGAATGACGGGGGCGGGCATGGTTCCGCGCGGAGGCGTCGTTTTCACGAACTCGCACGGCGGCCAGGCCGAGCCGGACGGACGGGGCGCGGCACCCCAAGTTCGCGAAAACGGCGGATTTTCGCGAACTCGGCACATGGCGGCCGTGCCCCTGGGGGGGGGGAAGGGAAACGGTCAGAACGGGATGTCGAGGGTGTCCGGTTCGAGGGTGGCTTGGGGGTTGCCCAAGACGTCGAACCCGGGGTCGACCTGAAGGGCAGGATCGTTCACGGCGGACGGTTCGGGGTCGGGTTCGAAGTCGCGCATCCTGGTGGTGGGGAAGAGCCGTTCGTAGTCCTGCCAGTGGTTCATCATCACGGCCAGTTTGTCTTCAAGGTCGGCGAGCAGTTCAGGCCCAAGCATGAAGACGCTCTGTTCGGCGTCGTGGCGGGCGTGTTCGAGGATCGGGCCGGGGGATTCGCGGAGCAGGGCCAGGAGTTCGGCGGTGTTGTCGAGTTCCTCGCGCGCGATCTTGCGCAGTGCGAGGGCACGCTGGTCGTAGATGATGTTGTCGTCATAATCCATCATGTTGGGGCCGTACTGGGGATGGCGGGCGGTGTCGAGGGCGTACTGGTACATGACGGTGTTCTTGACTGTGGCGGCGAGGCAGGCGCAGGCGCCGATGCGGGCGGCACCGAGCTTTAGTTCGGCGGCGCGTGCGGGGTCTGCGGAGTCCGCAAGTTGCCGCAGGGTGGCCTGGGCGGCATGGAGGCGGGCGATGGCGCCGTGCAGGGTCCAGCGCGTCATCCAGACCACGGCTTCGCCCTTGAAGACCGTCTTGCCGAGCACGGTGCCGAAGTCGGCGTTCTCGGCCTCGGAGTTGACGCTGAACAGCCACGGCCGCCAGCGGGCCGTCTCGTCGGCGGTGAGCAGCTGCGGCCGCGGGACCAAGGGGCGGATCAGCCAGCGCATGCTGACGCAAGTCCACGGCAGGACGATGGAGAAGCCCTTCTGGGTCACCTGCCGCATGGCGTGCAGGGCGAGGCGGACATTCTCCCACGCTCCGGCGAGGCGTTCGGCCGCCTCCGGGCTGCCGGTCAGCCGCTCGGCCAGTTGCATCTGGAGGCGGGCTGCGTGGACGGTTCCGGCCCCCGGATTGGCGAGGACGGTTTCGAGCGCGGCGCGGGCCAGCTCCAAACGGTCGGGTCCGAAGGAGATGCTGACGCGGTTGCGGTCTGCGGCCGGATTGTTGAAGACCTGCTGGAGTCCGTTGAGGAAGCCGGGGGGATCGGCGACGCCGAGCGCCGGGTAGGCGGGATCCCAGAGGCCGCCTCCGAGGCTGGCGGTGGCGCCGGCGAACGACTCGCCCTGATGGTTGCCCCAGTTCAGGAACAGCCCCGGCCTGAGGCGGGCGCGGGTGGCGGCCACCCAGGCCGAAGGCAGACCGCTGCTCCAGGCGTTGACGCGGACCTTGGCCCCTGCCTCGGCCGCGCCGTCCTGCAGGGCCTCCAGCCAGTGGGCGAGGCGCTCGCCGGGATCGCGGGTGCGCCAACGCGCCGGGCCGTTCATGCCGGGGTAGATGCAGGGGGCCCAGCTGAGGCCGGAGCCGGAGTCGTTGGCCATGAAGGAGAGCTGGTCTATCTCGGGGAAGCCGGCGGCCAGCTGGTGCATGGCCTGGCGGTACAGCTCGAGGACTTCGGGTTCATCAATGGAGGGGGCGAAGTAGGGTCGCCGGGCGATGCGCCCCAGTTCGCACTGTGCGCCGCGCCAGTGGGGATGGGCGTGGTAGACGCCTTCGGGCAGCCAGAGCGGTTCGCATCCGTTGACCACGCCCTTGAGGCCGTGGCGCCGCAGTTCGGCGACCTGCGCGCGCAGGATGGCTTGGACAGCCCGTGCCTCGGTCAGCGGCACCCACTCGCGCAGGGCGGGCGGGGGGAAGGCGCGGAAGAGTCCCAGCCCGCAGTTGCACCAAGAGGCGTACGGGTCGCGGTTGTCAGGCAGGAACCAGGTTCCGTAGCGGAACGGCAGCCAGCCGACTTCGATGTGTGTGGCCCCGAACTCGGCGGCCATGGCGACGAACCGACGCCACTGCGTCACGTCGAAACGGTTCGCCTGCCCTTGGGACAGGCTGAAGACGAGTTCGCGGCCGTTGAGCCGGGCCCGCGCCTTGTCCGTGCCTGCGGCCCTCTTCACTGCCCGACTGCGTGCTGCCATGGTGGCCTCTCCGGTTTGCGCACGATGCTCCCGCCCGTCTCCGGCGGCTTGACAACGCCGCCCCGGCGCAGCATGGTTACGCCATGGATACGATCTACATCCGCGACCTGCGTGTGCGTTGCATCATCGGCATCCGCCCCGAGGAGCGCCACACCCCGCAGGAGGTCGTCATCAATCTGACCCTCGGCGCCGACCTGCGCCGGGCGGGAGGCAGCGACGACCTGAAGGACACGGTTGACTACCAAGCCGTCAAGCAGGCCGTCCTGGCGCACGTCTCGGCGTCGGCGTGCCAGCTGGTCGAGCGGCTGGCCCAGGAGGTTGCGGACATCTGCCTGGGGTTTCGCGGGGTCCGCACCGTCACCGTCACCATCGACAAACCCGGGGCGCTCCGTGGCGCGCGCAGTGTGGCGGTTGAGTTCACGCGCACCCGCCGCCGGGGGCGCGGCTGAGCCGTCCGGCCCTTCCTTGGCGCTCAGAGCTTTTTTGCGAGCTGGTCGAACCACCGCCAGACATCGGCCCCGAGCCGGCGGTAGAAGTCAACGGGGCCGACCCAGTCAATGTAGCAGATGTCGGCACCGTGCGACTGGACGTGCACGGCCGCTGCGCGGCTCATCAGCGCGCCAAGCCCCTTGCCTCGCCAGTCCTTGGCGATGCCGACGGCGCCATAGCCGCCGAGGCGGCCGCTGAAGCACCTTTCCCAGACCAGGTTCGAGCCGCGGTACCGGCTGCCGGGCGTGAAGCAGCTGATGCTGCCGATGACCTCATCCCCGCGCACGACGGCAAGGATGTTCTCGATGTCGCCCGCCTGGATGAGGGCGACCATGTTCGGGCACCAGCCCGGGAATTCGCGTTGCTGGAAGCGCATGAAGGCGGGGATCGTATCCGGGGTGAGGTTGGTGACGCGCGCCGAGGCGGCGGCCCCCTTGGCGAGCAGCTCCGGGGTCATCGCGTAATTGCCGAGGGGGATCGTCATGTCGGGCGAGCGGTGTTCGGGGCAGTAGCCGTGCCGTGCGAAGAAGGCGCGTGCGCCGGGGAGGTCCTCGGGGATGCCGGTCCAGAACCGGTAGACGCCCATTCCGGTGGTGATGCGTCGGCAGCCGCAGGCGCGCACGCGGTTTTCCAGGGCTTTGAGCAGGAGTGTGCCCACGCCGTGCCGTTGCCACTGCGGATCCACCAGGATGGCCGCGACACTGGCGTTCTCGCGCACACCTGACGAGGTGCGTCCGACCTCGGCCAGGGCGAACCCCACCAGCCGGCGGCCGGCCAAGGCGACAAGTCCGTCGCCGGGTTCGAGTACGGGATTGTGGACGGCCCGCGACAGGAAGACACGTTCCGACACCGGGTACTGGGCGCCCAAGGTGCGTTCCCACAGCTCGAACGCCGCGCGGGCATGAAGCAACGGGGCGAAATCCTTCAGACAGACGTCGTCCCGTCCCTGCCCGGTCCTGCCCATGTCGGGTTTTCCCATTCGAGCGTCCTCTTGCGGCGGCGTTCGCGGACGTTCCGGCCCCGGCCCGCCGGCCAGCCGTGACTGTGCGTGAATATGCCCACGCCGGTGGCGACTGCAACCCACGGCGGGTGTTCGCCGCGTGCGGTGGGAGCACTTCGGGGCGGGGCGGGGATGGAAACGGTTGTCCCCTGCCCTTCAGTTGGCCGGGGCCGGGCCGCGTCCGGCGGCGGGTTCGAGGTAGGGCGTCATTTCACGTGACAGGTAGGGACGCAAGGCGAGTACGCGCCGGGCGGCCTCGCGGGCCTGGTCGGGGTTTCCGGCCGCCTGCTCGATGGGCGCCAGTTCGCGCCACAGGCGGTAGTCGGAGGGATTGCAGTCGGCGGCCCTGCGCAAACAGTCCAGCCCGAGTGCCTGCCGCGCGACCAGCCGTTCGGGGGGCTGATCCTTCAGCCGGGCCGCTTCAAGGCACCGGCGCCCTGTTTCGTACCACACGATCCAGTAGGTGGGCGAACTGCGCGCGGCCTCAACCAGAGTGCCCAAGTCCGCCTCCTGCAGGGACTTGTAGCGCGTCATCTCCCCGGACGAACGGCCCCTCCACACCGGCCGCCGCCAGTCAAGGGCCAGCCCGAGGAGCAAGGCGGCCACGTACAGGTTGAGCGGGATGCGCAGGCCGAAGTCCACCACGGCATGGACGGCGATGACCGCGGCGACGCCGGCGGCGATGCGGATTTCGCCGCCTGTGGCCGGGGTGGACTCGGGCGGCCACGGCGGGTCGTGGGCATCCCGGCCCGTGCGTCCTCGTCGTGTCCGGCGCGGGCGCGAGGCGAGCAGGCAGGCGGCGTAGACGCTGACGGCGGCGACGGCAAGGGCGGCGGCGGCCACGCCGCCCTCGGCCAGAGTCTGCACGTATTCGTTCTCAGCGTGGATGGCCCCCTTGCGGGAGGCGGAGCTCTTGTACAGCGGGTAGACGACACGGAAGGCGTGCATGCCGCAG
>MVZH01000060.1 GCA_002068325.1 Lentisphaerae bacterium ADurb.BinA184 | reverse complement strand
GACTCCCCAGGCACGGCGGTCGCGCCCGGCCCGCACCGCCTCGGCCAGTTGCGCTTCCAGCCCAGGGGGCGGCGGCGGAGGCGGTTTCCCCGATGGACCCCAGCCCGACGGGGGGCGGCACTTGTGACGATGTCCCTTGCTCACGATCCACCTCGGCGACGACCGCCGCCGGAATCCCCGGCCCCTGGCGATCCCCCGAACACCCAGTGGAAGCGCCGCCCGGCGCGCACGCCCGGGGGCAGGTACTTGGCTCCCATCGGCTGGCAGGGGTCGTACAGGCAGACGATGAGCGGGACGCCGGCGTCGGCACGATCCAGCTCCGCCAGCGGTCGCGTCGGCACCCCCATGAAGGCGCGGTCGCCGTCGCCGTCGTAGACCGCCTCCAGCTCCAGCCCCCATTCCCGCATGCCCAGGTAGACGATCTCCGCCAGCTCTCCCGCTCCCAGCAGCGCCACCCGGCGCACCCCGGACTCAGCCAGCTCGCGGCAGCGCTGCGCGCTCTGCCGCCGCGCCTCCCGGTAAAAACGCATGCTGAACTCGAGGAATTCCAGCGTCAGCCGAGCCTTCTCGGCGATCCCTTTCGGGGTCAGGAAGTAGTCCCAACGCCGGGCGTGAACGACCTTGACGTGCAGCAGCCCCTTGCTCACCATCCGCGTGAGCAGCGTGTGGGCCAGCCGGATGCTGACCCCCAGCTTCCTGGCCGCCAGCCGGTTGTTCAGGCGACTGTCGCCCTCGACGTGCCGCAGAACCTCGAACTCATAGAGCTGATGACGGTCGGCAGGCATTCCGCATTCCGCACTCCGCATTCGGTGTTTCCCCGCGCTCCGCCCCGCCGGTTATGCACCCGGCCCAGGCGGTTATGGTTACCGAGTGTAACTATACGTCCGGAAACCAAGCCTGTCAAGCCGTCCCCGCCGCCGGGCGCCGCGGAATGGCATTTTCGGCAAGGCATGCCACATTACTCGGCTCCGCAAACCGCACACTGACCCCATCCCCTGAACCTCGACCGCGACTGTTTCATGAGCGTGAAAAAGCACCGCAAGGACGAGCCGGCTCCCGAGCCGGGAATCGAGCCCGCTACGTCGGCGGCCCCAGGTGCGGAGTCCGCAGAGGCGCCCGCCGCGGAGTCCGCCCCCGCCGGGGAAGCCGCCGCCGTCACCCCCGAGCAGGAACTCCACCGCCAGGTTGCCGACCTGAACGAGAAGTACCTTCGCGCCCGCGCCGACCTCGAGAATTTCCGCCGGCGCGCGCAACGCGAACTGGCGGAGACGCGCGAGTACACGCAGGCGGCCACCGTCGAGGAGTTCCTTCCCGTCCTCGACCACTTCAACATGGCCGTCGAGAGCGCGGGCGCCTCCGCGGACCTCGCGACGCTGCGGCAAGGCATGGAGATGATCCTTGCCGAGTTCAAGCGCACTCTCGACGCGCTGGGCGTGCAGGTGATTGATGCGGCCGGCGCCGCCTTCGACCCCGCCCTCCACGAGGCCGTCGCCACCGAGCCGTCCGAGACGGTTCTCAACGGCCACGTGCTCCGGCAGTGGAAGCGGGGGTACCGCATGGGCGCGCGGCTGCTGCGGCCGGCCACCGTGATCGTCAGCAGCGGGCCGCCGGCCACCGAATCGGCCGGCCCAACCTAAGGCCCCGCCACCTCCCATGGCCACAGACTACTACGAAATCCTCGGCGTCGCCCGCAACGCCGACCCCGACCAGATCAAGAAGGCGTACCGCAAGCTCGCCGTCAAGTACCATCCGGACAAGAATCCGGGTGACAAGGAGGCGGAGGAGAAGTTCAAGGAAGTCTCCGCCGCCTACGAGGTGCTGAGCGACGACGAGCAGCGCCGGCGCTATGACCAGTACGGCCACGAGGCGTTCACCCGCGGCGGCCGCGGCGGCGCCCACGTTGACCCCTTCGACATCTTCAGCCAGGTCTTCGGCGGCGGCAGCATCTTTGACAGCTTCTTCGGCGGCGGCGGCCGCGCCGGCCCGCAGTCCGGCGCCGATCTGCGCTACGACCTGGAGATCGGTTTCGAGGACGCGGTTTACGGCGCCGACAAGACGATCGAGATCCCCCACCACGCCAAGTGCCCGACCTGCGACGGCTCGGGTTGCCAGCCCGGCACCCGGGCGCGGCGCTGCAGCCAGTGCGGCGGGGCCGGCCAGATCGCCATCAGCCAGGGCTTCTTCTCGATCCGTCAGACCTGTCCCCGCTGCCGCGGCACCGGCGAGAGCATCGAGTCGCCGTGCCCGGAGTGCCGCGGCGAGGGCCGCGTCCGCCAGCGCAAGTCGTTGCAGCTGCACATCCCCGCCGGGGTTGACACCGGCTCCCGCCTGCGCGTGGCCGGCGAAGGCGAGGCCGGGCAGCGCGGCGCCCCGCCCGGCGACCTCTACGTCGTACTCCATGTGCACGAGCACGAGGTCTTCAAGCGCGACGACCTCGACCTGATCTGCGAAGTCCCCATCTCCATTGATCAGGCCATCCTTGGCGCCACGGTCGCCGTGCCGACCATCGGCGGCCGGGCGCAGATCAAGATTCCGCCGGGTACGCAGAGCGGCACCGTCTTCCGGCTCAAGGACAAGGGCGTGCCCTCGCTGCGCGGCGACGGCCGCGGCGACATGCACGTGCGCATCGCCGTCGAAATCCCCACCAACCTCACCGCCGCGCAGAGGAAGCTCGTCGAGCAGTTCGCCGCTGCCGCCGGCGAGGACAACTACCCCCATTTCCGCAACTTCCTGCACCGGGTGAAGAAGTTCTGGGAGTAGGGTGCCGCGCGGGCTGGCGGGGTTGCGCCCGGCCGCCGGCCGGGCGGGCGTCCCCGGTGCGGCGGTGAGAGATCCCCAGGCGGCGCGGCCAAGGAGAGCGACCCGAGTGAATCCCATCCGTGCCTTCCGCGAAGAGCCGCTCAGCGCGATCCACCCCGAGGGATGGCTGCGGCGCTACCTCGAACTCCAGCGCCACGGGCTGACCGGGCACATGGAGGCGGCCGGCTACCCCTTCGACACCGACGGCTGGGCCGACCCCGCCATCCGGGCGCGCAGCGGCGACGCCTGGTGGCCCTACGAACAGACCGGCTACTGGGTGGACGGCGCCCTCCGCTGCGGACACCTGCTCCGCGACCCCGGCCTCATCGAGAAGGCCGGCCGCCAAGTCGAGTTCGTCCTCAACCACGCCCAGCGCGACGGCTACCTCGGCCCGGCCTTCCTCAAGCGCGGCGAGCACTGGTGCCGCTGGCCGCACGCCGTCTTCTTCCGGGCCCTGGCCGCGCACGCCTCCGCCACCGGCGACCGCGGCATCGCCGACGCCGTGGCCCGGCACTATCTGCGGGACAAGGATCCCTACACCCTGCACCGCAACGTCGTCAACGTCGAGTCCATGCTGTGGGCGTACGAACAGACCGGGCAGGCCGCCCTGCTCGAACGCGCGCTCGCCGCCTACGAGGGCTACAACCGCCGTCAGCCCGACCACGACACCGCGGTGCCCAACATGCTCTCCGACCGCGTCGGCACCGAGCACGGCGTCACCTACAACGAGATCGGCAAGCTCGGCGCCATCGTGGGCATGCACAGCGGGCACCGCCGCCTCCTCGATGCCACCGAGAACGCCTATCACAAGCTCGACCGCGACCAGATGCTCATTGACGGCCTCCACAGCTGCACCGAACGGCTGCGCGGACGCGACCCCTTGGACAGCCATGAGACCTGCGACGTCGCCGACTATACCTGGAGCCTGGGCTACCTGCTGATGGCCACCGGACGCGCCGCGTACGCCGACAAGATCGAGCGGGCCTGCTTCAACGCCGCCCCCGGCGCCGTGCGCACCCACGACTTCGGTGCCCTGCAGTACTTCTCCTGCCCCAACCAGATCGTCGCCGACAAGTCCTCCAACCACAACGCCTTCTTCCGTGGCGACAAGTGGATGTCCTACCGGCCCAACCCCGGCACCGAGTGCTGCCCCGGCGAGGTCAACCGCATCCTCCCCAACTACGCCGCCCGCATGTGGATGCGCGACGGCCGCGGCGGCATCGTCGCCGCGCTCTACGGCCCCAGCCGCCTCACCACCACCGTCGGCCCGCACCGGCAGGCCGTGACCCTCGTCGAGGAGACCGCCTACCCGTTCGGCGAGAGGATTGATTTCCAGGTGCGGACCTCGCAGAGCGTCAAGTTCCCCTTCACCGTCCGCATACCGGGGTGGTGCACGGGCGCCCGCCTCCTCCTCAACGGTGCGCCGCTGGGCCGGGCGGCGAAGGCCGGCCGCTTCGTCACCATCGAGCGTGAGTTCGCGCCCAACGACCGCATCACCGTCGAGTTGCCGATGACCCTGGCGCTGAGCCGCTGGGCGCACGGCGGCGTCGGGATCGAACGCGGCCCCCTCGTTTTCGCCCTCCGCATCGAGGAGGACTGGCAGATTGACCGCACCGAGAAGCGTGCCACCCGCCAGTTCCCCGCCTGGAACCTCTACCCGGCCAGCGACTGGAACTATGCCTTGGACATTGTCGAGGGCCGGCTGGCCGAGGACGTCGCCGTCGTCGAACGCCCGGTCGCCTCATGGCCCTGGACGATTGACGCTGCGCCGGTCGAGTTGCGGGTTCCCGCCCGCAAGGTCGCCGGGTGGAAGATGATCCACACGTCGAGTGTGCTCAAGGAGGCCCCGACCACCTGGACCGCCATGCGCTACACCCGCGTCCGCGGCGACTTCCGCCTGACCCCCCAGCTGCCCAACCCCGACACCCTGCGCCGGCGCCTCGGCGCCCGCACCGAGACCGTGCGGCTCGTCCCCTACGGCTGCACCCACCTGCGCCTCGCCATCTTCCCCGACGCCGCCCCGTGATCGGTGTGGGGTTCTGGAGCCGGCGGTCCCCGCCGGTGATGCAGGGAACCGGTGATCGGTGATCGGTGACCCGTGATCGGTTTCCGGCAACGAGGCACGAAAGCACGAAGGCACTGTGGATCGTGGGTCGTGGCGGCCCCGGAGGGGCCAAGGTATGTAGCCCCCGGTGCAACCGGGGGGGGGCGCCCGGTCGCCCCATACCGAGCGCCCCAAAGCGGGCGCGGGTGGGAGCAGGTCGTAGATCCTGGAGCCGGCGGTCTCCGCCGGTAAGTTTACTCGGGCTTGGGGGTTCGCGCCTGTCAGCGGCCTTGGAGCATCCAGCGGACGCAGTCGCGTCCCCACGGGTACTCGGTGTTGAGTCCGAGTCCGTGATGGCCGGCGGGGTAGATGTGGAGTTCGAAGGGCACGCCGTGTCGGCGCAGCGCCGAGGCGAACAGCAGACTGTTCTCGACGGGCACGGCGCCGTCGTCCCAAGTGTGCCAGAGGAAGGCGGGGGGCGTCTCGCGTGTCGCCAGCAGCTCGGGGGACACGGCCCGCCACGCCGTCTCCGTGGCCTCTCCGCCCAGCAGGTTGGCGCGCGTCCCGGCGTGCGTGAAGGGATCGAGCATGGTGATGACCGGGTAGCAGAGCACGCCGAAGTCCGGCCGCACGGAGACCGGCGCCGGCCGCCGCCCGCCGCTCACCATCGTGTGCGCCGCCAGATGCCCGCCGGCCGACGAACCCATGACCCCGATGCGGCCGGCCGACACCCCGAACTCCGCGGCCCGTTGCCGCACCGTATGCACGGCGGCCTGGGCGTCTTCGAGCATGGCCGGATGCCGGAAGCCCTGCGACCCCAGCCGGTAGGTCACCACAAAACAGCACACGCCATGCTGCACGAAGAACTCGGCGTAGCCCTTGCCCTCGTGCCCGGCCAGCCCGCCGTAGCCGCCGCCGGGGAAGATGATCAGGCCGATGCCGTTGCGCTGAGGCTCGGGCGGCAGCCAGCAGTCGAGGCGCGGCGCCGGGGCGGTCTCTGCGTCGGGGAGCGAAGCGGTGAAGTGCATGCCCGCCACGCCCTACGCCAGGCGGTAGACGCCGGCGGGGACGTCGTGGAAGGCGCCGTCCGCGCCGCGCGGGTAGGCGGTGCCATCAGTGGCGTCGGTGAGGCTCCTGGCCCGGTCGAAGGGCGGCGGCAGACGGAACTGCTGATTGACTGTGCGCCCGTCCGCCTCGCCGATGGCGGGGACGACGAGGAGCCGTTCGTGTTCGAGCACGGCCAGTTCGCCGGGCAGCCGGGTCCAGGCGTCGCCGCCGTGTTCGTGCAAGAGCCTGGCCAGCAGGCGGTTGTGGTCGGCGTTCTCGGTGCCCGGCAGCGCGCGCGGCATGCCGCCGGCGACCGAGAAGCGGGGCCCCTGGTCGAGGACGAATCGTTTGCGGCCGTGGCGGTTGAGTTCGAGGAGGAAGTCGCGCGGGCCGCGGCCGTCGCTGGCGCGGACGGGGTTGTGGCAGATGGAGGGCAGCTCGAGGGGGGCATCGAAGGTGCAGCCTTCGCCGCCGATCACCGCCTCGGGATCGAGCTCTTTCACGAAGGCGTGGATTTCCTCGAGGAAGCGGATGGCCATGCGGTTGGTGTCGCCGGGGTAGCGCATGAAGGGGCGCGGCCGGAAATCGGGCGGGAAGACCCAGCCGAGGCAGTCGAACCAGATGCCCTTGGCACCGCACTCGGCGATGTAGAACCGGATCCACTTCTTGGTGTAGGCGATGTAGCCGGGGTGTCCGGGGTTGATGTGGCACAGCTCGGGCTGGTCGGCGTGTCCCCACGAGGCGCAGGTGCGGCCATCGATGCCGCGGATGAACCAGTCGTCGTCAATGTCCGGTCCGCCGCGGTACATCAGCCCGCTGTGGCTCATCCAGATCAGCAGCGGCACGCCGCGGTCGGCGAGGCGGCGGCACATGGCCTTGAACTCGTCGAGGCTGCCGTGGTTGGGGTCGGGCTCGTAGCCGAGGGGGGTGGTGCCGCTGCGCACCGGGCGGTTGGTGACCAGGCAGTAGCTGATGCCGGTGAAGTCGCCGGCGTCCAGCTGCCGCTCCCAGAGGTCGGCCTGCTGCCTCCAGGTCGGCTGGTTGTTCCAGGCCAGGCCCTCGGCCCACAGCGTGCCGTGGAACCACTTCGGCGGCTCGACGTAGTAGTGGCCGACGTAGTCCGCCATGAATGCCCACATGGACTCGACGCTCTCGCCCCAGTACAGCTTGATTTCCGGCATGACCAGGGTCTCGCCAGGGGGGAAGGGCGCGTGCAGGGTGAAGTCGTAGGCGAGGCCGCGGCCGGCGCTGTCCAGGTTCAGGATGTAGCCGAGGCCGGGGCGGCGGCAGGTGATGGCCAGCCAATGCCCGCTGCGGACGTTGTAGAACAGGCCGCCGTGAAGGACGAGGGTTCCGGGGTAGGTGCGCCGCCAGACGTTCTGCATGAAGCGTTTGCATTGCTCCGGCGTGTCGTGCTCGTAGCCGACGTGGCCGAGCTCGTCGGCCGGGCCGCTCGAATGGGCCGAGGCGAAGATCATGCGGGTGTCGTCGCCCCAGAAACGCCAGTTCCAGTTCAGGAGTGTGAAGGTGTCAACATAGAGTGGGGCTTCGATGGGCGGCCCGCCGGGGCCGGGGCAGGGCAAGTCCGTCGCGTCGGCCGGCTCCCGGCGCAACACGTACTGCACGCCGAAGCAGGGATGGCTGGCGTATGGCCGTTCGCCCATGCTGCGCGTGACCACCAGCCCCCAGCCCGCAAAGTGGTCCACGAACCGCTCGCCCTTGAGGCGGACGCGGTGCTCCGGCTGGCGGTTGTCCAGGCGCTCGCCGGGGTACAGCCGGGTCTTCAACGGCAGGCCGTTGACCCGCAGCTCGTCGGCGCAGGGATCGGCCGGATCGAGCAGCTCCTGGCCGTAGAGCTGGACCGAGGCGACGCGACCGCTCGCCGGGTCGGCGCGGACGAGGAAATCAGACATGACGCAACCCTCCTGATGCCAGGCATGGCACGGCAGGCATGACGCCAGGCGGGGCACACGAAGCCGGACGCCTTGGCAAGGCAGGCCCATGCGCCGGACGCCACACCGCAGCGCCGGTTGTTGTTGCCGACTCCCGGGCTGACCGGACAAGGCCTACGAATCCGGATCCAGCCACAGGCTGTCGCGATACGCATACTCCGTCGCGTCGGCCAGCATGGGCGCGCCGAAGCGATCCTGCGGGGTCATGATGCGGCCGTTCCCGGCGAGGAAGATGGCGGGGCAGCCGGTGCCGTGCTGGTGGATGGAGATCAGGCCTCCGGGGACTGGCCAGCTGTTCCACTGGGCCGGCGGCATGCCCCACCGCGGCATGTCCCAGGAGAAACTGCCCAAGGGGTGGCCGATCGTCCACGCGCCGTCGGGACGCTGGCCTTCGCAGGCGCATCCCAGCCAGGCCCTGCGGTCGGGGTTGAAGATCCCGGAGGCCCTATAGGGGCGGTTGGTCTCGTGGTGGTTGTCGCAGGTGCAGTTGGGGTCGCAGTACGGGCCGTTGCTGAGGCGGTAGTTGTAGGTGTAGCCTGCGTAGTAGCGGGCGCCCAGGCGGCGGTGCTCCTGGGCCGGGCACCACAGGGCGCCGGGCGTGCCGAGGTAGGGGTTGTAGGCGTCGCACCAGGTCTTGCCGTAGTGGTTGCCGTACTGGTCGCGCCAGGCAAAGGTGTCGCCGACGTCGCTGTCGCGGTGATCCCAGAACCAGACGTAGGGGTAGGAGTCGTCGTTGTCGCCCAGGTAGCTGGTGCCGGCGAGCGCGACCTGCCGGGCCGAGCCGAGGCAGGCGATGGCGGCGGCCCTGTCCCGCGCCTGCTGCAGCGACGGCAGCAGCATCGCCGCCAAGATGGCGATGATGGCGACGACCACCAGCAGCTCGATGAGGGTGAAGGGTGTGCGAGGCGGCCGCATGGGAACTCCGCGAAAAGCCCTCGGGCCGACCGCCCTTGCCAACGTGGCGGGCCGACCGCCGAAAGCCCCGGCGTCACCATACCCGCTCTTCGGTCACGGTCAAGACAAAGTCGCTGCCGGTCTCGATGACCACGGTGTTGACGCCGGCCCGCAGCGTGGCCGGGAGGCGTTCGCGGCCGACGTGGTAGCCGCGGAACTCGCTTGCGGCCTCACACAGCCGTTCGCCGTTCAGCCACAGCCGCCGCAGGCCGGCGCCGAGGTTGAAGAAGACCTGGCGGGAGCGCGGTTCGTCCAGCGTGGCCAGCCCGACGTAGCGCTTCGCCGGGCCGACGGCACGCTCGAGCCCCACGGCGTAGCCCTCGCGCCGGACCTGCTCCTGCCACCAGTGCGCCTGCGGTGCGGCCAGCGGCAGCGTCAGCGCGACCCAGCCGGCGTCGGGATCGAGCGAGCGCACGGTGTCGTCGGAGAGGTCGGCCGCCGCGGGCCAGGGCGTGATCCGCCACTCGCCGATCAGCCCTGGCAGCGGCTCGATGCCCAGCCCGGCCGGCACCGCGACGTCAGGGTGTCCCATCGCATCGAGAACGGCGCGCGCCAGCAGGCGGCACCCTTCGAGGTTCACGTGCAGCCCGTCGGGTTCATTGACGATCACCCCGCCCGCCCGCGCCGCCTTCTGCAGACGCGAGGCCTCGGCGATCCCCGCCCCGTGCGCCGCCGCGACGGCGCGCATCGCCTGCTCGTAGGCTTCGAGCACCGGCTCTTCGGCCGCCCGCGCCGGGCCGCGCACATTGGGCGTCAGCAGAATCACTTCGGCGCCCTGTTCACGCAGTGCCGTGACGATGGCGGCGAGGTCGGCGGTGAAGGCGTCAACCGGCACACTGTGCGCGGCATCATTCCCGGCGGCCTGGACGACGACCAGGTCGGGGTCGAAGGCCGTCACGTCGCGCTCGAGGCGCTGGCGCATCCGGGCCGTGGTGTCGCCGCCGACGCCGGCGTTGACTAGGCGCGGGGCCGGCCGCCCCGCTTCGCGCAGCGCCTGGCGGACGAGGATGGGATAGGTGAAACCGTCGGTCGTCGAGGAGCCGAGGAAGGCGATGGTCTGCGGAGTCCGCACAGCCGTCTCCGATGGCGTCGCACAGCCGCTGAGAAGGCAGAGAGCGAGGCAGGCCGCGTTCAGGCGCATGGCGTTCTCCCGAGCCGCCCGCCCTCGCGGGGCCGCCCCGGCGCGGCCGCCCGCCTTCGCGAGGCTGCTCCGGCGCGGCAGGCCGTCCTACCACGTATCGGTTCGGAACGGCGAGGCGGGCAAGCCGTCGGCGTTGTAGAGGTTGCAGCCTTCGGGATTGTCGGCCCAGGCGTAGCGCACGGCGACGGGGGCGGCGACGTC
The DNA here is from genome assembly GCA_002068325.1 of Lentisphaerae bacterium ADurb.BinA184. Classification (GTDB taxonomy): domain Bacteria; phylum Verrucomicrobiota; class Lentisphaeria; order Oligosphaerales; family MVZH01; genus MVZH01. The sequence continues at coordinate 8,553 of MVZH01000060.1, read as the reverse complement.
GGGATGACTCACCACCACCGTCGCGCCGTCAATCACCGCCGTGGCCGGGCGGAAGGCGCGGCTGGCATCGGCGATGACGAACGTCTTCAGGGCGCCGCGCTTGGCCACGAGGCCGCGGCCGACATGGTTGAAGTGCAGGCGGATGCGGTCGCCCTCGACGGTCAGGCCGGCGTACAGGGGGCCGGAGGGCACGCCGGGGCGGCCGTAGGTGCGCGTGAGCGCCCACTGGGCGAGGCGGCCGCCGACGTCCCACTTGTTCTTCGGATGGATGTCGGCGGCGTCGCCGATGTCAACGATCACGGCCATGCCGGTGGCCGGTTCGGCGAGGGTCTGGGTCTGGGCTTCGCGCAGGGCGGCCCACGTCGAGGCCGGCTGGTAGGGTTGGGGCTGCGTGAAGTTGGCGAGCTGGACAAAGAGGAATGGGAAGTCGCCCTGGCCCCAGGCCCGGCGCCAGTCGCGGATCATGGCGGTCTGCATGCCGCAGTACTTGGCGGCGTTGCCGGCGTTGGACTCGCCCTGGTACCAGATGGCGCCGCGGATGGCGTAGGGCAGGAGGGGGGCGATCATGTTGTCGAACAGCATGTACGGCGAGTTGGGGTTGCCGGGGCCAACGATCGATGGGATGACGGTCAGCCCGAGGTTGTGTTCCTCCTGGTAGCGCCAGTCGCCGGCCAGCGGCAGGGGGCGGCCCTTGCCGTCGGCCGGGCCGAGGCTCATCTTGTCGGCCGGGCCGATCATGCCGCCGCCGTAGATGAACGAGAAGGCGCGCACCGCGATGACGTTGCGGCCGGCCTTGACCTGGCGGCCGGGCACCCGGTAGTCGCGCGGCACGTTCCAGAACTGCTCCTGGAGATCCTCGCCCAAGCCGCCGACCTTCACGCCGTTGAAGTAGGTTGTGTCCTGCTTGTCAACCGCGCCGATGCGCAGCGCCAGGTCGCGCCCGGCCCAGGCGGCCGGCACCTCGACGGCCAGGCGGAACCAGAACACGCCGCTGTAGTTGTGGCCCGCGCTTTGCCAAGTCTGCGGCAGAGCCATCGTCGGCCAGCTCTGGTCGGCGAAATCGGGCTTGGCCCAACCGCGGCCGAAGCCCCGGTTGCCGGGGTCGGGGGGCAGGGCGCGGGTGCGCGGGTCGGGCCGGGCGTCCCCAGACGCGTCCCGCCAGTAGTGCGGGGCGTGGGTGGTGGCTTCGTAGCGGTGCACCTCGGCACAGGTGTCGGGGTTCTGCACGAGGGCCTCACGGCTGGTCCAGGCCTCGACAATCGTGCCGCCCCATGACGTGTTGATGATCCCGACCGGAACCCCCAGCTCCTCGTGCAGCCGGCGGGCAAAGTAGTGGCCGACCGCCGAGAACTCGCCCAGCGTCTCCGGGGTCGCCGGCCGCCAGGCCGCCTCGACGTCGGACTGCCGCCCGGCCAGGGCCAGCCGCGGGATGGTGATCATGCGCAACCCTGGCAGGTTGCCCTTGCGGATCTCCTTCTCGCCGGCCTCGCCGCAAGCCGCCACGGTGAACTCCATGTTCGACTGCCCCGAGGCGACCCAGACCTCGCCTACCCAGACGTCCCGCACCACCGCCTGCTCCCGCGTCCGCTTGCCAACGGCATCAACCTTCAGGTCATAGGGGCCGCCCGCCTTCAGCGGCGGCAACCGCACCAAGAAACGGCCGTCCATCGCCGACATCGATTCAGCCGCCCACTCACCGAGCCGAACCCGGACGTGCATGTTCGGCTTCGTCCATCCCCACACCGGGACCGACAGACCCTGCTGCAACACGGCGTGATCGGAAAACAGCGCGGCCAATTTCATGCGGACGATCTCCTGAGGGGTTAGGGACGAGGGATGAGGGCTGAAGGCGTGAGCCCGGAACCTGGGCGCGGTCACTTTGGCGCGTCATTCCTGGCGCGCAAGGTGAGGCATGAAGGCTGAGGGATGAGGGGTGAAAGCTGAGGGATGAGGCGACGGCCCCGCATTCGAGGCGGCCGGCCGTCAACAGCGCGCCATTTCCATCTCGTTACTTGCCGCGACCCTGACGGAGGCCTGCCTGCGTACGCCCACGGCCGAGCCGACGCCCGTCCTACTCCGGCAACCCGGCGAGGCGTTGCGCGAGCCGCTCATACTGTGCGTGGCTGGCGGCGGCCGTCAGCCAGCCCTCGCCGATCTGCTGGCTGGCCACATCACTCCTGTCCGCCGCCGCCTGCAACTTGTGCTGCTGATAGGCGTTGTAGTACGACTTGACGGCATTGCGCAACAGATGGCGCTGCGTCGCCAGGGCGGCCGCCGCGCGCGACTCGTACGTCAGGTCGTTGGCGGCCGAGCCCAAGGCGCGCGCACACACAAACGCCTGCTGCCAGCTGTTGCGCGCCCGCTCGGCCAGGCCGGCGGCGCGCTCGAACGTTGCCCCCGCCGAGTCGAGGCTGCCGTCACGCGAAAACTCCTCGGCCTGGGCGGCGACGGCGTCGGCGGTCTTCTCCCACGTCGCCCCGGCCGAGACGTAGTTGGGCTCGGCCAGGCCGGGCTGCTCGCCGCCGCGGTACTTCCCCGCCAGGGCGTCGTACTCGGAGGCCAGTTTCTGCTGGGTGTCGATGAGGCGCTGCATGTAGTGGTTCAGCAGCGTTGCGGTGGTCTGGCAGGCGGATTCGAGGCTGGGGAGGTCATCGCTGCGGCCGGCGGCGACGGCGGCCTGGTACAGCGCCAGCGCCTCGGCGCTCTGGCGTCCGCACACGTCAATCGCGGCCTGCTGTCCGCGCACCGCCGAGCTGAACAGGGCAATCCGCTCCAAGTGCGCGTCAATCGCATTGAGGGCGCTGTCCTGCGCGGCGGCCCGGCCGCAAGCCACGGCCAGGAAAAACGCAAGACCAGCGAACATTGACATCCAACGACTCATGGCGGTGCAGTCCGGTGCCTGATCGGCGAGCCTTGACGCTCTCCACACGGACTATAAACCTTGCCCAAGGCGATTCAACGAACTGCCGCCGCGGACTTGCATCTCCAGCCCCCAGATGCTACCTGTAAGTAAAGCGACGGGCGGCTGAGGTGGATTTCCGCCTGTCCGCGACGTGGGCGTGATCCGCCTCGGGGACGGTTGACACCTCGAGGCGCGCGGAGTGATGATGCAAAGGAGGGCGGACGATGGCAACCGGATCGTCACTTCGGGTGAAGGCGGGGCTGTGGGCAACGGCGGGCGCGCTGGGACTCGCGGCCGCCATGGCGGTCAGGGCGCAGGCACCGCCGTCGTCCGCCGACCCGGCCCTGACGGACAAGCGCTTCGAGACTCCCCCTGTCCCGGCCGCGCAGCCGGGCGGGGCCACGGCCCCGGAGGTCGCCGTCCCCGCGGCCCCGGCGGCGGCGGGCCCGTCCTTCACCCTCCGCGAAATCCGTTTCGAGGGGGCCACCCACTTCAGCCCCGACGCGCTCTCGTTGCTCGCCGCCCCCCTGGTTGGCCCGGCGGTGACGCTGGCTGACCTGCAGCAGTTCGCCGAGCGGCTGACGCTGCTCTACCGGCGGGCCGGCTTCGTGCTCTCGCGGGCGGTCGTCCCCGAGCAGGCCGTCAGCGACGGCGTGGTGACGGTCCGCGTCCTCGAGGGGTACGTCGCGAACGCCGCCGCCCAGGGGCTGCCGCGGGCGGCGCCGCTGCTCGAGGCCATGCTGGCCAAGCTGACGGCCGAGCGGCCGCTGCGCGCGGCGACTCTCGAACGCTACGTCCTCTTGGCCGACGACCTGCCCGGCGTCACGGCCCGCGCCGTGCTTAGCCCCTCGCCGGCCCCGGCGCCGGCCGGTGCCTCGGACCTGACCCTCGATGTCGCCGAGGAGCGCTGGGACGCCCTGTTCCGCCTCGACAACCGCGGCAACCGCTACAGCGGGCCGCTCCAAGCCGAGCTGGGGGTTGGCTTCAACTCGCTGCTCCGCCCTTTCGACCGCACCCACCTGCGAACCGTACTCGCCGCACACGATTTTGACGAGCTGCAGCTGTTCTCCCTCGACCATGAGCAGCCGCTCAACACGGAGGGCACCCGCCTCCATCTGGGCGGCAGCCTGAGCTGGCAGGAACCCGGCTACCTGCTCGGCGATGTGGACACCGACAGCGAGAGCTCCCGCCTCCTGCTCGAAGTCAAACACCCCTTCCTCCGGCAACGCCACCGCAACCTCACCGGACGGGTGGCGCTGGCCGCCTTCAACATCGAGACCGAACAGCTCGGAACACTCGTTTCACGCGAAAATCTGCGCTCCCTGCGGCTGGGGCTGACCTATGACTGGGCCGACAGGTGGCGCGGGGTCAACGTGGTTGACATCGAGGTGAGTCAGGGCATGAACATCCTCGGGGCGCGGCGCTCCGGGGCGGCCAACCTGTCGCGGCCCAACGGCAAGAGCGACTACACCAAGGTGACCGTCTATGCCAGCCGCGAGCAGTACCTGCGCGGCGGCTGGAGCGTCAACGGCGGCCTCGGTGGCCAGTACGCGTTCACGCAAGTCCTGGCCTCCGAGGAGTTTGCGTACGGCGGTGTGCCGTTCGGGCGGGCCCACGACTCGGCGGAGCTCAGCGGCGACCATGGCCTGGCCGGCAGCCTGGAACTGCGCTATACCCGGCCGGCGGCCTGGCGCTGGCTGCAGAGCTGGCAGGCCTACGCCTACTGCGACGCCGGCGGGGTCTGGCGGGAGGACTCGACGGCGCGCGAGGCGCGCGACTTCGCCTCCGACGCGGGACTCGGCCTGCGCTGCCGCTTCGACGCCCTGCGCGCCGCCTCGATCGAGGTCGCCAAGCCGCTGGCGCAGGGCGTCGCCGCCCAAGGCGACGATGGCGGGTATGGATGGCGGGTGTTCTTCTCCCTGGCCGCGGGTTTCTGATGGGGAGGTTACAGACGATGAAAGCGACGACAAACCACATCCGCCAGGCCCTGGCCGTGAACCCCACGCCGCCGCAATCCTCACGCGGCGCGGCTCCTGCGTTGCTGGCCCTGTGCCTGTGCGCGGCCTTGCCGGCGGCGGCCAATCCCGAGGGCGCGCAGGTGGTCGAGGGCGCGGCCGTCATTCAGGCGACGTCCGCCGCGCGGCTCGACGTGCTTCAACAGTCGGAACGGGCGGTGATCGCTTGGCGGCAGTTCAGCATCGGGGCCGGCGAGCACACGCATTTCCAGCAACCCTCCGCCGAGGCGGTGGCGCTGAACCGGGTCGTCGGCCGCGATCCGTCGGCGATCCTCGGACAGCTCACCGCCAACGGGCGGGTCTTCCTCGTCAACCCGGCCGGCATCCTCTTCGGCTCGGGGAGTCGGGTGGACGTGGCCGGCTTGGTGGCGACGGCGGCCGACATCCCGAATGAGGATTTCATGGCCGGGAGGTACGACTTCAGCCGGGCGGCGCCGCCGGGGGCCGCCGTTGTCAACCAGGGCGCGATCACGGTTGGCGAAGGCGGGGCGGCGGCGTTGGTGGCGCCGTGGGTGCGCAACGACGGGGCAATCGTGGCGACGCTGGGGCGCGTGGCCCTCGCGTCGGGGGACACCTTCACCCTCGATCTGCACGGCGACGGCCTCGTGCAACTGGCACTCGGGCCGGAGGCCGCGGCCCGGCTGCGCGACACCCCTCAAGGCGTGGCCAACGAGGGCCGCATCTCCGCGCCGGGGGGCACGGTCGTGCTCAGCGCCGCCGGGGCCGGCGCCGCGCTGGACGCCGTGGTCAGCGTGAACGGCGTTGTCGAGGCGCGCAATGCCAGCGTGGACCGGGCCGGCCGCATCATCCTGAGCGCGGCGGCCGGAACGGTCGAGGTCGGCGGCAGGCTCGACGCGGGCGGGGCGACGGGAGGCGAGATTCGGGTCGAAGGTGCGGGCGTCCGGGTGGGGGAGAGCGCCGTCCTCGCGGCCGACGCGGCGGGTTCCGGCGACGGCGGCCGCATCGAAACCCTTGCGGCTGGCGACGCCGACGTTGCCGGAACCTTGTCGGCACGTGGCGGGGCGGCCGGTGGCGACGGCGGCGACATCGAGGTCTGCGGCGGCGGCACGCTGCGTTTCACCGGCTTCGCTGACACCGCCGCGCCGTCCGGGCGGATCGGCCGGCTGCGCCTCGACCCGGATCAGTACGTCATTGACGCCACGACGGTTGGGGCGATCAACGGCGCCGTCGCCGACACCACCGTCCAGGCCGACCAGCGCATCGCTGTCCAGGCCGACATCCAGATGCTCACCGCGGGCGTCGGCCTGACGCTGCAGGCGCCCTTGATCGAGTTCCATGACGAGCGCGTGGTCAGAACCAACGGCGGCAGGCTGCAGCTTCAAGGCGACGCCAGCTTCCTCGGCGACGTGTCTCTCAACACCGGCGGCGGCGCCCTCGTGGCCAACGGCGACTGGGAGTTCCACAACACGCGCCTGAGCATCGATACCGGCGGGTACCCCGCGCCCCGTGGCGACCTGACGCTGATCGGCGACCTCACGGGTTGCACCCAACTCTGGGCCAACGCCGGCGACGTCAGCCGCGAGGGTGACACCGCCGTGAGCGACTACATGCAGTTCAACTGCGAGAGCTTCCACAACACCGGCCATCTCGGCACCCCGCGGGCCTTGGACATCCGCAGCAACGTCGGAACGGTCGATGTGGGATTTGCCAGCGCCGAGACCCGCGGCGACGGCACCTCAACCGGGTTTGGCAGCATGACGGTGAAGGCCGGCCAGATCATCGGAGCCTACTTCAGCGGCCATCTGGGGTTTGGCGCGGTCACCGGAACCCCGCTCGAGCTGAATGCTTATGTTCAGACCGATCAGCTCATGATCAGCGGGAGCCAGGTTTCCGGCACGATCACGGGCACGGTGAACGACCCGGCGTTCCAGCCTCCGCCGGGCGTCACCTACGTCCCCTCGGGGTCTCCGCCCGACGGCGGCGACACCCCGCCCGACGGCGGCGACACGCCCAGCTACTGTCCGTCGAGCGGCGGCTCCGGCATGGACAACCTGATCCAGAATGCCTCGGGCGGCAACCTCGACAGCCAGATGCCGCAGGGCCCCCTGAGCTTCATCGGCGGCGACCCGCTGGCCGACATGGACACCGGCGGGGGCGGCGGTTTCTGGACGGGGTATGCCGGGCCGGGGGTGGGCGTGTTCGGCGGGTTCTTCGACCAGTGGCCGTTCAACTGGCCGGGGCTGGGCGGCTCGCCGTTCGCGTTCGGTGGCGGGTCGGATCTGCCGCCGGCCGGCGAGGAGACGGCAGCCCCGAGCGAGGCGACCGCCACTCTGACGTATATGACGGACGGGGCGCCGCCGGCCGAACCTCCCCCGGCCGAGCCGCCGCCGCCCGAACCGCCGCCGGGGCTGCCGGAGATCGATTGGGACGACGACCACCTCAGCGGCATGTCCAAGGCCGCCTCCTACTGGGAACACGTCGGCCACGTGGTCAACACGCTCAAGGATGCGGCGCAGGAGAAGGTGGATGCGGTCAAGGATCAGAACAAGCAGGAAGAGGCCGCGCAGAAGGCGAAGATCCAGGCCGAGCAGGACAAGCTGCCGGCGGCGCAGGCCAAGGTCGCGCAGGCCCAGGATGGCGTCAACCAGGCTCAGGCCGAGGCCGACCGCATCAAGGCCCGCCGCGACGAGCTGGGCGACCGCCTCTCGGGGCTGCTGTTCTCCTCGGACAAGTTCGACGACAAGTCTGAATGGGTGAGCGCGGTCAACAGCATGAATGCCGCTTACAAGGATGCCTGCAACGAGTACGACAGCGCCAAGCACGGGGTGGCCGCCCAGCAGGGGCAGTTGGATCAGGCCAACGCCGGCCTGGCGCAACAGCAGGCCGCGGTCGCCGCTCAGCAACAGCAACTGGCCCAACTGCAGCAGGCCAACCAGGCGGAACTGGGGGGCGCCCTTGGCGAGCTCGAACAGGCGAAGGCCGACTACCACAAGGCGGTTGCCCAGTACAACGCCGCCCCCGGCGGCGGAGGGTACACCCCCAGCCTAAAGACCACTGGCGGCGGCACGACATACACGTCATCGTCACCTTCTTCGCCTGCCGGCACCCCGGTGCCCGGGGGAACCACCACCACCACGCCGGCGCCCGGTAGCTGGGCTTCGATGACCACGCAGACCGCGCCGGGCCAGTACAACCTTCAGACCACCGGCATCTCGACCTCGATCCTCGCCTACGGCTGGCAGATCGATGGCAGCGACGTCTGCGAGTTCACCGCCGAGCGTTTCGGCGACGACGGCGACCATGCCGCCACGGGGCTGGCCAAGGATCCCGCGGTGAAGGCGTTCGCCGACGCCGTCAACGGCGAGTCGGGCTGGAAGAAAGAGGGCAAGGCGGCGGAAGGCGGCAGCTACGCGTCGGGCACCACGGTGCTGTACCATAAGGTCACCTACGCGAATGAGGACACCGGGATGAAGGTCACCATCAGCACCGAGACCACGTCGGACACCAACTACGGCGTGACCATCACCTACAGCCCCATCGACACGGCCGCCGAGACGACCTACGCCAAGGAGTTCCCCGGCCAGCCCAACCCCTACGAGACCAAGACGGTGAAGCTCCAAGGGCACCTGGAAAAGAAGTAGCGGGTGCCGGGTGCGGGCGGCGGCATCGGCGGGG
>MVZH01000059.1 GCA_002068325.1 Lentisphaerae bacterium ADurb.BinA184 | reverse complement strand
CCCACCGCCAGTAGCCGGTGTCCTTCTCGCCGGCGTTGCAGTCGGTGACGCTGCTCAGCTCGGGCTGTCCAACCATGCACTCGCGGTGGTTCCACCCGCCTTGCCACGGGAAGAGTGCGCGGTACCAGACGTGGAAGGTGGCGGGAGTGACGATGTCGAGGTCGTACTGCGCGCGCTCGACGAAGGCGATGTAGCGCCCGGCGCCGGCGCCGGCGTCCTCGCCGGGGAAGGCATGATCCGGGTTCTCGAAGGCCTTGGTCTGGAAGACCAGCTGCGAGGCCTGTTCCGCCTCGATCCAGAGTGCGGCGCCCGGTTCCTGCACGTAGCGGGCATGGGTGCGCAACCAGCCGCTGGACGCATCGCCGCCCTCGCACGATTCGAAGACCAGCGGCAGGGTCACCTCGCCGCCGTCCGCCCCGGCCCCCGTCCACGCGGCGTGTCCGACGCCGACCGCCACCGTCGCCAGCCACCCTGCAACGACCCGTGCGTGTCGGTTCACGGCTGCATCCTCCTGACGTCGGCCGGGCGAGTCTGCCCGAATGGCCGCAACGTAGCCACGCCCTGGGGGATTGCCAACCTGCGCCGCGGCGGGCGGCGGAGCGTTTTGGCCAGGACTACTCACAAAGAGGAAACGGAGCCAACGAAGAGCTTGCGCTGCAAGGGAGTACCACCCCAGTGCCGTTGGGCGGCGTGGAAAACGACGGCTCTCTCAGTGCCTCGCAGAATATTGCGAACGAATGGGATATTCCTCCGTTGCCTCTTTGTTCATGAACAGCTCAGGTAGAGGGACAGGGCGTCATCCGCCCGCGTGGGGGGGGGAAGCGTCGGCGTAGTCCCGTCCTCGCCCTCGTGAGCCGCCCCGGTGGGCAACGGTCGCCAGTTTGATGGAGGGGGCGGCCGGCCCAGTCGCCGGGTCGTGACTCGACCGGGTCACGCGCCGGTGGCTGGCGAGGGGCGCCGGAGGGCGCCGAGGGCGACGATCAGTAGAGGCAACCAGGTGCCCGGCTCCGGCACGAGGACAACGGCCGCCGTGGCTAGGTAGCCGACCGCCCCGCGAACCATATCCGTGCCGTAGGCGTAGTCGAGGTAGCCGGGCACATCGGTGTTGTCCGCCGCCTGGTGGTAGTACGGATTCCCCCAGTCTTCGATGAGCAGGCAGGCCGGATAGCCCTGCGCCTCGAAGGGGGCGTGATCGCTGTACGGATAGTCTCCGCTGATGGTCGCCGGCAGGCCGCCGTAGGAGAGGAGGGCGGCGGCCACGGCGTTCTTGACGGCGTCCGATGCGGTCCGCCCGTAGATGTCGGCCGAGGGTGTGCCGTCAGGATGGTTGTAGGCGATCATGTCCAGTGAAAGCATGCCCAGGATGTTGTCGCCGCGGGCCCTGGCCGCCTGCGCGTACGCCGTGCTGCCCAGCAGCCCGTCCTCCTCCTGATCGAACGTGATGAAGACCAGCGAGGCCGCCGTGGGGTACCGGGAGAGCACACGGGCGCATTCGAGGACACCGGCCACCCCGCTGGCATCGTCGTCGGCTCCGGGATTGCCTACGGAATCCAGATGAGCTCCCACGATGTAGATGTCATCGGGGCGGAGGCTGCCGTTCTTCGGGGCGACGACGTTCTGGTAGGTTGGCGTGTTCTCGATGGTCGCGGCCAGCCCGAACGACAGGAAGGTGTCCAGCACGTTGGCCACCGCGGCGTTGAATTGCGCCGTGCCGTTGTTGCGGTTGTTGCCCGCCTGGGTGTAGAGGAAGTCATCCGCCGTCAGATAGGCTGTGTACTGCGCCTCGCTGACCTGGTTGACAACGTCCTGGATGATGTCAGCCGAGACGTGAACAACCAGCCCCGCGAAGAGCACCGTCGCCGCCAGGAAGACTCGCATGTGGGTGGTTTCCGATCTGCGGGGAGGAAAGGCGCGCAGGGCGTGAGACGTCATCTCAAGGGAACGGAAGCAGGTCAGAGAGGCGCGCCCGTGAGGGGCCAGGTTTACCGACGGCGACGCCGCAGCGCGCCCAGCGTGCCGAGGGCCGCGAAAGCCGCCGCCGCCGGTTCGGGGATCACCGTGAACGGCAGCAGCGAGAGGTCGTCGTAGTAGACGGACGAGGCGTTGTTGGCGAACAAGTCCACGGCGCCGATGTTCAGGGCGCCGCCGCCGCTCATGCCGCCGGTCCATGTGCTGCTGCTCAGGAGCGCGTTGTCGTAGTAGATGTCCAGCTCGTCGGTGTCCAGGTTGATGTCACAGCGGACCGGCACCCATCGGCCTGTCACATACGGCATCGAGCCGCCCCCCGCGCCTTCGTTTGCGACCAGCCCGGTAGATGAGTTGAAGGCCACCTGGACCGACCAGTTGTTGGGGCCGACGACGTCGGTGTAGGTGTTGAGCATGATGAAGTAGGAGGTGCCGCTGAACCCCTCCGGGATGTACTGGTAAGCGGTGTAGATCCAACGCCCCGAGGTGTAGCCGGAGTACTCATGGACGGAGTCGGTGGCCCCATAGACCTGCTGGGACTGCAGAGCGCTGCGCGAGATGCTGTCCACGACAAAGCCCGTTGCCGCCGCGCTGTTGTCCCACCCCTTCCAGCCGCCGACGCCGTGGATGCCGCCCAAGGCATAGCTGTCGAAATTGTCCTGCCAGTCCCCGACCGCCGCCGGCCCGATCAGCCCGGCCAGCGCCAGCAACACCCCTCCGGCAGCCAAGCGGATGTTCTTCACCGGATCTGTCTCCTTGCCTTTCCCGACTGACGCCGCAGTCCCGGGCACCGCTTCCTGAATCATCATTGACAAGACCATACTCCGCATCCCGCCTGTTGTCAAGGGGGCCATGACGAATGTGTCGGGGAGGGCTTCCTGTGCGGTTCCTATGCGCCTCCCCGCATACGTTCACGTCCACTGGCATTCCGCGGCGTAAATGATCGTTGACTGTTGCTGTGCAACGCGTAACGGACTCACGCGTACGCACACGTGAACCGCCGCGCAGAGTACGCGTCCGCCCGCCCGTAATCTTCGGCGCGGCCGGCAGAACCGTCCCGAGCCCGGCCGGCGTCGGCCATTCCGGAAGGCAGGAGGAACCTCGGCCGCGCCCGGCGGTCGAACCCGCCATGACTGCCATCCTCTGGATTCTGGCCGTTCTGCTCATCCTGGCCGGGCTGGCCGGCGCGGTGCTGCCGGCCGTGCCTGGGCTGCCGTTGATCTTGGGCGGGGTGCTGCTGGGCGCATGGATCGGCGATTTCCAGCGCATCCGTGTCCTCACCCTCGTGGTGATGGCCGTCCTGGCGATCGTCGGTTCCGTGATCGACTACCTCGCCGGGGCGCTGTCCGCAAAACGGGCCGGCGCCAGCCCGGCGGGAATCATCGGCGCGCTCGTCGGCACGCTGGTTGGCCTCTTCACCGGTCTGTGGGGACTGCTGTTCATGCCGCTGGCCGGCGCTGCCCTTGGCGAGTACCTGGCGCACCGGGACATGCTGCACGCGGGCAAGATCGGCGTGGCCACCTGTGTGGGGATGCTCGTCGCCACCGCGCTGCGGCTGGCGGTTGCGTTCGCCATGGTCGGCGTCTTCATCGCCGCACTCCTGATCTGAAACGGGCGGGGCAAGTCTGGGGAAAGTCTGTATTCTTCTCGCCCAGCGGGAACCGCCTGGCTGCCGCAAGGCCGGAACACTGTGCCTGCCGGGTTGTACCCGAGGATGCCGTTTCCTGGTCATGACCCGGCCGCCGCCGAGGGCGTCCCCCGATGGCGCGCCCCAGTCTCCAGCCGAGGTCTACCTTCTGCGCCCGCGCGAGGTTGCCGGGGGCGCGAGCGGTGCTATAGTACCTTTCGACAATCTGCCAGGGCGTTTCCAGGCCTGACAGGGAGTCGAGTCAAGCTCGATTGGCGCGTCTTCGGGACCGGGTGCAATTCCCGACCGGCGGTGACAGTCCGCGAGCCTGGTGCGTGCAGCCCGGGCAGAGGCGGTGGAATTCCGCAACCGACCGTACAGTCTGGACGAGAGAAGATGCGGCTGGTGGACGATGGCGTCGGTTCCGGCGCCATTGTTGCGGCTGCCTCCCGCCCTCGTTCCCCCGGTTCCCCCGATGCGGCAGGGCATGGGTGTTCCAGCCGGTGCATGCCGGCAAGGCGACGGGCAGGGACGCATGGGCAGGCAACGCATTTTCGACCCGATCGAAGCGGTCATCGCGGCGGTGGCCGACGGGCAGATGGTGGTGTTGACCGACGACGGGGCGCGCGAGAACGAGGGCGACCTGATCCTGGCCGGCGCCAAGGTGAGCGCCGAGGCGATCAACTTTATGGCGACCCACGGGCGCGGGCTGATCTGTGTGCCGTTGACGCGCCGCCGCGCCGTCGAGCTGGATCTGCGCGAAATGGCCCGGCCCGACGACCCTTTCCACACGGCCTTCACCGTGTCCGTGGACGCGAAGCGGGGCGTCACCACGGGCATCTCGGCCTACGACCGGGCGGTGACGATTGCGCGGCTGGCCGAGCCGCGCGCGAAGCGCAGCGATTTCGTCACCCCGGGGCACATCTTCCCGTTGGTGGCGCAGGACGGCGGGGTTCTGGTGCGGGCTGGCCACACGGAGGCGGCGGTTGACCTTGCCCGGCTGGCCGGGCTGCCGCCGATGGGGGTGATCTGCGAGATCCTCAAGGCCGACGGCACCATGGCGCGGGTGCCCGACCTGGCGGCCTTTGCCAAGGCGCACGGCTTCCGTTTCGGCTGCATCGCCGACCTGATCCGCTTCCGGCGGCGCACGGAGAGCCTGGTCGAGCACGTCAGCGTTGCCAAGCTGCCGACGGACCATGGGGTGTTCGACCTGCATGCGTACGTGTCGCGCACCGACGGGCGTGAACACCTGGCCCTCGTGCTGGGCAAGATCAAGAACCAACACAATGTGCTGGTGCGGGTGCACAGCGAGTGTCTGACCGGCGACGTCTTCGGGTCGCGGCGTTGCGACTGCGGCGAGCAGCTGGCGCGGGCGATGGCGATGATAGCCGCCGAGGGCGCGGGTGTGCTGGTCTACATGCGGCAGGAGGGGCGCGGCATCGGCCTGGTCAACAAACTGCACGCCTACCACCTGCAGGATCAGGGGCTGGACACCGTCGAGGCCAACGTCAAACTCGGCTTCCCGCCCGACCTGCGCGAGTACGGACTGGGGGCGCAGATCCTGCTCAACCTCGGCGTGCGCAGCATCCGTTTGCTGACCAACAATCCGAAGAAGCTGGTCGGCCTGGCCGGCTACGGACTGAAGATTGCCGAGCGCGTGCCGCTGGTGATGGCGAAGCGCCGGCAGAACCGCCGTTACCTGAAGACCAAGAAGGAACGTCTCGGGCATCTGCTGCCGTAGCCGGGATCATTCACAAAGAGGAAACGGAGGCAACGAAGAGTCTGCTCGGCAATAGGTTACCGCCCCGCGTACCGTTGGTGGCGTGGAAGCCAACGAGACTTTCGGTACTTCGTAGGGTATTGCGAACCCATGAGATATGCCTCCACTATCTCCGTTGTCTCTCTGGTTCATGAAAACACCAGGCTGGCCGGGTTGGGCTGAGCCATTCACCGCGAAGGTTTGACGTATCATGCCCCCGCGTGCGTCGCGGCCTGTCGAAGCCGTGGGGTTACCGCCCGACGTGTTGGACAACCACGTCCGGCGGATGCACGGCAGGGCGCCGAACCCCAGCCGGTTGGAGTTCTTCGGGTCCTTGAGTCCCTGAGGTTGATGGGCAGCCCAAGTTAGCACGGAGGAAGACCAGGCATGAGCGACAAGATCAAGACCGTCTATGAGGGCAAGCTGACGGCGGACGGGTTGCGCTTCGGGATCGTCTGCAGCCGCTTCAACGAGTTTTTCACCAGCAAGTTGCTTGAAGGCGCGGTTGACTGCATCGTCCGCCACGGGGGCAGTCCCGACGACATCGAGATCGCCTGGGTGCCGGGCTCGTTTGAGGTGCCGCTGGTGGCCAAGCGCCTGGCGGGCAGCCGGCGGTTTGACGCGGTCATCGCCCTGGGCGTGGTGATCCAAGGTGCCACGGCGCACGCGCAGTACATCAACGCCGAGGTGGCCAAGGGGCTGGCCCAGGCGTCCGCCCAGTACAACCTGCCGGTCATCTACGGGGTGGTGACCACCGAGAGCATCGAACAGGCGATCGAGCGCAGCGGCACCAAGGCCGGCAACCGCGGCGCCTCGGCCGCCCTGGGCGCCATCGAAATGGCCAATCTGCTGCGCTTGCTGCCGGAGGAGCAATGAGCGAGCGCCCGTCCGCAGAGCCTTCCGCCGACGCCACGTACCGCCGCCGGCGCCGCTTCGTCCGCGAGAGCGTGCTGCAGGCGCTCTACCAGATGGATGTGTCCGGGGAGTGGGATCCGCGCGCGCTGGACTTTGAGCACTTCTGGACGCAGTTGGCCGCCGACGCCGAGACCCCGTCTCCGTACCGTGACGACCCCGGCCTGCGCCGCGAGGCCGAGGAGCTGGCCGGCGGCGTGGTCGCCCAACGCGAGGCGATCGATGCCCGCCTCGCCGCCTGCGCCCAGAACTGGAGCCTGCCCCGCATGGCCGCGGTTGACCGCAACATCCTCCGCCTGGCGGCCTACGAAATGCTCTTCCGGCCCGATGTGCCGCCGGTCGCCGCCCTCAATGAAGCCATCGAAATGGCGCGCGCATTCGGCGACGTGAACTCGACCCGTTTTGTGAATGGCATCCTCGACCGGATTCTGCGCGAGCATCCGACAACGCCTGCGGCCGGGGCGGCCTCGAAGGAGGGGGAGGGAGACCCGGCGCCGTGAAGTCACTGTTCACCATCTTCAAACACGGGCTGCAGAAGACCAAGACGTCGCTGGTCCGGCATGTCCGCTCGATCTTCGGCGAGACGACGCAGTGGACGGACGAGTCGTTCGACAGCCTCGAAGCGGCGTTGCTGGCCGCCGACCTCGGGGTTGACGCAAGCACGCGCCTGACCGAGGATGTCCGCAGCCGTTACCGGCGCGGGCTGATCTCCACCACCGACGACATCCTCGCCGTCGCCCGCGAAGACATTGCCGCCGCCCTGCGCCGCGGGCCGGGGCCTGACGGCCTGCTCAAGCCCGACGGGCTGACCGTGATCGTGCTGGTCGGCGTCAACGGCAGCGGCAAGACGACGACCGCCGCCAAGCTGGCGCACCAGTGGAAGCAGGACGGCCGCCACGTCATGCTGGCCGCCTGCGACACCTTCCGCGCCGCCGCCATCGAGCAGCTGACCATCTGGGCCGAGCGCGTCGGCTGCCCCATCGTTGCCGGCAAACACGGCAGCGACGCGGCCGCGGTCGCCTTTGACGCCGTCGCCGCCGCCCGCCGCCGCAACTGCGACGTGCTGATCGTGGACACCGCCGGCCGCCAGCACACGCGCCACGGGCTGATGGAGGAGCTGGGCAAGGTGCGCCGCACGCTGGCCAAGGCCCAGGAGGGCGCCCCGCACCACGTCTGGCTGACCGTGGACGCCTCCTCGGGCACCAACGCGTTGCTGCAGGCGCGCGAGTTCGGGCGGGTCTGCGACCTGACCGGGCTGATCCTGACCAAACTCGACGGCTCGGGCAAGGGCGGCGTCGTCGTCCCCATCTGCCGCGAACTCGCCTACCCGGTCCTGTTCGTGGGGCTGGGCGAGGGGCTGGACGACCTGCAACCGTTCGACCCCGAGATGTTCGCCCGCGCCGTCTTCGAGGCCTGAGGCAACCCCCTCCCGCCGGGCCGCGACGAGGGCGGCGCCGCCATGAGCAAACCGTGGAAGAACCTGCTGGCCGGGCTGGCGCTGCTGGCGTCGGGGCTGTACGGCGGGCATTCGTTGCTCACCGGGCAGGCCGCGCGGCCGCTCGATGTGGCCCTCGACGCCCTGGGAATCGGCCTCCTCGTGCTCGCCGCCGTCCAGTACAGCCGCCGGGCCAGGGGCCGCCGGACGCCGCCGCCCGCACAATAATCCCGACGCCCGCCCGTTCCATGAATGAGCACCCGACAACGGGAGTCGCCAGCGCCGTGGACGACGCTGACCTCATTCAAGGGTACCTGGCCGGCGATGAACAGGCCTTCAACAGCCTCTATCAGCGCTACCGCAAACCGGTCTACTCGTACCTGTGCCGGATGTTCCCCGGCCGCCACGCCCTGGTGGACGACCTCTACCAGCAGACTTGGCTCAAAGTCATTGACCGCCTCGCCGGCTACCGCCACCAGGACCGCTTCATCTCCTGGATTCTGCGGATCTCGCACAACCTCGCCATTGACCACTGCCGGCAGGAGAGCCACGCCGGGGCCCAGGCCCTTGAGGATGACGCCGTCCCCGCCCCCGCGGCCGGGGCGCCCGGCGCGGAACTGGGCCGCGACGAGCTGGCCGCCGCCATCGGCGAGGCGGTGGCGCAGCTGCCTGTCGAACAGCGCGAGGTCTTCCTGCTGCGGCAGGAGGAGATCCCCTTCAAGGACATCGCGCGGCTTCAGGGCGTGGGCATCAATACCGTGCTCGGCCGTATGCACTACGCCGTGCGTCACCTCCAGGAACGGTTGCGCGAGTGGCGTTGAACGCGGCGGCGGAAAGGACGGGTGGCGCGATGCGCTGTAAGGAGAGCCAGCGTCAACGGATTGCCGCCGCCGGGGGCGGGGTGAGGCCGGCCGTCGAACACCATGAGGCCGGGTGCGCCGCATGCCGGGCGTTGGCCGCCGCTGAGCGGGCGTCCCGGCGACGCGTGCTCGAACCGCGCGAGCCCGGCGCCGACCTCGATGCGGTCATCCTCCGGCACGCACAGGTTCGGGCCACGGACCCGGCCCGCGGCGTGCGCCGGCGTGTGCGGCCCTTCGTGCGCCCCGCCTGGCTGGCGGCGGCCGCGGCGGCCGTGCTGCTCGCCTGGGCGGGCGTTCAGGTGTGGCTCCATGTGAGACCTGAGAGATACCCTTCGGTGCCGTCGCCGACACTGGCCGGGGCCAACGGCGTGTATGCGGAAGGCGACCTGTCCGAGCGGCTGGCTGACACCGCCGCCGACATCGAGGCCCTTGCCCTGGTTCACGGCACGGGCGGTCTGGCCGCGGGCCGTTCCGAGGCGTGGGGCACCCGCCTCGATGAGCGGCTGATCGATTTGGGGACGCAACTGTTCCTGGGCAACGACGCCCTTGATCTCGCGACCGATGGAAAGGAAGACGCCGATGAAGACATTTGAGCACTGCCTGACGGCCGGAGTCCTCGCCCTTGCCCTCGCCCTGCTGGCGCCGCTGGCCTCGGCCCAGGACCGCCCCGGGACCCCACCGGGTGACCGACGGCCCCCGTCCGCCCGCCGGGGTGATGACG
The DNA here is from genome assembly GCA_002068325.1 of Lentisphaerae bacterium ADurb.BinA184. Lineage (GTDB taxonomy): Bacteria > Verrucomicrobiota > Lentisphaeria > Oligosphaerales > MVZH01 > MVZH01. Next base: position 9,445 of record MVZH01000059.1, on the reverse strand, counting down.
GCGAGCCGGGCCGGCGTCCGTTTGCCGATGCCGTCCGCGACCGCGGTCAGGACTGGATGGAACGCATGCGGGCCGAGAACCCTGAGGAGTTCGAACGCCTCCGCCAGCTGCGCGAACAGAACCCCGAGCAGTTCCGCGAGGAGGTCCGCGGGCGGGTGCGTGAGCGTCTCGAAGGCAACTTCCAGGCGCGTCTCAGCCCGCCCGAGCGCGAGTGCACCGAGCTCTCGCGCCAGTTCCACGAGGCGGCAACCCCCGAGGCCAAGGAGCAGTTGAAAGGCAGGATCGAGGCGGCGGTTGACAAGGCCTTCGACGCCCGCCTGGCCCAGCAGAAGGAGATGCTGGCCAACATGGAGAAGCAGCTGCGCCAGCTGCGCGAGGAGATCGAGGCCCGCGAACAGAACAAGGCCGCGGTCTGCACCCGCCGCGTGGACGAGCTGACCGCCGACCCGCGGCTGCGATGGTAGCCGCCTCCGTCACCCACACCCCGCCGGACTTGCCGACCGGCGGCGCCACTTGCTGATCGAGGCGCCTGCAGACCCCCCCGTGGACGACAACGGCCTCGCGCGATGGAGGGCGGACCTCCGTGTCCGCCAGGTCATACCCGAAGGCGCGGTTCGCCGCGGACGTACCCGGACGACACTGAGGTCGTCCCTCCAGCACCGCAGACAGCGGGTTCCCCCGGGGGCGATGGAGGGCCGGGCTCCGTCCCGGCCAGGTGATGCGGGGGTTCTGCCGGCGCCTCTGGTCGTTCCATGCTCATCTCGACAGGATCAACCACCACCGGCGGGGCCCGCCGGCTCCAGGCGACCTGTCCAAAGCCCTCCGGAACCATCGGGGCCGGCACGGACTTGCGGAGCCCGCAAATCCGTGCCCGGTAGACGGTTCGGCCGCCCCGCGGCGGCGGGCACACGGGGATATGGCGGGCAGAGAAGGCCGCGCCGGAGCCGTGCCGAACGCCTACGGCTACTCCTGGCCGAGGTTGTAGTAGACGTAGAGGCCGTCCTTGCCGGGGGCGACGAGATCGAGGCGGCCGTTGCCGGTCAAGTCGGCCACGGCGAAGTGGATGCCGCAGCCCTTGCCTTCGCCGATCGGGCCGTAGTCAATCACCTGCTTGGCGAAGCCCTCGCCGGTCCACTTGAAGTAGTAGATGCCGAGGTCGTCCCACTCTCCGGCCTCGTTGCCGCAGTGGGCGCGGTGGCGCTTGCCGGTGACCAGCTCGCACTGCCCGTCGCCGTCGAGGTCCAGCCACATCAGGTCATGGTACTGGGCGTTGAAGGGGTCAATCGGGTGGACGATCCAGTCCCGCCTGCCGGCCTGGACGCGTTGTTCGACCCACCACAGGCCATAGCCGTGAGCGTTGCCGACGATAAGGTCGTTGCGGCCGTCGCCGTTGACGTCCACCACCAGCATCGGCACACTTCCCGCCCAGCCCCATGGCGGCTTCGGGAAGTCTTCATGCCAGGCCCACGTGCCCTTGAGGGGGTCCTTCGGGCATTCGAGCCAGCCGCGGGACAGCACGATGTCCATGCGGCCGTGGCCGGCGACGTCGCCCACGCCCAGCCCGTGGCCCTGTGTCTGGCCCTCGGGGAACGTGTAGGCGACGTGCTTCTCAAACTCGCCGGTGCCCTTGCCGCGCCGGGTCTTGAGTTTGTAGAATGCCACCTCGCGGTTGCCGGGGGTGTTGGGGACGATCTCGATCACGCCGTCGCCGTCGAGGTCCCAGCCGCGTGTCGTCTCGATGTTGCCGGTCTCGGCGATAATGTGTTCGGGCCACGGCTTGCCGGCCTCGCCGGGATTCTCGCGCCAGCGCAGCGTGTTGCCCCACCAGCCGCCGGTCACGAAGTCCAGCCGGCCGTCGCCGTTGACGTCGAGGGCGATGGTTGAGAAGTCGTCGTAGTATTCGCCCGCCGGCTTGACCTCGCCGACGGTGTGTTTCCTGCGGAAATCCGGCCCCGGGTACCAGTAGGCACCGGAGACGATGTCCGGCACCCCATCGCCGTTCACATCGAATACGCCGGCCGACTCGAAGGTCTCATCGGAGATCCAGACGCGCTTCCATTTCAAGGGCATGGGGAACCTCCAAGGGACAGGGGTTGAAGGGGTTGGGGGGTGATGCCCGGGGGGCGTGTCAAGAATGACCCGCCGCGGGCACAGGGCACAGGTTTCAAGCCTCAGGCCTCGCGCCTCGGGTCTCGCTCTTTCGGGTTCTGCCTTGCGTTTGCCGCCAGGGGGCTGCGCTTCGGCTCACACGCCTTTCCACACCTTGATGTACTGGCGGGCCACGGCGAGATCCTCGGCCGCCTCGGCGGCGTCGCACGGCGGCGGCATCTCGCCTTTGCAGACCTTGACGAAGTTGATGGCCTGCTGCCGCATCGCGCCGACCCAGGGCAGGGTGGGGATGATGCGCTCGGGCGTCGCCCCGTTGCCGGGGTCGCGGTAGTACTCCACGCGTCCGGCGCGGTTGATCGTCAGCGGCGCCGGCAGGCTGAGTTTGACGTAGCCCTTGTCGAAGGCGACCAGAGCCGACTCCTCCCACGCCACCGTGGTGCAGTACGGGCTCATCTCGATGGTGCCGGTCACCCCCGACTTGCTTTCGACCGCCATCAGCACGCCGGCCTTGTCGGCGAAGGTGACCTTGTAGGGTTCGCCGAACAGGTGCCGCATCAGGTTGACCTGGTGGATGTAGTAGTTGACGAAACGGACGTAGTCGCCGGCCGGGCCGGTCCACTCCCAGACCGCCTTGCCGGGTTCGGCGCCTTCGAGGTCAGCGATCACCGGCTCCCGCGCCAGCGTCGGCCCGGGGTCGCCGGCGGTGAGCAAGTCTATGAAGCCGTTGGCCACCCAGTCGCCGGCCGGCATGAGGATGCGCACGTACTTGAGGGCGCCCAGCTCGCGGGTCTGCTTGAGCTTCTCAACCAGGGCCTTGGCGTACATCGTGGCGGGGTCGGAACGCTTGTGGTAGCCGACCATGTGCACGGTGCCGGCCTTGGCCGCCGCCGCCGCCAGCTTCCTGCCCGCCTTGACGCCGATCGCCAGCGGCTTCTCGGTGAACACGTATTTCACCTTGCCGTAGACCTCGGGCAGCAGGGCGGCGTGGACGTCGAACATCTGGCTGGCGACCACCGCGTCCAGCCTCTCGGCGGCCAGCATCTCCTTGTGCGTGCGGTAGACGTTGGGGATGCCGTAGCGCGTCGCCACCAGCTGCCCGGTCTTCTCGCGCAGCTCGGCCAGCGCCACCACCTCGCAGTCCTCCACCCGCACGTAATTGCGCAGGTGCGCCATCTGGCCCATGCCGCCAACCCCGATGAACCCGATCCGGACCTTCTTCTTCGCTTCCGCCATGAGTGCGTTCCTTTCGTACTGGGCAGTGGGGACGATGATCCGACGGATCGGACTGATCAGGCGGATCCGACCGATCCGGCTGATCCGACCGATCTGACGGATCTTCCGCTATGCGCGACGCGTCTTGCGCTTCGCGGCCTTGGCCTTTTCGACCTTCTGGCTGGCCAGGATGCCGAAGCGGTTGGCGATCGCCAGGGCGGGGTCGAGCGGCACGGGGGCCGGCTTGGTGCCTTTCGGAACCTTGATCAGCGGCACCGCGCGCAACTTGCGCCCCTTGAACTGCGGCAGCCACTGCCGCTCGGCCTCGAACATCTCCGCCGTCATCTCGCGAATCTCGCGCAGCGTGCACACCGACGAGGTCAGCGGATCCATGGCGATCGCCTGCATCGCCAGCTCGGGATTGCCCTCGAACGACGCCTGCGCGCCCAGCGACTGCACCACCACGTTGCTCAGGTTCAGCGCGGCGCACTGCGGCGGCAGCGCCCCGACCCGCAACGGATGCAACCCCTGGCGGTCCACGTAGACCGGCACCTCGACGCACGCCCCCTCGGGCAGGTTCGTGATGTAGCCGTCGTTGCGCACGTTGCCCTGCAGCCGGAACGGACGCCCCGTCTTGCGCGACTCCAGGATGTACGAGCAGTACTCGACGCTGCGCGCCGCCAGGCGGCTGGACTCCAGTTCGAGGTAGTCCACGTCCCGGTACTTGTCCGCCAGCATCCGGCAGTACTGGTAGTAGGCGCCCGAGGCGCCGCCGAACCCCGGCTCGTCACAGTACAGCTCCAGCCCGCGCCGGCTGCTGCGGAACCACGGGATGTACTCGGACAGGTGCCCCGTGCTCTCCGTCATGAAGTAGCCGAAGTGGCGCATGACCTCGATGCGGACCTTCTCGTTGACGTAGTAGGCCGGCTTCTCGCAGTTGGCCTTGAAGAGCGGGTAGAGGTCGCGGCCGTCGCGCTTGTCCTTCAGCGACAGGAACCAGGCCATGTGGTTGATGCCCGCGGTGAGGTGCTCGATCTCGTCCTTGGGCACGCCGACATAGCCGCTGATCAGGTCCAGCGTCGTCTGCACGCCGTGGCACAGCCCGATTGTCTGGATGCCGCGGGCGTGTCCGAGGGCGTAGCAGTTCATCCCCATGGGGTTGACATAGTTCAGCAGCAGGGCGTCGGGGCACAGCTCGCCCATCTCGCGGGTGATGTCCATCAGCACGGGGATCGAGCGCAGGCCGCGGAACACCCCGCCCGGGCCCAGCGAATCGGCGATGCACTGGTCCACCCCGTACTTCAGCGGAATCTCGTAGTCGATGCGGAAGGCGTCCAGCCCGCCGATCTGAAACATCAGGATCACGTCGTCCGCGCCGGCCAGCGCCTCGCGCCGGTCCTGGGTCGCCGTGATGCGCGCCGGCAGCCGGTTCTCCTTGACCACCCGCCGCAGGAACGCCGCCATGCGGTCGAGCTTGGGACGGCTCGGGTTCATCAGGCAGATCTCGCTGTCCCGCAACGCCTCCGTCGCCAGGATGTCCATCGCCAGCGTCTTGCAGAACACCAGGCTGCCCGCGCCGATCATCGCAATCTTCGCCATCGCCACGCCCTCCTTGTTCGCCAGGCCGGAACCGGCTGGCCTCAGCCGGGCCTGGCCACGTTGCGTGCCGAGCACGCGTATCACGGGAACCAGAGAGTAGCATAGTATGGCGTCGGGCTTTCGGCAATGACGGGCGCTGCCATTGCTTGGCCGGCGGGCGCGTGGCGGCTCTTGCCGGCCGCCGCGCGGCGGGTCGCACGGAGGCCGCGGTCGCGCTTGACACGATGCAACAGCCGCCTACTCTATTGGTATAGCCGCTCCGCGGCGGCGTTCGCTGCCCGAACCCCAGCCAGGGAGTCCCTGGTGGCAGAACACGGAATCGCAGACAACCAAGGAGGCCCCGTCATGAACCGTGTCCACACTGTCCTCGCCATGAGCGTCGTCGTCGTCGGCCTGTTCAGCAACCTGGGGGCGCGCGCCGGCTTCCAGTCCGGGGAGACGGGCTACTGGCCTTGGCACAACCTTGCCCCGACCGGCACCCTCAGCGCCCCCAACGGCGGCAGCACCACCGGTCTGACCAACGGCAACGTGGGGTCAGATGCCACGGGCACCGGCAACAGCCTGCCTTACGTCTGGTATGACCGCTTCGCCGCGCCGGCCGAGCTGTCGCTGATCCGCCTCAGCCACGCCTGGGGCGTCGGCTTTGACAGTTGGGAACTGGCCTACGACACCGATCCGACGAGCGGCGAATCGTTCAGCGTGCTGGCCTCGGGCACTGGCAGCGACCTGGGAAGGATGACGAGCGTGGACGCCGACATCACCACCGATGGACTCCGTTACACGGTCACCTCGGCGACGCAGAGCAACCTGTGCGGCCGCGAAGTGGAGGCCTACGGTCCGGCCAGCCTGGCCGCGGCGACGATCACCGGCGACGTCGTCACCAGCGTCGCAAGCAGTGTGGCTAAAGGCAACGCCGCCAATCTGGTCAACGGACAGCTTTCGCCCGACTGGGGGGCCTGGCAGCCCGCCTCCCTAGGCAGCACTACCCCGGAATACGTCTACTACCTGTTTCCCGAAGAGCGGCCGATCCATTCCGTGCGAGTGATCGGCGAGCAGGGCAACATGCCTTCGGTGCTGTATCTGCAATACCTGATGGCGGGCGGGAACCCGGCCAACAACAACGACTGGATCACTTGGGACAGCAAGACCGGGTTGCCGAACGACTGGCGCACAGTCTGGCTGCACCATGGCGCCACCGGGTTCTTCGAGAGCACTGGCGTACGTATCCTTATCGAAGGCAACCAGAACACCTCTGGATACAATTGGTTCCGCCTGTTCGAGATCGAGATCTACGACGGCAGCCTGGCCATTCCGGAGCCGGCCTCCGTGATCATGCTGGGGGCTGCCGGTCTGCTGATGCTTCGCCGCCGCGTGCGCTCCTGAACACTGGCCTTTGGCAGCCGAGTGGCAGCGGCCTGGGCCGCGCCCGTGCGCCGATGGGATCGTGGCGTGAACGAGGGAGCCGGCTTCGCCCCTATGGCAGATAGCCGCCTTCCTCGCGGAGGCGTTGGCGGAGGCGGTCGGTGTCGACGGCATGGACGTTGCCGTCGCCGGTGGCCATGGCGGCTGCGATTCCCGCCGCCTCGCCCATGACCAGGCACGGCGGCATCACCCGCGTGCTGGCCTGCACGATGTGGTCGGTCGAGATGCAGCGGCCTGCCACCAGGACGTTGCGCAACCCCTTCGGGGTCAGGCAGCGGTACGGGATGCCATGCGACTCGCCGGGGCCGAACTGCTCGTAGCGGTCCATGGCATTGGGGCCGCGCCCGGTCGTCGCCTCGGCCTTGGTGGTGTGGATATCGATCGGGTAGCTGTTGCGCCCAATCTCGTCGTGGAAACTGCGGCGGCTGAGGTAGTCGTCCTTGACCAGCACGTAGTCGCCGATGATGCGCCGCGACTCGCGCACCCCGAGCAGCGGGGCGCTCTGCGCCAGGAAGGCGTTGCCGAAGGCGGCCGGATGGAACTCGGCCAGCCCGTCGCGCAACTGTCTGATCAGCCGGCGGCCTTCGACGAGGGCCTTGGACATCGAGGCCGGGTCCGTGCTGTCCACCTCCCACAGGTGTCCGGAGTTGAAGGTGACGGTTCCGGGGCCGACGAGGGTGTTGCAGCCGTGCCGGTCCTTGACCAGCGGGTAGCGGCCGCAGGCATGGACGTCGTGGAAGAGCCTGCCGCGCGGCGCCAGCGCAAAGGCGTGGGTGTCCACGTTGCTGAGCACGAAGCAGTGGGTGCTGGGCTGAACCTCGCCGGTCGTCTCGTCGCCGACTCCGAACTCGGCCCCGGCCCAGGCGCACACGTCGCCGTCGCCGGTGCAGTCCACGTAGACCTTGGCGCGGTGCGCGGTCAGCCCGGACTTGCTCGCCACCAAGAGGGCGCTGACGACGCCGTCGGCATCCATCTCGACCCCGGTGACGAAGGACTGGAAGAGCAGCGTGACCCCGGCGTCGGTCACCAGGTCGTCGTAGATCCGTTTGAGGTGTTCCGGGTCGAAGGGCACCCAGTCGAGCTGCTCGCGGGGTACGTGGGGCACGCCAGATTGTCCGGCGACGAACACCTTCTGCGCCAGCCCGCGGTAGATCATCTGCTTCTTGTCGGAGAATGGGCACCAGCAGGTGACCAAGCCGGCGGTCCCCATGCCGCCGAGCATGCCGGTGGCCTCGATGAGCAGCGTCCGGGCGCCCTCGCGGGCCGCCGCCGCCGCCGCCGCGCACCCGGCCGGGCCGCCGCCGGCCACGACCACGTCCCAGGAATCGTTCAGGGGGATGCTACGTCGGGCCAGGGCCAGGGTGTTCATCGAGGGGTCTCCCGCATGGTTTCGGTCTTCGGGGCTTTGAGCGATTTCTTTCTGTGGCTCTGAGCCAACCGGGCACTGTAGTCGGCGACCGACTCGAAGATTAGGTAGTCGGTCACCGCCTCCCATGCGACGGCGCACCGGACTCCGGCCGCCCAGTCCGACGTCGTTGCCCCCTTGGGAACGATGCCGACGACGAACAGTCGCCCACCCTGTGTCTCGAATCGCGGCTCCTCGACACCCAGGGTGCTATCCGCCGTCGAGAACGACACGGTCTTTCCCGCGAAATCTGGCAGTCTGTACTTCATCGTCGTCCCGTCTCGATCAACGGCCTCTGGGCCTTTCGGGGGGGGGGCCCTTCGGCCTTCTTGCCTCTCTGCCTTTCGGCCCTTCATGTGTCAAGTGTCAGCGGGCAGGCGGCAAGGTGAGCGGCCAGGCGTGAGCGCGCAGGGGGGGTGACAGTTCCGTTGTGGCAGACCGGGGTTTCGGGTATGACTTGGCGGACACGGAGGTCCGCCCTCCATCGCACGAGGCAGTGGTTGTCCGCCTGGGGTCTGCAAGCGCCTCAAGTGAGTGGAGCCCGTGGGGCGAGGGCGGTGCCGCGGAGTGACCCGCCCGAGGCTGTGCGTTCACGCCGGGCGGCGGTACTTGTCGGTGCCGTGGATGGCCGCGATCTCGCCGAAGAGCACCAGGTGGTAGTCGGCGGCGGGGTAGACACCGGCGATGTCGGGGCTGAGGAAGTTCTCCGGCCGGAAACGGTCATGGTAGATCTTGCGGCACTCGATGATCAGCTCGGCCTCCTTGAAGCCTGGCGCCGCCACGGCGGTCGAGGGGATCGGCGTCAGCCCGGCCTCCTGGATCTTGTCGGTGTCGCGGCCGGACTTGGTGCCGCACAGGGTCAGGGCCTTGCGGCAGGACTCCGGGAAGGCGCACAGGGTGAAGCTGTTGTGTTTCGTGATGAAGCCGGCGGTGTGGCGCTGGGGGCGGACGACGACTTGGGCGAACGGCTTGTTCCACATCACGCCGAAGCTGCCCCAGGCGACCGTCATGGCGTTGAAATCCCGGCCGTGGAACTGCCCCGCGGTCAGGAGGAACCAGTCGTCCGCCCAGGCCCGGATGACACTGAGGCTGAACTCGGCGGCGGGAATCGTCTTGAGCGTCATGCTTCACCTCCAACGACGTGGCGCAGTGTAGTTGGCCGGCACCGCACTGTCAAGCCCTCGCGCGGCCGGCGGACCGGCCGGCATCCTCACGGCGAAGACGCGAAGGCGCCAAGGCCGCAAGCCGGCATGATTCACCACCAAGGCTCGAAGGCTCTACGGTTGTGTTCGTTGAGCCGCTTGCAGAACCCTGGCATGAGTGGCCGGGACGGAGCCCCGGCCTCCACCGGCCTCCACAAGGACTGCTGTCGGTCGATCTGGAGGGACGACCTCCGTGTCGTCCGGGTTCCCTTGCGGCAGACCGGATTCCCGGATATGACCTGGCGGACACGGAGGTCCGCCCTCCATCGCACGCGGCAATTGTTGTCCGCTGGGGTTCTGCAAGCGCCTCCGTGGTGTGAATTACAGCCTGTCGAAGCCGTAAGGTTTTCACCGGACGAGCTGGCCGCCGCCCCACGGCGGAGCCGGCGTGACCCGCGGCCCCGCAAGCGGTTGGAACGCTTCGAGTCTTTGAGCCTTCGAGGTGAATGACGGAATCCAGTCACCGGCGTTCCGGTGCGACGTGGACAATGGCGTG
>MVZH01000058.1 GCA_002068325.1 Lentisphaerae bacterium ADurb.BinA184 | reverse complement strand
CCCGCCGGGCGGCCGGGGAGGCGCGGGGGCCGTGGCCCCATGGCGAGGCTGCGCGGAGGCATGCCGATGGCGAACGAGACTCCGTCCGGTGCCGGCGGCACGATGCGCCTGGGCATCAGCGCCTGCCTCCTTGGCCAGGCGGTGCGCTACGACGGCGGCCACAAGTACGACGCCTTCCTCGTCGAGACCCTGGGGCCGTTCGTCGAGTATGTGCCCGTGTGCCCCGAGGTCGAGTGCGGCCTGGGGGTGCCGCGGGAGGCGATGCGCCTGGTCGGGGAGCCGGCGCATCCCCGCCTCGTCACCATCCGCTCGCGGCAGGACATGACCGGGCGCATGGAGGCCTGGGCCCGGCAGCGGGTGGAGGGGCTGGCCCGCGAGGGGCTGTGCGGCTTCATCTTCAAGAGCAAGTCGCCGAGCAGCGGCATGGAGCGGGTCAAGGTCTACAACGAGCATGGCCTGGCGGCGAAGGCCGGCACAGGAATCTTTGCCCGGATCTTCATGGAGCGTTTTCCGGAGCTGCCGGTCGAGGAGGAGGGTCGGCTGTGCGATCCCGTGTTGCGGGAGAACTTCATCGAGCGGCTTTTCGCCGTGCAGCGCTGGCGGGAGGGGGTGCAGGGCGATCCGCGGCCGGCGCGGCTGGTGGCGTTCCATGCGGCGCACAAGCTGCTGTTGATGGCGCATCAGCCGAGGGCGGTGTCCGAGCTGGGGCGCCTGGTGGCGGCGGGTGACGGCCGGACGTGTGCCGCGACGGTGGCCGCCTACGGCAGGCGTTTCTTCGAGGTGCTGGCGGTGCCCGCCACCGTCCGCCGGCACGTCAACGTGCTCGAACACGCCATGGGGTACTTCAAGAAGGAGTTGACGGCGGACGAGAAGCAGGAGCTGCTCGACGTCATCGGCGCCTACCATCGGGGGCTGCTGCCGCTGATTGTGCCGGTGACCCTTCTCGCCCACTACGTGCGCAAGTTTCGTCAGGAGTACCTCGGCGCGCAAGTCTACTTCCGGCCGCATCCGGCCGAGCTGCGGCTGCGCAACCACGTCTGATTCCGCGGGCCGCGCCCCCGCCGGCCCGTACTTTGGTTACGGATTGGGGCGCGGCGCGCCATGGTAGGGCAACCGCCTGCCGCGCCGCGGCGGGCACACGAAGGCGGGTCCCGGTTGCCTCGGCGACACGCGGGACGCCTGTCCACCTCGGCGCCCCAACCCGCAACCGAGTACCCCGGCCCGCCGTCAGCCCGGTTGCCGGCCCAGGCCCAGCCGGCTACATTGCGCCGGGTTCCCAGACACATCCGGAGGTTCTATGAAGACACGGCTCCTCGAGTCCCGGAATATCCTGCGTGCCAGCGTGGCCGGCGCCGCCGTCGTGGAGACCGGGCCCGCCCACGTGGTATTCGAGACCACGGCCGTGGCCGCCCTCAAGCGCAAGATCTCCTCGGCCGATTCGGCCATGCTCAACCAACGCAAGCTCGCGCAGGCCGGGGACAAGGTGACGGGCCGTCTTCGCATCGACGTCCTGACGGACCATGTCTTCCGGTTCCGCTATGCCGAGGGCGGGGCCGTGCCCGAGAACGCGACGCCCATGGTGGTCGGCCGCCTCGCCGGCCCCCAGTCCTGCACCATCAATCCGGACGCGCCGCCGCAGGACAGCCTGCTGCGGAAGGCGCCCTGGCTGCAGGGCGGCGAACCGGTTGCCGCCGGCGCCAGGACGGTCGAACTGGCCACGGCCGCCGTCCGCGTCCGCGTCGCCCTGCAGCCGTTCAAGGTCGAGATCCACGACCGTGACGGGCGCAAGCTGTGCGGGTGCGGCGGCCCCGAGAAGGACAACTTCTGCAACTGGGACTCCGTGAACACCGGCGTCGCCCGCAGCCTCGAAGACGGCTCGCCCATCGCCTGCGAGAGCTTCGACCTGCACGCCGACGAGAGCATCTACGGCCTCGGGGAGAAGTTCATCCGCCTGGACAAGGTCGGGCAGACCATTGACTTGAGGATGGTGGACGCCCTCGGCGTCACCACCCCGCGCTCCTACAAGAACATCCCGTTCTACGTGAGCACCCGCGGCTACGGCGTGTTCTTCAACCACTCCAGCCTGATGACGTACTGGGTGGGCAGCCTGAGCGCCGCCGACGTGCAGGTCGCCGCGGCCGACGACGACTTCCTCGACTACTTCATCATCACCGGCTCGATCAAGGAAGTGCTCTCCCGCTACACCGACATCACCGGCAAGAGCGCGGTGCCGCCGAAGTGGACGTTCGGCTACTGGCAGAGCAAGATCAGCTACCAGTCCGCCGAGGAGACCCTGGAGATCGCCCGCCGGATGCGCGAGAACGAGGTCCCCTGCGACGTGATCCACCTGGACACGCACTGGTTCAAGCAGGACTGGTACTGCGACCTGGAGTTTGCGCCCGACCGCTTCCCCGACCCGGCCGCCTACCTGAAGGCGCTGGCCGACATGGGCTTCAAGGTCTCGCTCTGGCAGTTGCCCTACATCCCCGAGGGATCGAAGCTGTTCGACGACCTCAAGGCCGTGGACGGCTTCGTCCGGAACCGCGACGGCGGCCTCTACAACTGCGGCATCTGCTTCACGCCCGGCTTCAAGGGGATCGTCGGCGTGGTGGACTACTCGAACCCGCACGCGGTGGCCGTGCACCAGGAGCATTTCCGGCGGCTCTTCCGGCTCGGCGCCAAGGTGATCAAGACCGACTTCGGCGAGGATGCGCCGCTGGACGGCGTCTACCACGACGGCACGCCCGGCCACCGCATGCACAACCTCTACCCCCTGCTCTACAACCGCGCCCTCTTCGAGGTCACGCGCGAAGCGACCGGCGACGGCGTGGTGTGGGCCCGCTCGGCCTGGGCCGGCAACCAGCGCTACCCCCTGCACTGGGGCGGGGACAACAGCCCCAACTACTTCAACCTCATCCCGCAGATTGCCGGCGGCCTTTCCTTCGGCCTGTCCGGATTCCCCTTCTGGAGCCAGGATATCGGCGGCTTCTGCGGCACCACCAACGACGCCCTGCTGATCCGCTGGATGCAGCTCGGCATGTTCATCTCCCACAGCCGCATCCACGGCTTCGGCGACCGCGAGCTGTACAAATTCAAGCCGGACACCCTGCGCATTTGCCGCGACTACATCCGCCTGCGCTACCGGCTGATGCCCTACATCTACGGCTCGGCCATCGTCTGCGTGCGCGACTCGCTGCCCATGCTCCGCGCCCTCGTCATCGAGTACCCTGACGACCTGGCGGTGCGCAACCTGAGCGACGAGTTCCTGTTCGGCGACAGCCTGCTGGTCGCCCCGGTCTTCAGCGAGGACGACGGGCGCCAGGTCTACCTGCCGGCGGGCGTGTGGACGGACTGGTGGACCGGCGAGCGGATCCCGGGCGGGCAGAGCCTCCGCGTCGAGGCCGGCCTGGAACGCCTGCCGCTTTACCTGCGCGAGGGCGCGCTTGTCCCCCTCGGCCCCGTGATGAACTACGTTGACGAGAAGCCGACCGACGAGATCGAACTCGTGGTGGCGGCGTTCAGCGGCGACGGGGTGAGCCGGTTCAACGTGCCCCTCGGACGCCACACCGTCCCCGTCCGCTACGAATCGAGGAACGGCCAGCACACCGTCCACATCGGCCCGACCGACGCCCGCGTCACCGTCCGCCCCATGGGACGCAAGCGCATCAAGGTCGAGCGTAGTTAGCCTGGGTTGTTCACAACCAGGAAACCGAGGCAACGACGGGTTTGCGTTGCAGGGGGCTGCCATCCCACGTGCGGCCGGGCGGCGTGCGAAGCGACGGCCTTGGGCTGACGGATGACCTGCCCCCCCTCGTCGGCGTCGTCGTGCTGGAGGCCACCGACCTCAAACTCGACCCCGGGCGCGCCGCGCCGACCACAAACCTGGCCGGGCACAGCGGCGACTACATGGTTGACCTGCTTTGGGGTCGCCCGTACAAGGACCCCGCGTCCGCTGGCGGGGGCCGCGGCGCCAAGGCGCCGGGAGGACGGCGGTCTACGAGAGCAGTTCCCGGACCTTGGCCATCAGGATGGAGGGCGAGACGGGTTTCTCGATGACGTCGTTGACCGGCAGGCGTTCGGCGTCCGGTGTCAAGTCAATGTCGCGTCCGTGCAGCGAGCGGATGCCGGTCATCAGCAGGATAGGTGTCTCTTCGAGGCCGGGTTCCCGGCGGATCTGGCGGCTGGTGTCAATGCCTTCCGTATCCGTGCCCATCATGACGTCCATAATGATGAGGTCGGGGTGTTCCTCGCGGGCGATGGCCAGGCCGGCCGGGCCGTCGTAGGCGGTGAGGACGCGGTAGCCCCGGGCTTGGAGCAGCAGCTCGTTCGACTCGAGCAGGTCGGGGTCGTCGTCCACGATCAGGATCGTCTTGGGCTGGTCGGCCACGGCCGCGCCTCCTTCGTGTCGGCGCTCGCTCTGCCTCGCACAGGCTTGGCCATACCATACCCCCATCATCCGCAAGTGCAAAAAGCCAACGTTGACGGTTCCGGTTGGTTGTTGAACGGAAATCTGCCGACGTTGGAGGGCCGACCGCCGAGCCCGCCTGGTCGTGCCGGAAGGCCAGGTCTGTCAGGTATGACCCGGACGCCACGGCGTGCGTCCCTCCATCGCGCGGCCTGAAACGGTCTGACCAAGCATGCGGCGACCCTCCAGACGAACGCCCGCCGGATGGAAAGGAGACGGCTGTGCAGACCGGTGACCGCATCCGCCTGACCATCACGGACTTGGCCTACGGCGGCGACGGGGTTGGCCGGGCGCCCGACGGACGGGCCGTCTTCGCGCCCTTCAGCGCGGTCGGCGACGACCTCGAAGTCACGGTCTGCGAGGTCCGCAAACGGCATGCCCGCGCACACATCTCGGAAGTCCTGGCCGCCGGCCCCGGCCGCGAGGCCCCGGCCTGCCCGCTCTTCGGCGCCTGCGGCGGCTGCTGCTACCAGCATCTCGACTACGCCGTGGAGGCCGCCGCCAAACAGCGCCAGTTCGGGCAGCTGCTCCGGCGGATCGGCGGCGTCAACCTCTGCGGCGCCGGCTCCCGTCCCCCTGCCCTCGCCCTCGCGCCCGCCGCGTACGGATACCGCAACAAGCTGGTGCTCGAACCGCTGGCGGCGGCGGACGGCACACCCGATTTCGGCTTCCATGCCCTCGACGCCGCCGCCCTGCTCCCCGTCGGAAACTGCCCGCTCGCCGCCCCTGAGATCAACGCTCTGCTGCCCGCCGCCAAACAGACGGCCCTCGCCGCGGCCGGGGATCCGCCCCACGCGCGCGACCGTCTGCTGCTGCGCAAGCCGGCGCTGGGCCCGGCCCGCGCCTTCCCCGCCACCCCGCCGCGCGAGGACGAGTGGCTTGACGAGGAGTGGCTCGGCCGCCCGATCAAGGTTCCGGCCCACTCGTTCTGGCAGACCAACCCGGCCGTCGCGGCCGCGCTGGCGCACCACCTCATGGCGACGTTCGACGCCGAACCCGCGGACGTCCTCATCGATGCCTACGCGGGGGCCGGCGCCTTCTCACTGGCCATCGGCGCGCGGGTGCGGAACGCGATTCTCATCGAGACCGACCGCGCGGCCCTCGATGCCGCCCGCCGCAACCACCGCGACTGGGAGTTGGCCGGACGCTCGTTCCGCCCCGGCGCCACCGAACGTCTGCTCCGCCCTGCGCTCGATGAACTCGGAGCGCACAGGGCCCGCACCGTCGTGATCCTCGACCCCCCGCGCGGAGGCTGTGAAGCGGCCGCCCTCGAAGCCCTGCTCGCCAGCCCGGTGCGGACCGTCCTCTACGTCTCCTGCAACCCCGCCACGCTGGCGCGCGACCTGCGCACCCTCGCCGCCCCGGCCACGTACCGCGTGACCCACGCCGCCTGGGCCGACATGTTCCCCCGCACCGCGCACTTCGAGTGTGTCGTGCGGCTGGATCGAGTCCTGGCCTGATCCCAGGCCCCGCCTCGCTTCGAGCCTCTGACCCGTGGAAGCGGATGGGCTGGCCCGGGCAACCCCGTCACGCCCCGCCCTCGACCCAGCCCAGGCTGCGCTCGACCGCCCGGCGCCAGCCTACACACAGTGACCGCCGCCAGGCCGTGGACCGCGTCGGCACCCAGCGCTCCGCCTCGCGCCAGACGCGGCGGACCGCCGCGGTGTCCGCCCACACGCCGGCAGCCAGCCCGGCGGCGAAGGCCGCGCCCATGGCCGTGGTCTCGGTGACGGCCGGACGCACCACCGGGATGCCCAGCAGGTCGGCCTGCACCTGCATCAGCAGTCCGTTGGCGACCATCCCGCCGTCAACCCGCATCTCCCTCAGCCGGGTGCCCGAGTCGGTGCGCATCGCTTCGACCACGTCGCGCACCTGCAGCGCGGTCGCCTCCAGCGCCGCCCGCGCCACATGCTGCCGCGTGATGTAGCGGGTGAGGCCGACGAACACCCCGCGCGCGTCCGGCCGCCAGTGCGGCGCAAACAGCCCGGAGAACGCCGGCACGATGAACATGCCGCCCGAGTCCTCGACCTGCCGCGCCAGCACCTCACTCTCGGCCGCCGTCTTCAGCAGCCCGAGGTTGTCGCGCAGCCACTGGATGAGGGCGCCGCCGATGGCGACCGAGCCTTCGAGGGCGTACTCGGGCGGTGCGCCGGCGCGCCGGCTGGCCAGCGTGGTCAGCAACCCCGCCTTCGAGTGCACGGGCCGACGCCCCGTGTGCATCAGCAGGAAACAGCCGGTGCCGTAGGTGGTCTTGGCGTCGCCCGGCGCGAAGCCGCACTGGCCGAATAGCGCCGCTTGCTGATCGCCGAGCGCAGCGCAGACGGGAACCGGTGCGCCGAGCGGCCCGCCGGGGTGCGTCAGACCGTAGCCGGCGGGTTGGAGGCTGGGGACGATCTCCGGCAACATCTCGAGGGGCACCCCGAAGGCGTCCAGCAGCGGCGTCTCCCAGCGCAGGGACTCCAGCCCCATAAGCTGTGTGCGGGAGGCATTGGTCACGTCCGTCGCCAGGCGCCCGCCGCGGGGGCCGCCGGTCAAGTTCCAGATCAGCCAGGCGTCCACCGTCCCGCAGGCGGCGACGCCGCGCCGCAACGCCGCCCGCAGTTTGGGACGGTGATCCAGCGCCCAGCGAATCTTCGAGGCGGAGAAATACGTCGCGAGCGGCAAGCCGGTGAGTTCGCGAAAACGATTTTCCCCGCCGTCCGCGGCCAGACGGTCGCAGACCGCCTGCGAACGGGTGTCCTGCCAGACGATGGCGTTGCCCAGCGGCCGCCCCGTGCGCCGATCCCAGAAGACCGTGGTCTCGCGCTGGTTGGCCAAGCCGACCGCGGCCACCTCCCCGGGCCGCGCGCCGGCCACGGCCAGGGCTTGGCGGACGGTCGCCTGCACGGCTTCCCAGATCTCGGCCGGATCATGCTCGACCCAGCCCGGACGCGGACAGATCTGCCGGTGTTCGCGCTGGGCCGAGGCCACCACGCCGCCCGTGCGATCAACGATGACGGCGCGCGAGCTGGTCGTGCCCTGGTCAATCGCCAGCACCCAGGGGCGCGGAGACTTCGCGGGGCGGCGGCCCGAGGCTGTGCTCATGCTACCTTACTCCCTGACTGAACGGCACCTACCATAGAGGCAACCCGTCGCGAAGGCAAGCCCGTGCACGCCTTGCGCGGTGCGCGCCCGCGGCTATTTTGGCGCATGGACTTCTACGACTCCCTGGCCGACGTCTACGACATGATGACCGACTTCGAGGCGCGCCTCGGCAATGCCCGAGCCTTCGTCGCCCGACTGCTCGAACGGCACCCCGCCGCCCGCGTCGTGGATGTGGCCTGCGGCACCGGGCTGTACGCCATGGCCTTTGCCCAGGCCGGCGTCACGCACGTCATTGGCGCCGACCTCTCCGCGGGCATGCTCGATGCCGCCCGCCGCCGCGCCGAGGGGCTGGGGCTTGACATCACCTGGGTGCAGGCCCCCATGCAACGGCTCGCACACGCCCTCGATGCCGCCACCGCGCCCGCCGCCGCCCTCTCCCCCGCCGACGGCATCGTCTGCCTCGGCAACTCCATCCCCCACCTGCTCACCCGCCGCGACCTGGCGCGGACACTGTGCGGATTCCGCAAGCTCCTCGCCCCGAACGGGTTGCTCGCCCTGCAACTGCTCAACTACGAAAGAGTCCTCAAGCGTGCCGAGCGGATCGTCGAGATCAACCGTGCCGGCGACCTCGAGTTCGTCCGCTTCTACGACCTGCCGACACGCCCGCACGGGACCCTGACCTTCAACGTGCTGCGCATCGAGTGGACGCCCGACGGCCCCCGCCGCACCCTCGACGCCACCGTGCTGCGGCCCTACCCGGTTTGCGAACTCCGCAATGCCTTGGCGGAAAGCGGCTTCCGCGACGTGCAGACCTACGGCGGGCTGGCCTTCCAGCCGTACGACGCCGACACGTCCGAGACCGTGCTCCTGCTGGCCGCCCGGCAGTAGGTCGCCTCGCCCCCCAGGCGAAATCCGAGGCAGGTTGTGGCGAGGTAGGCAACGGGCTATCTTGCCGGACGGACGAAACGGAAGCCAGGCCGCGGGGCCGCCGCGCCCAGCCCGGGTGGAACGGCGCTTGTCCGATGTGTCTGTTGCAGCCGTGGAGTGGGCGGGGTGTAGGATGAAGAACGGACATAACCGACAGAACGGACACAACAGAGAGGGGAGAACGCACCGGCTCCGGCAGGGCGGACTCGTCCGTTGCCCCGGACACGACGGACAGGGGGGGTGAAGGGAGATAATCGGCGGAACGGACCGGCCGGGCAAGAGGACAGAACGAAGGGGCCATGCGGGGACGGCCCGTCAGGGATGTGGCGTACATGGGCAACGTCCTGTTGGGGCTTGATATCGGCACGTCGAGTGTGAAGGCCGGGGTTTTCACGCCGGACGGGCGCCTGCTGGGCCTGGGGCGCTCGGGCTACGTCATCCGGCAGCCGCACCCCGGCTGGGCCGAGTGCGACCCGGGCGAGTGGTGGCACGGTACGCGCGCCGCGCTCCGGCAGGCCTGCGCGGCGGCGGGGATCGAGCCGGGGGACGTCCAAGCCGTCGGCTTGAGCGTGCTCTTCCCGTGCGTGATGCTCCTCGACCGCCGCCTGCGCCCGCTCTCCCCTGCCCTGCTCTACTGCGACCAGCGCAGCGCGCCCCAAGCCGCCGCCATCGCCGCGGTGTTGCCGGCCACCGAGTTCGCCGCGCGCACCGGCAACGTCCTCACCCCGGGGACGTCGGCGGTGACCAGCCTCGCCTGGCTACGCGACAATTGCCCGGGCGAGTACCGCGCCGCCGCGCACGTGGCGTGGACCAACACCTGGTTGCTGGCGAGACTGACCGGCACGGTGGCGGTTGATCCCTCGATGGTCGCACTCTCCGGCCTGGCGGAGAAACAAGATCCGTGGCACTGGTCTGAACCGCTCTGCCGGCGGTTCGGCATCGCCGGGGACAAGCTGCCGCCGATCCGCGGGGCCGCCGAGGTAGCGGGAACCATCACCGTCGTCGCGGCGCGTGCGACTGGCCTGCGCCCGGGCACGCCGGTGGTGACGGGGTGCGGCGACGTCCCCGCAGCCGCCTTGGGCGGCGGCGTAACCACCTCGGACACCGCGCTGTACGTGGCTGGCTCGACCGACTGCGTGTGCGTCCCCCTCGCCCGTCCGGCGCGTCCGGGCAGTTGGGTAAACTGCGCGCACATCGAGGCCGGGCGCTGGCTGGCGATCGGCACAGCCACGTCAAGCGGAGTCTCGGTGGAATGGTTCTGCCGCACGTTCCTCGGCCATCGCCGCGGTTCGGCGGCGCGGCTGGACGAGATGCGGCGCCTGGCCGCCGCCGCGCCCGCCGGGGCCAACGGCGTTCTCTTCCTTCCCTACCTGCAGGGCGAGCGGACGCCGATCTGGGATGCGGACGCCACGGGGGCATTCACGGGAATCACCGTGCGGACAACCCCGGCGGACCTGGCGCGGGCGGTCTTCGAGGGGACGGCGTGTTCGCTGCGTCATATCCTGGCGGATACCCGCCGTGTGCTGGGCCGGACGCCGGGCGTCCTGCTGGCCACGGGGGGCGGCACCGCGAACGGCCTCTGGAACCAGATCAAGGCCGACGTCCTCCAGCGCCCGCTGCAGATACTCGGGTTCCAGGAGACCGGCGTCCTTGGTGCGGCCCTGCTCGCGGGGGTCGGGTCGGGGCTGTTCACGCCGTCCGGGGCGGCGGGCATCGCCGCGCGGCGGCAGACCCGCCATGCGGTCGTGCCTGACGCTGGCAAGGGCGGTTTGTACGACAGGCTGTTCGCGCGCTACGTGGCGACCTATCCGGCCATGAGGACGGTGGTCGCCGGCCTCCGCCAAGTCCCCTCGTCGGGGAACCGGAGGCGGGGCGGACGGTCGAAGGGCAGTGGCGTGCCGCGCGCAACCGGGCGCGGAGCAGCGAGAGGCCGACGGTAGACGCAAGGAGACGGTTCATGTCTGACCACCCGATCATCGAGCTGAGCGAGAGCAACTTTGACGAGACCGTGAAGAAGGGAACCGTGCTGGTGGACTTCTGGGCGCCGTGGTGCGGCCCGTGCCGCCGGCAGGGGCAGATTCTGCATGATGCGGCGGCGACGTTCCCCGCGGGGGTTGTGGTGGCGAAGGTGAATGTTGATGACGAGCCGGCCCTGGCCGCGCGCTTCGGCGTGCGCTCGATCCCGACCCTGGTGGTGCTGAAGGACGGGCAGGAAGACAAGAAATTCGTCGGCGTCCAAGATGCGGCCTCCCTGCTGGCGGCGGTGTCCTGAGCGGCGGGGCGAAGCGCCGCCGGGGGGGAAGGCGCTTCTCCGGGGCCGGTCGCGGCGACGGACGGCATGGACCGCACGGGTGGAGTGGAATCGCGCTGCCGCCGCGGGCGTGCACACTCCCGGCGGCCATGGAGGTGGCATGAACAGGATGCGGTGGTTGCTGCCCGGGATGGGCGTTGTGGCGTTGCTCGCGTCCTGTTCGCCGCGCGCGACCTCGCCTGAGAGCAGTGTGTCCGGCCCGGGCGCGGTCGTCACGATCGCGGGCGAGGCGGACTTTGCCGAGCGGGTGCTGTCGAGCCGGGCGCTGGTGCTGGTGGATTTCTACGCCGACTGGTGCGGGCCGTGTCGGCGCCTGGCGCCGATTCTCGAAGAGGTGGCCCGCGAACAGCAGCCGGCCGGCATGGTTGTGGCCAAGGTGAACGTTGACGAGCACCGGGGGCTGGCCCGGCAGTACGGTGTGCGCGGCATCCCGCACCTGGCGTTGGTCAGAGACGGCCAGGTGGTTGGCAAGCGTGTCGGGTACACAGGCAAGGCGGAGCTGACTACGTGGATCGAGGCGCAGCGATAGCGCCGCCGCCCGCCTCTGAGCAGTGGGTTCCCGTGGCGAGTTCCGCAGGCAAGGGAGAGTTTGGCCATGCCCATTTATGAATACAAGTGTGCGGCGTGCGGCCACCGGTTCGAGCGCCTTGTGCGCCGGCCGGCGGATGTGCCGAAGGCCTGTCCCGAGTGCGGGCACGACCAGCCGGCCAAGGCGTTCTCGACGTTCAGCGCGCGGGTCTCGGCAGGCAAATCGGTGTGCGCGGACGCGGGCGACTGCCCGTCCGGGGGCTGCTGCGCCGGGAAGAAGAGCTGTCCGTTCTGATGAGCAACACGCTGGCCATCGTCTTCGACTTTGACGACACGCTGGCGCCGGACAGCACCAGCGCCTTCCTCGATGCCTGCGGCGTGGATGTGCGGGACTTCTGGTCGCGCCGCGTCCAGGCCCATCTCGACGACGGCTGGGATCCGACGCCGGCGTTCCTCTACGAGATGGTGGTCGAGTCGCGTTCGCGGCCGCCCGGCGCGCGCATCACCCGGCAACGGCTCAGCGAGTTCGGCCGCGGCCTGGCGCTGTTCAACGGGGTGGCCCGCATCTTCGGGATGCTGAAGCGGCACGTCGGCCGCGTCAACCCCGCCGCCGAGCTGGAGTTCTACCTAGTGACCTCGGGGATCGGGGACATGGTGCGGCAGTGCGCGATCAGCCGGAACTTCGTCGAGGTATGGTCGAGCGACTTCCACTACAACGCCGACGGCGAGATCGAGTTCCCCCGCAACCTGGTCAGCTTCACCGACAAGACGCGCTACCTGTTCCAGGTGTCGAAAGGGCTGATCGGCCCGGCGGCGCGGCGCGACCCGTTTGCGGTCAACCGCAAGATGCCTGGGGGGACGCGGCGGGTGCCGTTTGAGCAGATGATCTTTGTCGGCGACGGCTACACCGATGTGCCGTGCTTCTCGCTGGTGCGGCAGTACGGCGGCCTGGCGATCGGGGTCTACAACCGCGACGCGCCGGAGAAGTGGCGGCGGGCGTGGGGTTTTGTCGAGGACAACCGTGTCTCGAACCTGGTGCCGGCCGACTTCGGGCGCAAGGCGCCCCTGCATGACATCCTGGTGATGGCCACCGAGAGCATCGCCAAGAAGATCGCGCTGCGCACAGCCTCCTACCAGGGCTGACGCGTTGGGGGAGGCCGCCCGGGGGCCGCGACCGCGGACAGGGCCGTCCTGTCGCCTGCGACTTTGTCATGGGGTCATGGCACCCCTGCGTCACCGGCGGCGTCGCCTTGACTCGGGACGTCGTGACCTCGTGACTCCGGGCGGGCCGCCACACCGCCGCCGGCGGCCTACACCAGCCCCTCGAGTTTCCGCCAGACCCACTCGGCCACGAGCATGGTGGCCAGGAGCGCCAGCGTCCACGGCGAGTCCCACGGCTGGAAGACGTGTTCGTTCCGTTCGACGTGCTGGCGCCTCGGGATGCGCGCGATGAAGCGGGCCACGTCGGGCAGGCCTCCCGTCTCGGCGCCGGTGCCGGCGGCGAGGGCGGCGAGGAACTCGGTGCGGCAGGCGAGGGCGTTCAGCTCGGGCGAGTCGTCAAGGATCTCGATGTCTGGCGTCGAGACCTCGGGCCGGCCCGGGGCCAGGAAACGGAAGGTGCCGGGGCGGAGGTTTGCGAACTCCGCACGTCCGCCGCGGAGGGCGGCGGTGGCCACGGTGTTGTCGCCGCTGCGCGCCTCGACGGGGGTGCCGTCGGGGAAGCCTGGCGCCCAGACTTGCAGCGGCAGGCTCACGCGGCTGGCCAGCGCGTCGCCCCCGAGCTTGCCGTCGCCTCCGAGGCTGCCTTGCACGGCCCAGCGCACCAGCTCGGTGTACAGTTGCGTATGGCCGTCGAGATTGCGCTCGTTGAACAGCCGCCACAGACGGTCTCCGGCGACGTGAAGAATCTTGCCCTTGCCCCGGCTTTCGACCGCGAGGAAGGGCTCGCCGGCATCGCCGCTGGCGATCAAGACACCGGCAGCGGCTGCGGGGGCGTCGGGGAGTCCGGCGGCCAGGGCGCGGGTGAGGGGGTGCACGCGCCCGGCCGGGGAGGCGGCCAGGACGTCGGGGCGGTCTGGGCCCCCCGCATCGAGGCGGGCCAGGGTTCCGCCGTGTTCGCGCACCCAGCGGTCAAGGGCGTCCAGCTCGGCGGGGGCGAGCGTGCCGTCGGGAAGGTCGCCGATCACCACCAGGTCATACATGGCCAGCGCGGCGTCATCGGCGGGCCAGGCGCCCTTGGCGACCCCGCGCGGGATCGCCTGCCTGTCCTGCACGACGCCGATGATGGCATTGACCTCGGCGTAGGGCAGCGCCCGCAGCGCATGCAGGGCGAAGCGGCTCTCCCAGCGCGGCAGCCAGTCCAGGAAGAGGATATGGACTGGCGTGTCGCGGACGGCGATCGCGAAGTCGCGGGCGTTGTTCCGCTCGGGCACCACTTCGCCTGGCACGGGTTCGAGGGCCACGGTGCAACGCAAGGGGCCGCTCGCCTCGGGGACGAATTCGAGTCGCGGCGCAGACCACACGTTGGCGGCCGGATTGACGGGAGCCTCAAGCAGGGCGTCGGCGCCGTGGCGCACGACCAGCCGGGCCGGCTCACGGTTGGGCGGTGAGTGCTTGAGGGACGGGCGCACCCGGCAGGGCTGGCCCCGCACGGCAAATGGCGGGGCCCGCACGTCGGCCACGGCGAGGTCCGGCGGCTCCTCGGACCAGCCGACAAGGGCGGCGAAGACCGGGATCTGCCGCTGCGAGAGGGTCTGCGTCAGGGCGTCGGGAGGGAGGGCGCGCCCGTCCTGTCCGTCACTGAGGATGATGATGCCGCTGACCGGTGACCGGGCGGGGTCGGCGAGAATGCGTTCGAGCTTGGCGGCGAGGTTTGTGCGGTCGCCCGACGGCGCCGGGGACTCCGGGGTTCGGGCGTGCAGACGCACGGTCTGCAGGTGGTGCCCCGCCGCCTCGGCCGGAACGGACTTGAGGGCTTCCTCGACCAAGCTGAGGCGCGGGCGCCGGCGGAACTCGGCGACGGCGGCGGTCAGGGCGGGTTGGCCGGACTGGACGGCGGCCTCGTCCTCGGCCGCCTGCTTGGCGAGGCGTTCCCTGGCGGCGGTCAGCAGGGCGAGCCGGGCTTGGAAGAAGGCTTGGTTGCCGGGATGGGCTTCGCCGGTGAACAGGGGGTCGAGTGACGGCGCGAGGCCGCGGGCGTCGGCCCGTTCGAGGAGTTCGCCGAGGCGGGCGCGGGCGGCGCCGGCGGCTTCCCAGAAGGCATCGTCGGCGCGGCGGCCGGTCTGCGACACGGGGGCGAAGTGCGCGACCTCATCGGCGGCGTCAAGCAGGGCGGCGGCGCGGTCGTGCTCGATGCGCGGCAGGAGGCTTGGGCGCAGGTGGCGGGCCACGCGGAGCGCCTCCGCGGCGGGCCAGGCGGGGTCGGGGACCGTCATGCTGTCGGAGTCATCAACCAGAAGGATGACGCGGCCCGGCCAGGTGAGGATTTCGCGGAAGATGAGATTGGGCCGGAAGATGAGGACGGCGAGGACGGCCAGAAGGAGCGCGCGGAGGAGGGGGAGGGCGACGGCGCGGGGGCGCGGGATGTCACGCCACTGGCGGCGGTAGAGCCAGACGGCGGCGAGCAGCAGCACGGGCACCGCGAGCAGCAGCCACCGTGGCGAGGCCGCGGCGGTGAAGACCCACTCCAGTTCCGTTGTGCGGAGAGGTTGCACGGTTCAGATGAAGCGCAGTTCCATGAGCAGTTCGGCCACGAGGAGGAGGACGGTGGCGGCCAGCACCCAGGGTTGGCGTTCGCGCCCGTGATGGCTGTCCTTGAGGGCCTGTTCGAGTTCGGCCCGCGAGGCGACGCGGGTGGCACCGAGGCGCCGGGCGAGCTGTTCGATCTCGTTGGGGGCCAGCGGCTTGATGTCCGAGTCCAGGCGCTCGCCCTGGACGCCGGCCCAGAGGCGCCGGTTGCCCTCGGGCCGGACCATGAGCACGGAGACCAGGCCGCTCCCGGCGCCGGCGGCGGGGATGGTGACGGTTGCGGCGGGGGGCACGGCGGTCATCGGCCCGTCGTTGACTGCGTAGGTCAGCCCGCGCACCGTGTGGGGGGCGCTCAGGTGGAGGACGAGGGGTTCGCCGCGCCGGAGGGTGCGCGGCGGGATGCGGGCCGAGGAGGCGTGGCCGAGCAGTTTGAAGAAGACGGTGAAGAACTGGTCGCTGACGAGGAGGTTGTTGGTCAGCCCGTTGAGTCCGCCGCTCAGGAGGAGGGCGGCGCCGGGGTGGTGCGGGCGCACGATGGCCAGGGGCGTGCCGTCCGCAAACGGCAGGAGGACGGCGGCGGGGGGTTCAACTGGGTCGGGGACGGCCCAGGAGTAGAAGCGGAGCCGTTCCGCCGAGGGGACGCTGTTCGCGCCGCGCCAGCCCGACCGGCAGCAGGTCGGGGGCTGGGAAGTGACGGTTCCACGCCGCCAGATCAGCCTGGTCATCCACGCTGAACAGGACAGTCCTGCCGGCATCGAGCGCCCGCTGCAACTCGGCCGCCGCCCGCTGGGAGACTTGGGTTCCACCGTCAACGATGATCACGTCGGCCGCCGCTGTGCTCGTGCTTCCAGCCTCCTCGAGATTGATCTCGCGGAGTTCGAGGGCGGCCAACCCCGGGCCGGCGTCGTCGTCGGCGGCCAAGGCTCGGGCGAAGACGTCCAAGAAGGGCGCGGCGCCGTCGAACTTGCCGGTCCGTGCGGGGTCGCGGCAGACGGCGAGGCGGATGGTGTCGGCCACCTCGATGCCGGCGTGGGCCAGGTTGTCGTAGGCCAGGACATCGTTCTCGACCCGGGCGGTCAGGTAATGGTCTCCGGCGTCGGCGAAGGCCGGGTTGAACGTCAGCACGGCCTCCTGCCCGGGCAGCAGGGACAGCGACTCGCGGGCCAGGTGGGCACCGTCCAACTGCAGCTCCACACGTGCGTCTGCGACCGGTTCGGCGCCGAAATTGCGGACGCTCACCGCCACGCCGCAGGGGTGTCCGGCCAGCGGGCGGTCGAACCGCGGCTGTAGCCGGGTGATGGCGAGGTTGCGGTCGGAGACGGCGGCGGGGGCCACCCAGAGGAAACGGTTCAAGGGGCCGGCGGGGTGGAAGGCGGCGGTGGGTGTCCAGTTTGTCGCCTGGCGGTCGGAGAACAGGTAGAGTTCAAGGGGCTGGCCCTGGGTTCGGCGCACCGCCTCATCGAGGGCGCGGGGCAGGTTGGCGGCACACTCGCGCGGTCGCACGGCGGCGAGGATGGCCAAGGCGTGGTCGGTCGAGGTCATCGCGGCGTCTTGCACGAGCCACTCGGGGGCCTCGGCGGCCAGCACGAGCGACCAGCGCTCGCCGCGTCCCCAGGTGGCCAGGAGCTGGGCCAGCAACTCGATCTGCTCTTCCCACAGGGTGCGGCCGCCGGCGTCGGCCAGCAGGCTGTAGGATACGTCGAGAATGACGACGCGGTGGACACCGCCGCCGCTGAGCCGGCGTGAGGCGGCGCGCGCCACCGGGCGGGCGAAGGCGACCACCAGGCCGGCGCAGGCGAGGACGCGCAGGGCGAGGAGGATAATCTGATCGAGGTACAGGCGGCGCTTGAGGCGGGCCAGGGCCAGCTCGAGCACGTACGTGGCACCCCAGTCCACCCGCAACGACCGGAATCTCATCAGGTAGTAGATGATGACCGGGAGGGCGGCCAGCGGCAGGGCCCATAGGATGAGAGGGTGGAGGAACACGGGGAGGCGTTGGGGGGGTCAAAGGTTAAGGGGGGGCCGGGAACGGGTTGAACGAGGGGAGGGAATGGCAAATAGCAAATAGCAGATAGCAAATAGCAAATAGAAAATAGAAAAAAAGGGGAAGGCAGACGGCCGATGGTAGGTGGCAGACGACGGGCCGCAAGGGGCAGATGGCCAATCGCAGACGCGCCAGACCGTCATCCCATTTACCATCCACCATCTGCCACATCTGCCATCAACCGCCCGCCGTCCATTATCCACCATTTTCTATCTGCTATCTGCTATTTTCTATCCCCCATCCTTCGGAGGTCGCCCCGCCGCCCTACCTTCCCATCTCGGCGCGACGGAAGATATAGTCCGACAGACAGGTCTCCATCGCCTCGTCCGTGCGGACCGAGAGCAGGTGCATGCCGTACTTCCGGGTCCACTGCCGCCACGACTCGGCCAGGGCCTGGTACTCCTCGCGGTAGAGCCGTTTGAGCGGAACCGTGTCCAGGCGCAGGCGGGCGCCGGCGACTTCGAGGTTGCGGAACTCGACCCAGCGGTTGAAAGGAAAGTCCTCCTCGCCGGGGTCGCGCAGGTGGAACAGCAGCACTTCATGTCCTTGGGCATGGAGGCGGGAGAGCTGCTGCCGCACGGGAACGGGATCGAGCATCAGGTCCGACACCACTGCGACCAGGCCGCGCCGCTCGTTGCGTTCGAGCACCGCGCGCAGGCAGGCGTCCAGGCTGTCGGTCGCCTCGCCGTCGTGGGCGGCGAGGGTCTGCAGGATCCGCACCAGGTGCGTCTCGC
Organism: Lentisphaerae bacterium ADurb.BinA184; assembly: GCA_002068325.1. Lineage (GTDB taxonomy): Bacteria > Verrucomicrobiota > Lentisphaeria > Oligosphaerales > MVZH01 > MVZH01. The sequence goes on along the minus strand of MVZH01000058.1, from coordinate 1,313 downwards.
CGGATCCCGCCGGCAACCACACCGTCTGGCCGGCGACGGCGACGGTCAGCCCGACGCGGTCATGTTCCTTGACCACCAGGTAGGCCAGGCAGGCCGACAGGCGGGCGGCCTGAAGGTACTTGCTGGGGCTGCCGTTGCTGGTGCGCCGCATGCTGCCGCTGCCGTCAACCACCAGGCGCACCGTGAGCGCCGTGTCCTCCATGTGCCGTTTGACGTAGAGCCGGTCATGCCGGGCCGAGGCCTTCCAGTCCACGTGTTTGAGCGGGTCGCCGGGCAGGTAGTTCTGGTGGTGGTCGAAGTCGGACGACACGCCCTTGCGCCGGCTGCGGTGGATGCCGTGCAGGGTGCCATCAACCGTGCGACGCGCATACAGTTCGAGGTGTTGCAGCGCCTCGCGCGCCTCGGGCCTGAGCAGTTTGCCGATGTCAGGGCTGCGGGTCATGGTTGGAGGGCGTTCCCACGGGGCAAGGCGGTCCGTACAGGCGGCGTCGCGCGGGGCGGGCGTGCCCCGGCGTCGCTCATCCGCGGGCGGCCCGGTCGGCCGGCGCCGGCACGGTTTCGAGGACGGTCTCCACCACCCGGTCCGAGGTGATCTCCTCGGCGATGGCGGCGTAGTTGACGATCACGCGGTGCCGCAGGACCGGCTTGGCCACGGCGCGGATGTCGGCCGTGGTGATGTGCGGCCGGCCCTCGAAGAAGGCGTGCGCCTTGGCCCCCAGGATGAGGTTCTGGCAGGCCCGCGGCCCGGCCCCCCAGGCGACCCACTCGCGCACGAAGGGAAGGGCGCCGTCCTGGCTCACGCGCGTCGCGCGCACCAGCCGCACCGCGTAGTCGTACAGGTCGTCGCGCACGAGGACCTCACGCACGACACGCTGGTAGCGGAGGATGGTCTGGCGGTCCAGGACTGTTTCCAGCCGGACCTCGCGGTTGGCGGTGGTGCGGCGGACGATCTCCACCTCGTCGTCCTCCCGCGGGTAGTCCACCACGATCTTGTACATGAAGCGGTCGAGCTGGGCCTCGGGCAGGTTGTAGGTGCCCTCCTGTTCGATGGGATTCTGGGTGGCCAGCACGAAGAACGGCAGGTCGAGGGGGTACTTGCGGTTGCCCACCGAGACCTGGCGTTCCTGCATGGCCTCCAGCAGCGCCGCCTGCGTCTTCGGCGGGGTGCGGTTGATCTCGTCGGCCAGGACCAGGTTGGCGAAGACCGGCCCCGGCACGAAGACGAACTCCTTGCGCCCGGTCTGCGGGTTCTCCTGGATGATGTCCGTGCCGGTGACGTCCGACGGCATGAGGTCGGGCGTGAACTGGATGCG
>MVZH01000057.1 GCA_002068325.1 Lentisphaerae bacterium ADurb.BinA184 | reverse complement strand
CCTCGCCCGAGCTGCACATGAAGCGGCTGCTCGCCGCCGGGGCCCGCCGGCTCTTCCAGCTGGGGCCCTGTTTCCGGCAGGGCGAGCGCGGCGCCCGCCACCTGCCCGAGTTCACCATGCTGGAGTGGTACCGTGCCGACGCCGACTACCACGACATCCTCGACGACGCCCGCGCCCTCGTGCGGGCGGCCGCCGTCGCCGTGAATGGAACCCCGCGCGGCCGTCGCGACGGCCGTGTCCTCGACCTGGGCGGCGAATGGGAGTGTGTGACCCTCGACGCCCTGTTTGCGCAGTGGGGCGGGTGTTCCGTCGAGGCGGCGCTCGCCGAGGGATCGTTCGAGCAGCGGCTAGTCGAGCGCATCGAGCCCCGGCTCGGCTTCCCGCGGCCCACGGTGGTTTTCGACTACCCCGCCGCACAGGGCGCGCTCGCCCGCCCCAAGCCCGACTGCCCGGCGCGCGTCGAGCGCTGGGAGCTTTACATCGGGGGGCTGGAGATCGCCAACACGTATTCCGAGCTGACCGACGCCGCCGAGCAGGAGCGCCGTTTCCGCGCCGCCGCCGAGTTGCGGACCTCGCAAAACCGCTCCGCCTACCCGTTGGACGAGCACTTCCTCGCCGCCCTCCGCGCGGGGCTGCTGCCCCGCTGTGCCGGGTCGGCGCTGGGCTTCGACCGCCTGCTCATGATCCTCACCGGTGCCGCCACGATCGCCGAGGTCGTCGCCTTCCCGCCGGAATGCTGACCCGCACAGACGTAAGACGACAAGGAGACGCGCGCCCATGCCACAGCCCTTCAACGGTCTCGGCCTTCACCTCGGCAACCTCTCCCGGCTCTCGGATGCGGAGACCCGTTCCTGCTCGGCGGAGAACCCGACCGGCGGCAAGGGCCAGGGCGGACGCCACGTTGATCCCAGCCACGGCTGTTCGCGCGACCTCGGCACGGGCTGGAAGGTGCGGCCGTGCGTCGGCATCAAGCCCGGGGAGACCCTGGTGCTGGCCGACCTCGAAGGCCCCGGCGCCATCCAGCAGATCTGGATGACCCCCAGCGGCAACTACCGCTTCACCATCCTGCGCTTCTACTGGGACGGCGAGGAGACGCCGTCGGTCGAAGTCCCCGTCGGCGACTTCTTCGCCGGCGCCTACACCAGCTACCACACCTTCGCGCCGTTGAACTCCCTGCCGGTCTGCGTCAATCCCGGCAACGCCTTCAACTGCTACTGGGAGATGCCGTTCCGCCGGCACTGCCGGATCACGATGGAGAACATCGGCTTCGAGGCCATGACGATCTTCTACCAGATCAACTACACGCTGACCGAGGTGCCCGCCGACGCGGCCTGTTTCCATGCCCAGTTCCGCCGTAGCAACCCCCTGCCCTACAAACAGATACATACCATCCTCGACGGGGTTCGCGGCCGCGGGCACTACGTCGGCACCTACCTCGCCTGGCAGGTCAACAACAACGGCTGGTGGGGCGAGGGCGAGATCAAGTTCTACCTCGACGGCGACCTGCCCGGCGGGGTGGTCGGCCGCCACGTCAAGGAGCACGGCGGCGACTGCTTCCCGACGATCTGCGGCACCGGCACGGAGGATTACTTCTGCGGTTCGTACAACTTCGAGAACAAGGGCACGAAACAGTACCAGGAGTTCACCACCGCCTACGCCGGGCTGGCGCACGTGGCGCGCCCCGACGGCGTCTACCAGGCCAACACCCGCTTCAGCCTCTACCGCTGGCACATCATGGACCCGGTGCGCTTCAAGGCCGACTTCGCCGCCACCATCCAGGCCCTCGGCTGGCGGGCGGGCGGGCGCTACCTGCCGGCCCAGGACGACATCGCCTCGACCGCCTTCTGGTACCAGGCCGAACCGCACGCCCCCTTCCCCGCCCTGCCTGGGAGAGACCAGCTGGAGATCATCTGAACGGCGCCCCGCACAGTGGGCGATGACATCCGAAAGCGACAGCCATGTTCCATCAGGCTGACATTCCGACCAAGGCCCTTCAGCTCAGCAAGGAGGATCCCATCATGCCGACCCGTCGTGTTTCCGCGGCCCGAACCCTTCACCCCCAGCCCCAGGAAAGGACTCCCGCCATGAACCGTCACCTCCGCAATGCCGTCATCACTGCCGCCGTCTGCCTCGCCGCGTTTCTCTCTTCCATCCTCCAAGCGGCCACCGTGACCTGGAACATTACCACTGGAACTTGGGATACCACAAGCGACAACTGGCTTGGGGGATCGCCCAACCCGACCAAGTACGTCGACGGCGGCGTGGACGCCGCGGTCTTCGACAGCACCTCCGGCGGCACGGTCACCATCCAGGCCACCGGCGTGACGCCGCTGTCCACAACGGTCTCAGCGGCCTCCGGCACCTACACACTCGACGGGGGCAACCTCGGCGGCAACGGTACACTCACCAAGAGCGGTGCGGGCACGCTGGCAGTGGGGCAGGCCTACACCGGGCTGGACAGCACCGGCAACACGCAGATCGACGGCGGCGTCCTGCAGATCGCCCACAACAGCGGCGGCGGCGCCCCGTCGGACCGCAGTCTCGGCGGAACCACCGTGCTCAGCGGCGGCACCCTGCGCTTCCAACACACCGGAGCCGGACACTACAACCCGACCATCACGTTCACCAGCGGCATCACGGTCGATGCCGACGGCGGCACCATCGACTTCTCCGGGAGTTCGAATAGCTTGGAAAATACGCTCAGCGCGCCCACCCTGGGCGGCAACCTGACGGTCACCGGGGTCACGGGCACACCGAACGGCAACGGCGCAACCTACAATTTCACCAGCGGCACGGTGACCCTGACCACCGACGCCACCATCACCAACAACACCACCAAGCCGTCCGGCGCCGCGCACGCCATCGCGCTGTCGCCCAACATCTCAGGCACGGCCTACACGCTGAACCTGGCCTCAGCCGGGAGCGGTGGCGGGTTCGTGATCTCCAACGCCACGGCCACGTCGATCAATCTGGCCAGTCTCAACGTCGGCGCCGGGTCGAGCCTGTACCTCAGGTCGAGCAATGGGGTCAACCCGCTGAGCCAGGTCAAGGCCAACGGCGGCGTGCTGACCATGGGTGTGGGTTCGACGCTGGCCTTCCAGGGGACGAATGCCTCGAACGGCCCGGTCTACGACACGACCGCCGTGAGTTGGCTGGGCGGCGGCACGCTGACGATTGCACAGGATACCGGCGGCAACCGCGACACCTTCGTCCGGATCTCGAACGGCAATCTCACGGTGAGCGCCGCCAGCGGCCTGACCCAGTTCAACGCCATGCCCTGGCGCGCCTACTACACCGTGGATTCCCCCAATGCGATCGTGATCGGCGACGGCGGCACCATGCAGTACACCGTCGGCAGCCAAGTGCGCGAAACCCTACGAGGGAACCTGACGCTCCTGAACGGGGCGACCATCGTCGGCGTCAACAGCAGCGGCAATCCGGGCGGCATCATCCGCGACACGACCGCGGGCGGCACGCTGACGCTTGGTGACGGCAGCGCCAGCACGGTCACGGTACAGGGCAACCACGGCGCGGACACCGACAGCTTCAACCTCGGCTTTGCCAACAACATCACGGACAATGGCAACGTGACGATGAAGTACGCCAACACCAACGCCGCCGCGGGCAACTACTTCAACATCGGCTGGAGCAACGGCGGATCCGAATTCAGCGCGCCCCTGGTCGCCTTCAAGGAGACGAGCGGCGGCACGGAGTTCGCGCCGCTGGCCGGCAGCGGCGGGGTGGCTGTGGTCGGCGCTTCGACCGGCCCGGTCGCCACGTTTGCGAAGCCCGCAACCCTCACCACCGCCGGCACGGTCGGGTTCTACAACGAGATCAATACCAACCAGCGCGGCGCCCTGGGCGCGGTGGTCGTCGACAATGGCGGGGCGTTTGCGCTGGTTGCGGCGGGTCTGGTGCAGGCGTCGTCGCTGACCGCGATCAGCGGCGGGACGCTGAGCGGCATCGGGACGTTTGACACGCCGACCATCAATGTCAGCGGAACCGTCAACCCCGGCAACAGCCCCGGAATTCTGACTATGGGCACCGCGACGACCCCGACCACGGTCACCTTCAGCAGCACGGGCGAACTGGTCATCGAGATGCAGGGCGATGCGGTTGCCGGCACGGACTACGATGTGCTGAACGTGGTCGGCGATGTAGTCTTCGAACCCGGGGCCCAGCTCACCCTCTCGTACCTGAACGGCTACTCGCCGACGCCGGTGACCGTGTGGCCCGACATCCTGACCGCGACCGGCTCGGTGACCGGCTGGGAGAACCTGGCCCTGCCGCCCAAGTACGAGCTCTCGCTGGCCGGAGGCAACCTGACGCTGAGTCTGATCCCCGAGCCGGCGACGCTGGCGGTGTTCGGCCTGGCCGGGCTGGGGTTGCTGCGGCGGCAGCGCCGGCGGGCGTAGCGCGGAGCTTGGCGCCGGCGGACTCCGCCGGTGATGCCGGAAACCGGTGATCGGTGATCGGTGACCCGTGATCGGTGGTTCCGGCAACGAAAGCACGAGGCACCCGTGGGTCGTGGCTCCTGGCGCCGGCGGTCTCCGCCGGTGATCCCGGGGATGGGCAACGACGCACGGGAAACCGGCCAACGCGAAGACTGAACGTATGAAGTGCCGTTTCACGCTCATCGAGCTTCTGGTTGTGATTGCGATCATCGCGATTCTGGCGGCGCTGCTGCTGCCCGCGTTGCGGGAGGCGCGCGAACGCGGGCGGCGCGTCGTCTGCCTGAACAATCAGCGGCAGGTCTACCTCGGCGCGGTCACCTTTGCCGATGATCACGACGGCCTGCTGCCGCCGGGGGTCAACAAGGGCGAACCCGCCCTCTGGCTGAATAACGTCAACTGGGGGGCCAAGGCGACGGCCGGCACGCCGGGCACGCCGTTTGACTGGCCCTTCGATTTCTACGGGAACTACCTTCGCGTCCCGATCGCGAACAAGCAGATCACCCGAACCGGCAACCTGCTCTACTGCCCGAGCGGCGCACGCATCGGGCGGGGCGCGGCCAACAACTATTGGTACTACAGCACCGGATCGAGCGGCATTGACTACTACCTGGCCGGGTTGTCGCCGATCGGCGATGACGACAACCGGATGAGCCGGGTGGGCTACACGATCTACCGGATGCACGCGATGTGGGAACAGCATGGCGACAGCCTCGGCCCAGTGGTCTTCTCGTACGACCAGGGCAGCCGGTCCGGGCAGTGGCAGCCGCACTCCAGGGCCCCAGCCAGCAACCTGACCTGCCAGGGAATGAACGTGATGGCCACCGACGGGCATGGGAGCTGGGTGGGCCGCGAGGGCACCCTCTTCTACGGCTGGCACGTCTCGTTCCCCACCCAGGTGTGGGTGCAACCGCAAGGCTACCGCATCCCCTGGTATCCGATCTACAACGTTAGCCTGGGACACGGCATGCGCCTGGCCAACGGCGCCTCCATGTCGTACTACCAAGACTACACGACGAACTACGGACGCGTCGCCGTCTACGTCACGGACTGAAAACCCGTAACGGCAACCGCCCCCCGGAACCAGGAGCGCCGCCATGGAAGCGTTACGCCACCCCTTGACCCTCACTCGCACCCCCCAGGCCCGCAACCCGCAAAGGAGTCCCGCCATGAACCGTCATCTCCGCAGCCCCCTTCTCGCCTCCGTCGCCATCCTTTCGCTCATCGTGGCCTTGCCCCTCGGCCACGCCGACAGCGAGACCTGGACCGGCAGCGTGAGCAACGTGTGGAACACCGCGACCGCGAACTGGAGCGGCGGCAATGGGCTGTTTGCCGACGGCGACAGCGTAACCTTCAGCGGCGGCAGCAACACCAACCCGATCAGCGTCAGCGGCACCGTCCGGCCGGGCGCCATCGACATCACAACGACGGGCGGCCCGTTCAGCTTCTCCGGCGGAACGATCCGGTTTGACACCAGCGGCAACAACGCGTACTCGTTTGGCGCCGCCGCGCTCACCCTCAATGGGGGCACCCTGTGGTTCAACTTCACCGGGGGCGCCCGGCCGGGCACCGTGAGTCTGACCAGCCCGCTGGCAGTGGGATCCAGCGGCGGCACGCTGGACCTGATCCAGACGGGGTCCTCGGCCAATGTCAACTTCACGAATACCCTCACCCTAGACGGGGGGACGTTGACGGTCAAGGGGCAGTCCGTGACCGACCGCAGCTACCTGACCTTCAACCTGCAGAACACGGTCACCCTAGCGCAGAGTTCAACGATCAACTACGACAGCCAGTACTACAGCCCTGGCACCGGGTTGACCCACAACGTCAACGTGATCTCCGGCACGGTCAGCGGACCGACAAAGACCTTGACGCTGGGCGGCACCGGCTACGTGACGTTGAACAATGGCGGGGCGAACTTCGATGTGGCTGGCCTGACCATCAATGGGTCGAGCAAGATCCTCTACAGCGGGGGCGCAAACGCGGACTTCCTGTCGGCGGTGCGTGGTCACACGCCGACCGGCGGCGTCACCATCAACGCTGGGAACACGCTGGCTGTGGCCAACGGCGGCCACTGGCGGTGGTCGGACTTCAGCCTGGGCAGCAACGCCGGGGTGACCATGGCCGCCTGTGACGTGCTCTACACGTGGGACCAGTCCTTCACCGTGGGTTCGGGCCAGAGCCTGACGTGGAACCAGTACCGCAACGGGGGATTCTCCGTGGGCGATGCCGGGAATGCCCTGACGGTAGGCAACGGCGGGCGGTTCCAGGTCAATTCCGTGCGGCCGAACAACGACTGTAACGTGGATTTCCGGGCAAAGCTGACACTGCTGGGAGGCGCGACGCTGGAGGGGCTGGTGGATGCCGGCCTGAGCGACAATCCGACGAAGGCGTGCGGCATCATCCAGCAGAACACCGCCGGGAGCCGGCTGATCCTGGGGGACGGCAGCGCCGCCACGGCCGAAACCATCACGATCCAGGGCATTGACAACTACGTCGCCGACCGCAACCGCAATGTCGTCATCGGCATTGACAGCGGCAACGTCACCGACGATGGGAACGTGGTCCTGAAGTATGTCAGTCTGGGGACGGATCCCAGCAAGTACTTCAACATCGAGTGGTCCAACACAAACGCCAACAAGACCGTGCAGCCCTTCCGCGGCGGTTCTGCGGGAACCGAGTTTGCCCCCGGCGTCGGCAATGCCGGGATTGCCGCGGTCGGCCCATCGACGGATGGCGTTGACATCATGACTATCACGGCGCCGACAACGCTGACCACGGCGGGGACAGTGGGCTTCTACAAGGCCGGCTCCGCCAGCGCCACCGGCTTCTACGTTTCGCGCAGCAGTACCTTGGGCAGCGTCCTGATCACGTCGGCGACCGGTTCGTTGACTCTGCAGGCGGCGGGGACGGTGAGTGCATCGGCCATCACGGTCGAGGACGGCGGCAGGCTGGGCGGGGTGGGAACCGTCAAGGCGCCGGTCACGGTTGGTGCGGGCGGCACCCACGCCCCCGGCCTCTCGCCGGGCATCCAGAATGTGGTGGGCGACTACACGTTGGACGGTGCCACGCTGGAGCTTGAGATCGAGGGTCCGACCGCCGGCGACGGGGCCGGGTTCCACGACCAGGTGAACGTCACCGGCACGGTCACGCTGCTCAATGATCCCGTCCTTGACATCATCAGCGTCTCGGGCATCTCGCTCGGCGACGTGCTGACCATCATTGCCAACGACGACACGGATCCGGTGTCCGGAATCTTCCTTGGTCTGTCCGAGGGGACGAAGTTCGCCCTCCTGGGGCAGAAGTTCGTGATCAGCTACCTGGGCGGCAGCGGCAACGACGTCACCCTGGCGCCCATCCCCGAACCGGCGACGCTGGCGGTGTTCGGCCTGGCCGGGCTGGGGTTGCTGCGGCGTCCGCGGCGGCGCGCGTAGCGCGGGGCACGGTTGCCAGCCGCGCTGTGCGGCAAGAATGCCGCGCCGCAGTAACGGTGGGCGGGCAGTCTGTGGGCTGTGCGGCAAGAGTGCCGGAGAGATGTGCGGCAAGAATGCCGCGCCGCAGGTAACTGTGGGCGGGCATTGTTGGCCGCCAACCGTTGGCCGCCAAGGAACTTGTCATGCAGAACAAGCGGATGTTCGCTCACGACTACACCCGCGTGGGGTTCTACATGATCACGCTCACAACAGCGGGCCGCCGCCCGTTGTTCGGCTCCTGCCGCGACGACCGGGTGCAGCTCTCGCCGGCCGGCGAGGTCGTGCGGCGGCGCTGGCTGGAAATCCCGAAGCATCGTCCCGGCATCGAGACCAACACCCTGGTGGTCATGCCCGATCACCTGCACGGCATCGTGTATGTAAAGGAGCCGCTCCCGAAACCCGTGGGCCTGACGATTCGCGGCTACAAGAGCGGCGCCACCTCGGAACTCCGCAGGCTCTTGAACAACCCCACGCTCGACGTCTGGGAGGAGGGCTACAATGACCGCATCGTCATGTGTTCCGACACCCTTCAGACGGAGCGCCACTACATTCGCGACAACCCGCGGCGCTATTGCCTCCGCAAGGCGCATCCGGACTTGTTCGTGAGGGTGAACCGCCTCGACAGTCCGCGCCTTCCAACCAGTATGACCTGGGCCGGGTACGGCAACCTGTTCCTGCTGGACAAGCCCGTGCTGTTGCCGGTACAGGTGTCGCGGAGCGTTGCCCCGGAGGAGATGGAGTCACTGAAGGCAGATGTGGCGGAGCAGACGGCCGCCGGGGCGGTGATGGTTTCGCCGTTCCTCTCGCCAGGCGAGAAGGCCATCGCGGCGCTGGTGATGGCGCAGGAGCATGGGAGCCTGATCCTGCTCAAGCCGGACGGGTTTCCGCCGTTGTATAAGCCGTCCGGCGTCTACTTCGACTTGTGTGCCCAAGGGCGGCTGCTGGTGCTCTCGGCCTTTTCCTATACCGGGCGGAGGCAGCCCCTAACCCGTGAGCGCTGCCTGCGGATGAACGAGTGGGTGCAGGAAATGTGCGGCAAGAATGCCGCACCGCAGTAACCGTGGGCGGGCCATTATGGGCCCCAGCACGAATGCCGCACCGCAGTAACCGTGGGCGGGCCATTATGGGCCACCAGCACGAATGCCGCACCGCAGTGACCGTGGGCGGGCATTCTTGCCCGCCGGCACGAATGCCGCACCGCAGTGACCGTGGGGGCTACGATTGGCCGCCAACCTAACCAACGAGGGAAGCCTGTCATGACGCGTGTGTTCGCAATGGCAACAGCATCGATAGGTGTGGCGTTTTCGGCCCTCGCCGTGGGCGCCGCGTCCGCCGAGACGCTCACGATCGACCAGGTCCAGTGCGCCGGGATGAGCGGTTTCCGCGCCCACTGGGACTGCCCGATCCCCGTGGCCGAGGATGGGGTCCGAACGCAGGTCGACAGCGTGGTCAAGGACCGTGGCCAGACGGCGGTGTGGGACGGTGTGAAGCCGGGGCCGCTCTGCTTCGACGCGGTGCACCGCAGCCTGCTGGTTCGTTTCCCTGGCGCCGCCGAAAAGATCGCCGAGGCGTTGGCCGCCGGCAAGACGGTCGAGAAGGCAGAACTCGTGTTGCCGTATCTCGACGAGGAGATCTGGCCCCAGGGGCGGGTTGACTTCCCCAGCGCCGATGGCTACCGCTACCGCATGAACTGGAATTGCGACAAGCTGTACCGCGAGCGACGCCCCGGCTGGCACGCCGTGGCCCACGTCCTGCGCAGGCCCTGGATTGCGGACTCCGCAACCGGGCCGACCTACAACGCGGCGGTGAACGGCGCCGTCTACTGGAAACGGTTCGGGGCCTCCGATACAGCCGCGGACCGTTTTCCCGCACAGCTCGGGCCCGCCGAGGTCTCCTCCTACCATCCTGACGGCCGGCTGGATGTCGCCGCGGTGCTGACCGACGAGGCGTACGGCGGGACGCTTGGCGAGCGGCTTCGCCGATTGTCCGACTGCGGCTTCATCATCGCCAAGTGGGAAGTGTATGACATGCGCTTCTACGAGGGGGCGTATGAGTTCGCCAACGGCACGGGCCCGCGCGCGATCCTCGTCCGCTCGCCGCAGCTGCTGGTGACGCTGAAGCCGGGTTCAGGCGGCAAAGTCAGTCTGCCGGCTGCGGCCGATGTTCCGGCTCTGGCGGCGGCGCATGCGGGCAGCCCGCTGGGCTCGCCGACCGCGGTCGTGCCGGGGCCCGAGGACGTTGCCCGGCTCAATGAGCGGTTCATGGCAAGGCCGGACTGGATGCCGGAGTGGCAGTACGCGCATGTGCGGCAGCTCATGGGCCTGGAGAGCGGCGGCGAGGTGAAGCCGTTCTACTACCGGGTGGTTCCGGGCCATGTCATTGACCGGGCCCGGCAGGAGGGCGAGCGGGCGGCGAAGGCCGAGGGCAAAGCCTTCGATGCCGACTATGCGGTCTATCTCGCCTGGCTCGACTGGATCCACGGGGAACGGCCGCGTTCCTGGCAGGGCCATCTGACCGGCCAGCAGACGGTCACCTGGTGGTACAACTACCGCGAGGCCATCCCGCCCCCTGTGCGGGACTCGATCCTGCGCAGCTGGACGGCCTGGCTCATGCCCGACCGCGAGACCGAGCTCGATCCCGTGCTGCGCCGGCAGTATGACAACACCTCCGGCAAGCTCGTCCATCCGATGGTGGACGATCCGCGCGTCGGCAAGAGCCGGGACGGCAAGGTCGCCGAATGGGGTCAGGGGGACACGTACTACCGCCTGACCGGCGACTGGCGCGGCAACAAGAGCTTCTACCGTTCCGGCTTCACCCGCGAGATGAGCACGGCGAACTTCAACTCCAGCGCCTCGTCCGGCGCCCTGCTCTGCGGCCAGATCATCCGCAGCGAGCGCGCCATGGCCGACGGCCGCGCCGGGCTCATGCAGTTCCCGTTCTGGCTGTGGACGCACAATGCCGGCGTCGGCCAGGAGTACATTGATCACTACTACTGGGCCATTGCCACGGCGGGCAACAAGCTGTTTGCCGACTACTGTGAACAGCCGGAGGACCGGATGGCCGGCTGGAGCATCATCACCAAGACGGTCAATGACCTGGCCAACGGCTACCATCCGAACCTGAAGAGACTCCTGGGCCCGGCCAGCCGGACCTACTATGAGCACGTGCTCGGCGTGCAGGACGGGCTCTACCACATCCTGCACGTCCTCTCCCCGCAGGGCGCGCTGTGCGATGTCGAGACCGGGCATTTCCTGGAGCTGAAGATGCCCGGCAAGCCGCGTCCGCTCAGCGCCTGGGGCCATGACTATCCGCCCTCCGAGGTCGCGCTGCAGAGTCTGTCCGGCCCGTGGGCCGACCCCTGGTTTGCCGAGATGATCGACGGGAAGCCGCTGCCCTGGTACTCGATCGTCGAGAAGAAGGTCGTGGCTGACGGCGACTGGGTGACGACGTACTTCGGCGAGAACTACGGCCTGTCCAGCATCCGGCTGACGCCCCAGCGCATTCACGTCCTCGGCCAGTGGCGCCGCAGGCCCGAGTTGCCGGCCTCGATGCGCGACATCGGGACGCTGGACTTGCGCATGGGTTTCAACCAGACCCGGATCGCCGAGGACGGCGCCGGCGTCATCAGTGAGCAGGGCAGGTATCGCACCTGTCAACACCGCAACAAGCTGCTCATGCTGGCCCGGCCCAACGCTGAGTACCTGGCCAGTCAGAAGGCGATCACCAGCCTTCAGTGCACCGCCGCCCTCTTCAACTACGAGGGGTTCGGCGGGGCAGGCCCGACCTGGTCCGTGTTTGTCGATGATCGGAGGATTGACGCCCTGCCGGCCACGGCGGCCTTCGGGCAGGTGATCCTGGTCCATGACGGCGTCAGTTATCTGGCCATCCGCCCGCTGCCATCCACGGATCTCGGGCGGGACAGCGAAATCCGCCTGGAACCTGGCATCCCGCAGGAGCCTGCCCACCATGGCGAGACCAACATTCAGCCCGCCCTGCTGATCCATGCCTTCCTTTACCGTCGTGACGCGGTCATCCCGGAGGAGACTGCCGGCCGGTTCGCGACGGCCCGCACCGGCTTCGCAGTCGAGATGGGCGACGAGAAGGAGTACGGCAGCTTCGACGCCTTCCGGGAGCACATCCGCAAGACCGAACTGAAGGAGGAGAACGCGTCCTTTGTGTACAGCAGCGGTGGCGACACGCTGGTGGCGGACTGGGACACCTTCACGGTCAACGGCCGGGATCCCTGTGCCGACGCCAGGCAGCGGCAGCTCTGGCAGGACACCCCGCTCAGCCAGATGGGCCGGGGCCGGCTTGAGAAGCACGGGGCGGTGATCGAGCGCGGCCGCCGGCATCCCGAGCTGAACCTGTTCCTGCAGGCCTTCCCGAAGCAGGGCATCTACGTGGCGACGAACCTGCTGCCCAACTACCTGGACTACCGGTTCAGCGAACCGGGGGGCGTGAAGATCCGGGCCGACGGGGCCTGCTCGATGGGCCGGTGGGCGGTGAAAGGCTCGCAGGAAATCGGCATCCGGTACCACGCCTTCGGCGGTGCGTATGCTCCCAAAGATACGGTCGAGGCGGCCACGGTGCTGTTCATCACCGGCACAAAGGCAAAGCCGCAGGTGACGCTGAACGGCCAGGACGTCACCGCCGCCCTGAAGCCGTGGACGCAGGACGGCGACAGCGGCTGGCTCGTGCCGCTGGCCGGCACCCCCCTGCCCGACGACCAACTCGCCGCCCGCCTGGCAACCGCCCGCCGCGAGACCACCCCCACAGAGCGCGGCGCGGAGGCCGCGGCACCGTAACCGTGGCCAGTCACCGCCCGGCCAACGCACCTGTGACTGTGGCCGGCCATTGTTGGCCGATACACCCAGAGGAGACACTGACATGGCAACAACCGCGATCCCGGACGGGAAGACAGCGTCCGCGCCAACCGGCGACGGCGTCACGGACAACTCCCCCATCTTTGAAGAGGCCTTCGCCCGGCTCGCCGCGGCCGGGGTGGCCGGCCTGCGGTTGCCGGCCGGCATCTACAGGGTCAGCCGGACGCTGGAGCTGCCGACGGGAGTCAGCCTGCTGCTTGACCCCGGGGCGCGCATCGTGGCCATGCCGCGCTTCGCGGGCGAGGCTATGATCCGCAAGCAACGCTGCCAGACCCATGCCTGGGGCGGGCGCATCTCCGGCGGGATGATCGATGGCGGGAAACAAGACCTCATCGGCATCCACGTCCCCGGCGCCTGCCGGATGGACATCGCGGACATCGAGATTGTGGACTGCCTGCGCAAAGGCATCTACATCGGCCTGCCCGTCGGCGAGAAGACCTGGGGGTACGAGGTGAGTGTCCGCGGCGTGCGCTGCGCCATCGACATGCAGACGCGGCATGCTCCCGGCAGCGTCGGGCTCCACTACGAGCAGGTCACCGACAGCTATGTCAGCCAAGTCGTCATCATCGGGTATGAGACCGGAGTGGCCGCCGAGAGCAGCTCGAATGACTTCTCGCAGGTGCACGTGTGGAGCGTCCCGGCGCACGGCCCGCTGAAGCGCAATTTCTACTGCAACGGCTGGGGGGACTCGTACAGCCAGTGCTACGCCGACGCGCCGTTCGACGAGGGCCGTGAGTGCTACGGCTTCGTGGTCAACAGACCGTTCAACCGCTTCACCGGCTGCCGCGTCTACTCCAACAACTACACCTTCGACAACACCGTGGTCGGGTTCCACATCACGGCCTCCGGCACGCACGGCAGCTACCTCGGCAATCTCTTCACGGCAGGCACCGAGCGGCGGATCAAGGCCGCCTATGCCGGCAGCCTCGAGGCCGCAACGATCCTCGGCAACGGCTACGACCCAAACATCCTCGCCGGACGCGAGAACCGCATCCCCTCGGACACCGGCGGCATCAGCCATGTCCCCCGGCTGACGGTGGGCGACGACCGTCCCGACCCAAAGCATGAGTGAAACGTGCGTGCACGGCCCCCACCTCACCTCTCATCCGTCACCTTTCATCCCTCATCCCGGTGTTTTCCCTATGCTCACCTGCGACCTCCCCCGCCCCGAGCACCCCCGTCCGCAGTTCATTCGCGAGCCTTGGGTGAACCTCAACGGCACGTGGACTTGCGAGCTGGATCTGGGCCGGTCCGGCTACGACGCCGCCGAGATGCTGCGCGGCGGCGCCGACCGCCATTCGCGCCGTCTGTGGGAGAGCCATGGCTTCGCGCAGGCGATCACCGTCCCCTTCTGCCCGGAGAGCCGGCTCTCGGGCGTCGGCCACACCGACTTCATCGAGATGATGTGGTATCACCGCACGCTGGACATTCCCTCCGACTGGCGGGAGCGCATCCTGCTGCATTTCGGCGCGGTCGATTACCTGTGCGATGTCTTCATTGATGGGAAGCTGGCCGGCCGCCACGCCGGCGGACAGTGCGGGTTCGCCGTTGACCTCTCGCGATTCGTCCGCCCCGGCGCCACGCACGATCTGGTGCTCTGTGTCCGCGACAACACGCGCAGCGGTCTGCAGCCCAGCGGCAAGCAGAGTCCCTGGCCTCACTCGCGTGGCTGCCACTACACACGCGTGACCGGCATCTGGCAGACGGTTTGGATGGAAGCCGTGCCGGCCGGCGGCCTGCGCGACGCGCAGATTCTGCCCGACCTCGACAGGGCCGCCCTCCACATTGTGCCGAGCTTCTGGGCGGTGTCGGCCGGCCACGCCCTGCGCGCCGTCCTGCGCAGCCACGGCGCCGAGATCGCGGCCGTGACAGCCCCCCAGGCCAACGGCGTCCCCCTCACCCTCCACATCGCCGACCCGCGGCCGTGGTCGCCGGACTCGCCGCACCTCTACGACCTGGATTTCGAAGTGCTCGACGGCAACGGTGCCGTCACCGACCGCGTGCATTCCTACGCCGGCCTGCGCAAGATCCACATCGAGGGCAACCGCATCTTCCTCAACAACCACCCCCTCTACCAACGCCTGGTGCTCGATCAGGGCTTCTACCCCGACGGCGTCTGGACCGCGCCCACCGACGACGCCCTGCGCCGCGACATCGAGCTGGCCATGGCCGCCGGCTTCACCGGCGCCCGCCTGCACCAGAAAGTCTTCGAGCCGCGCTTCCACTACTGGGCCGACCGCCTCGGGTACCTCACCTGGGGCGAGTCGTCATCGTGGGGATGCAACCCCAGCAGCCCCGAGGGACGCGACAACTTCCTGCGCGAATGGCGCGAGATCCTGCTGCGCGACCGCAACCACCCCTCGATCATCACCTGGACCCCGTGGAACGAAGCCTGGTGGATCCAGGACGAGGAACAGTTCGGCCGCACGCTCGCCGAGTCGTATGCCTTGACGCGTGCCCTCGACGCCACCCGCCCGGTCCACACCTCCAGCGGCGGCGCCCATGCCCGCACCGACCTCTGGACCGTGCACTGCTATGATCAGACCGGCGCCGGGCTGGCGCGCACGGCCGCCGCCCGCCAGGACGGCAACCTCGACCGCGTCCAGCAGGCCTTCGGCGAGGCCGCCCCCTACGCCGGCCAGCCCGTTCTCATCGACGAGTTCGGCGGCATCAAGTGGAAAGCCGCGGGCGGGCAGGCCCGCGACAATGACTGGGGGTACGGCGACGCCCCCAAGACGCCCGACGAGTTCCTCCGCCGCCTCGAAGAGCTGGTCGCCGCCATCGTCGCCCTCCCCGAACCGGTCGGCTTCTGCTACACGCAACTGACCGACGTCGAGCAGGAGGTCAATGGAATCTACACCGATTCGCGCCAGGCGAAGTTCGACATGGCCCGCGTCCGCGCCGCCATCGGTCAGGAACGCCCGGCCGCCCGCTGAAGCGGCGCGGCGAACAGGCGCAGTCATTGTGCCCCTCAGGCCAGGCGCCGCCGCGAGTTGGCGGGGCGGGGGGCAGATTCGGACGCCAGACGGGCAGAAGGGCTTTGGGCGGCTATCCCTCGCGGTCGCCGATCGCGTACGGCCAGTCTCCCCACTCGACGCGGAAGTCCTGCCACGGGAAGAAGGGCGGCACCGGCGTGAACGGCTCCCCCAGGAACGGCAGTTGCGAGGTCCGCAATCCGCCCATCGCCACTGTCGGCCACTCGACCCGCCGCCCGTTGACCGCGGCCACGCGCGGGTCATGGCTGCCGGGACTCCACGACACTTCGATCTCCAGCGCCGGCCGCCCGCGACCCTCCGGCCTCCGGTAGCGCACGCGGCGCGTCGTCCAGAAGTAGTCGGTGAAGCGTGCGGTCTCCAGCCACGCCGCGAACTCGTCGAGCGAGGCGAACTCATCCACGCTGGCGTGTTCGGCGACGAAGCCGCCGAAGACGTGTCGCAGTTCGGCGCGGGTGAACAGGCGTGCGGCGCCGCGGTGGAAGGTGGCGCCGAGGCATTCGTAGTTGCCGGCCCGTTCGAGCGAGATGACGGGTTCGCCCAAGGCGCGCGTGTAGACGAGGGGCCGGACGCCGATCAACAGCCGCCCGCGACGGCAGGCGACCCAGTGGCCGCGCGGCACCTCACCGTCCCATTCCGCCCGCGTGCGGCCGCCGACCCGCACCTGGTCCGACCCGCCGTAATGCGAGGGGAAGACCACCAGCTCGCGCAGCTCGGTGAGCGGCTTCGCCGCCGCCTGCCTGACGATGCCTGCGGCGTCGGCCGGGCCGCCCAGGGCCAAGTACGGATGGGTGAGCACGAGGGCCGTCCCCGCCTGCTGCACGGTGAGGGTGTTGGCGTGCGAGACCAGGCAGTCGCACTCGCCGCGGTTGGCGTACGGCGTGCCGTCGGGGGCGGCGGGCTGCTCGATGCGGCCCGGCCGTTCGCCGTTGATCACCATCTTGCTGAAGACCGTGCCGACGTCGCGGAAGCTCCCGACCGGCGCCTTCCGCCGGTAGGTCACGAAGTAGCTCATGGTCTGCTCGCCGCCGCAGAACGGCGTGCTCGCGGTGCCCAGGGTGAAATCCTCGGTCAGGTAGGACGCGATGCGGCAGGGCCGCGCCGGGAAGTCGGGGCCGGCGTCGCCCTGTTCGCACGTCGCCACCGCCTCGAACGGATAGCGCTTGGCTTTGAACAGACGGCGGGCGGCGGGCGGCACATGGTACCACGCCGCGGCGAACCAGCACATCTGGGCGATGTTGAACGGGTAGTCCCCGGCGTGATGGACCACCAGGTCGGCCGGCGCATCGAAGAACCGCATCGGCGAGGGGCGGGCGGCGTCCCCGAGGACGAACCACAGCCACGCGGCGGCGCAGCTGGTGCTGGCCAGGGTGTCAACCGTATAGGCCCGCGAGTAGGGGCCGGCCAGCACCCCGGTCTCCGGATGGAAGCGCGCCGCCACATCCATCCACAGCCGCTCCTCGATGCCGGCGGCCAAGGCCCGCGCCTCGGGGTGGTTTGCGGACTCCGCAATCTCGGCCATGGCATGCACGGTCAGCGGCGAGTAGGTCGGTGAGTTGTATTCGCTGTTGATGCCATTGCGGACGAGCATGGCGCGGAGCTGGCGCAGATTCCACACCCCGTACTCCACGGCGTCGGTGCAGCCGAGCCGTTCGCCGCCGAGGATGAGTCCGAGCGTGGCCTTGGCCGGCATGTTGTCGTTGTAGCCGTGGAACTGGTAGTCGGGCTGGCGGTTGCCGGGCTTGAAGGAGAAGCCGTCGCGGGCGAGGCGTTCGAGCTTGGCGCGCACGTCGGCGGCCATGCGTTCGCCGTGGTGCACGAGGAGGGCGACGGCGATGTTGGTGTCGAAGATGTTGTACAGCACGTCGCCGTAGCGGGGGGAGTCGCCACGGCGGATCACGGCGTCGGCCAGCGCACGGTCGCCGGTGCCGTAAAGCGCGAAGCTCAGCCAGAGGCGCTCGCGGGTCTCGAGCGGTTTTCCGGGGGTGCGCCAGACGCCATCGTCGTCATACCAAGTACGTGCCGCCCGCGCGGCGGCTTCGAGGTAACGGCGGGTGCGCTGTGCGAAACCACGGTCGCCGGCTGGGGACATGGCAAGCTCCTTGACAGTATGAGGGGGGGGCGGGCGGGGGAAACGGCGGGGGGCACGGTCGCCGCGGTCATTTCAGGTTCGGCCCCAGCGGCCCGGCGTAGCCGACGCCGGCGTAGGGATGGTATTCGCCGTTGTTGATGCCGACGCACTGATCCCAGCGGAAGTACTCGGCGTGGCCATCCATCAGCGACGCCAGGCCGTAGGAAAGCAGGGCCGTGGGCACCGCGGTCGAGTAGAGGCCGACCTTGTGGACGCTGGAGTAGTACTCGTTGTCGCTCCACGGCCCCGGGTGCGTGGTCTCGAGCATGAGGAAGGTCCGCGACGGGCTATAGCGTTTGCCCAGCTCGGGATCGCCGCCCAGTTTCGGGTAGGCGCCCATGGTCGTCAGGGAGGAGTTGGGGAAGTAGCTGGAGAAGAAGTCGCGGTCGGTCTCGATCTTGGCGCGGTCGGCGGCCGGCCACGACCACTGCTGCTGGCCCCAGTTGGTACCGAACGGCAGGCGGTCGCCGGGGCAGCGGTGGGAGCCCTTGTGGACGCCGTACTCGCGCATCTCGGCGACAAACCCGTACGACAGGTATGACCAGCCCCAGTTGTAGGGATAGGGCGCGGTCCACCGGTAGTCCATGGTGACGCTGTCCGTCCCCCCCGAGGTGGTTGTGAAGGTATAGGTGACGACCTCCTCGCAGGGGAAGAGCAGCTTGCCGTCGTGGTCCTCGGCGCGCACGAAACAGGCCTGGCCGACGGCGCGCACGTTGTTCAGGCAGGTCGTGCGCCGGGCCAGCTCGCGGGCGTTGTGCAGGGCCGGCAGCAGCAACGCCGCCAGGATGCCGATGATGGCAATCACGACCAGCAGCTCGATCAGCGTGAAGGGCAACCGGCGTGTCATGTCAGCCCTCGTGCCTCTCGGCCCAGCGGCGTCGGCCGCCCGGAAGCGGGGAACGGCCAGGCGCGGGGGACTACGTTTGCGGCACATGTTTGTCCAACTATACCCCTTCACGCGGACAGCTGCCACACCCCGCGACGGGGCGGCGCTTGCACTGGCGCGCGGCAGCGGCTACGTTGCGGGCTCTTTGCGCAGGGGCCGGGCTGGCCGGCCTGCGTGGACAGTGTGTTCAGTCGGTCGAACCATCTGAGGTGATGCCGTGGCACGGAAAGTCGGTGTGGTCAGGACGGGCGGTGGCACGGGGA
Source organism: Lentisphaerae bacterium ADurb.BinA184 (assembly GCA_002068325.1). Classification (GTDB taxonomy): domain Bacteria; phylum Verrucomicrobiota; class Lentisphaeria; order Oligosphaerales; family MVZH01; genus MVZH01. The sequence continues at coordinate 435 of MVZH01000057.1, read as the reverse complement.
AGGCGGCGCGCGGGGCGTCGCGGGCGGGGCTGCGGGTCGGCGTGGTCGGAATGGGCGGCATCGGCAACACGCACGCCGGCTGCCACCAGCAGGACTCCCTGGCCCGGCTGGTCGCGGTCTGCGACGTGGTCAAGGAGAAGGCCGACGCCGCGGCGCAGAAGTTCGGGGTCAAGGCGTACTACACGCTGAAGGACATGCTGGCGCACGAGGAGCTGGACGTGGTGGACGTGACCACGGGCGGCTACGAGAACGGCAGCTGGCACTTCGAACCGACCATGGAGGCCCTCGCCGCCGGCCACCACGTGCTCTGCGAGAAACCCCTCTCGAACAACATCGGCGAGGCCCGGGAGATGGTGCGCATCGCCGCCGAGCGCGGACTCTACCTGGGCTGCAATCTCAACCACTACTTCACCGAGACCGCGGCCCGCGCCCGTC
>MVZH01000056.1 GCA_002068325.1 Lentisphaerae bacterium ADurb.BinA184 | reverse complement strand
CAGCCACGCGGCATTCGCCGGGAACCGCCCCGAACCGCCGTCGGTGTGCCCGTATGGACACAGCCGGCTCGCGAGGCTACAGTCCGCACGTGCTCCACAGACGATGGAGTCTTGGGTGATGCACAGGCAAAACGCGACCTGCGTCCAGCCGGTCCCAGTGACCTCCTTCACGCTCATCGAGCTACTGGTCGTCATCGCCATTATCGCCATCCTGGCGGCGCTGCTGCTGCCGGCCCTGCGGCAGGCGCGGGAGCGGGCCGAGATCGTCGCCTGCCAGAGCCACCAGCGCCAGCTGGCCATCGCCGCCCTCGTCTATGCCGACGACTGGGGCGGCTGGCTGCCCAACCGCCGCGACCGGCAGCTGGTGGATCGCCTATAACACGACCGTCGTCAACGCCCCCGACCATACGCCCGTCCTCCGGTGTCCCTGGTTCGTCAAACCCCCGGGGTACCCGTTCCCGTGACGGGGGATTCCGGAATCCAAAACTGAGGCTGAAGCCCATGTCCACCCGCCTGACTGTGTCTGTCCCCGCCCGCACCGACGCCCTGATCCGTCAGGCGGCCGCCCTGCTGGCGCGCCGGCTCGCGGAGCGCGGGGAGGCCGAGGCGCGGATCGTCGAGGGAACGCCGCCGCCGGCCGCCGGGGTGGCGGCGGTGCACCTGTCGGTCTCGCGAGGTCTGTCCGCCGACGGCTATGAGGTCCGGGCGGCTGGGGACGGCGGTGTGCGCATCGCCGGCGGCAACCCCGCCGGGGTGCTGTATGGGGTCGGCAAGTTTTTGCGGACCTCGCAATTCGGCGGCGACGGCCGCCTGCACTGCGGCTGGCAGGGGGGGGCGGCGCCCGCCAAGCCGATGCGCGGCATCTACTTCGCCAGCCACTTCCACAACTTCTACCACGACGCCCCGGTCGGCGCAGTCGAGCGCTACATCGAGGAGCTGTCGCTGTGGGGGATCAACGCGCTGGCCGTGTGGTTCGACATGCACCACTACAATGGCCTGCAGGACCCCGCCGCCCAGGCGATGGTCGCACGGCTCAAGGCGTTCCTGCGCGCGGGGCGCCGCGTCGGCATGCAGGTCGGGCTGATCGGGCTGGCCAACGAGGCCTACGCCAACAGCCCGGTCGAACTGCGGGCCGACTGGACGGCGGGGCACGACGGCTACCACCATCCGCCCGGCGGGCACTACCATGTCGAAATCTGCCCGAGCAAGCCCGGCGGAACCGAACGCATCCTGGCGGACTTCGCCGAGAAACTCGACGCCTTTGCCGAGGAACGCCCGGACTTCATCTGGATCTGGCCCTACGACCAGGGCGGCTGCACCTGCGCAGCCTGCGCCCCATGGGGTGTCAACGGCTTCCTCCGGCTGGCCCGTCCGGTGGCCGAGACCTACAAGGCGCGCGTGCCGGAGGGCAAGGTGATCCTTTCGACCTGGTACTTCGACCACTTCACCGACGGCGAGTGGGCCGGGCTGGCCAAGGCCTTCCGCACCCCGCCGCCGTGGGTGGACTACCTGATGGCCGACGACTACGGCGACCAGTTCCCGGCCTTCCCGCGCGAACACGGCGCGCCGGGCGGGCTGCCGATGGTCAACTTCCCCGAGATCAGCATGTATCAGATGGGACCGTGGGGCGGCTACGGGGCCAACCCGCTGCCCGCGCACCTGCAGCGCATCTGGGACAGCTCCAGGCATCTGCTGTCCGGCGGCTTCCCATACTCGGAGGGCATCTTCGAGGACATCAACAAGGCGCTCTGCGCACAGTTCTGCTGGCACGACGCGGCGGACGCGCGGGCCATTGTGCGCGAATACGCCGCCGGGGAATTCTCACCGGCCGTGGCCGACGACGTGGTGCGGTCGGTCGCCATCCTCGAGGCCAACCACGCGCGCGGCTGGTATGGGGGGGGGGCCGGCACCCGTTGCGAGCTGGCCCGCACCGAGGGCGCCGCCGAGGCGCGGGCGCTGCTCGAAGCCGCGGACAGGCGGCTGCCCGAGTGCGTGCGCCGCGGCTGGCGCTGGCGCATCCTCCTGTTGCGGGCGGTGATTGACGCGGAGTTCGCGGCCGGCAACGGCGTGGCCAGCGAGCGTTGCGAGGAGGCTTTCCAGGAGCTGATCCGCATCTACTGCGCCGAGAACGGGGAAGCCGCAGTCCGTCCCCCGGCCCGCAAGCCCATTGGGGGTCAGTCCTAATAATTGCCTTTACCGCTGACCGGCCGGCCCTCGCCCGCATGCCCGCAGCGCAAGGCCCCCGGAGCACGGCAAGCCCCTTCAACGGAGCCGCCATGGCAACGACCGCCCTCACCGCCCCAGCGTCTTCACCTGAGTTCGACGGAAGATAAAGGCAATTATTAGGACTGACCCCGGTGGCTTCACTGGCGGCATCCGCGCGATGCCGGCGGTTCAGGCCGCGGGGAGGGCTGCCGCGGTCATTCGCCGATGATCTTCACCAAGACGCGTTTGCGGCGCATGCCGTCGAACTCGCCGTAGAAGATCTGCTCCCACGGGCCGAAGTCCAGCTTGGCGCCCGTCACGGCGACCACCACTTCGCGTCCCATGACCTGGCGCTTGAGGTGGGCGTCGGCGTTGTCCTCGCCAGTGTTGTGGCGATACTGGGAGTGGGGCTTCTCGGGCGCCAGCCTCTCCAGCCAGGCCTCGAAGTCCTGATGCAGGCCGTCCTCGTCGTCGTTGATGAAGACTGAGGCGGTGATGTGCATGGCGTTGACCAGGCACAGCCCCTCGTGGATGCCGGACTCTCGGAGGCAGGCCTCGACCTGCGCCGTGATGTTGAGCAGCTCGCGGCGCCGGTGGGTTTCGAACCACAGCTCCTTACGGTAGCTCTTCATCGGCCAGGCCTTTGCGGAGCAGCGCGGCGGTGTCGGCCAACGCCTGCGGGACGACACGGACGTTCCCGAGGACCGGCATGAAGTTGGTGTCGCCGACCCACCGCGGCACGAGGTGTCCGTGCACATGGTCCCGCACCCCGGCCCCGGCGGCGGCGCCGAGGTTGAAGCCGAAGTTGAATCCGTCCGGCTTCAGGATCCGGGTGAGGGTGCGCTTGGCTTGAAGGATGAGCTGCATGGCCTCGGACAGCTCGTCGGGCGTCATGTCCGCCAAGTCCGCCACGTGCCGGAACGGCGCGACCAGGATGTGCCCGGAGTTGTACGGATACGCGTTCAGGACCAGGAGGCAGGCGCGCCCGCGCTTGAGCACCAGCCCGCCGTCCGCATCGTCGGGGGCGGCCGCGGCCGCGGCCCGGCAAAGGAAACAGCCCTCCCCATGGATGTGCTTGAAGTACTCGATGCGCCACGGCGCCCACAACGGCCGCGGCGCCTCGCCCTGCACAGAGTCGCGTTCGTCTGACATGTTCGGCTCCTGCGCCCCGCGAAGGCTCAAAGACTGCAGAGTGAGGGACCTGTAGTCGGTTGCCCGGCGGAGGACGCTGGAGGGACGGCCTCCGTGCCGTCCGGGTCATGGCCGGTGAACAGCGTCATTGGATTTGACCTGGCGGACACAGAGGTCCGCCCTCCATCGCACGAGACAAGTTTTTGGCCATGCCTTGGAGGGACGGCCTCCGTGCCGTCCGGGTCATGGCCGGTGGACAGCGTCACTGGATTTGACCTGGCGGACACAGAGGTCCGCCCTCCATCGCACGAGACAAGTCTTGGCCATGCCTTGGAGCGACGGCCTCCGTGCCGTCCGGGTCATGGCCGGTGGACAGCGTCATTGGGCTTGACCTGGCGCACAGAGGTCCGCCCTCCATCGCACGAGACAAGTTTTGGCCATGCCTTGGAGGGACGGCCTCCGTGCCGTCCGGGTCATGGCCGGTGGACAGCGTCATTGGATATGACCTGGCGGACACGGCGGTCCGCCCTTCAAATCAGCCCACCATGGGGGGCCTGAAACGGCATCCCCATGAACCAGGGGACTCCCGACGTGGGCAACTGGTCCAGGCTAGTGATACGCCGGCGGCTTGGGATCGAGCCAGGCGACGATGTCCTTGCGGACCGCGTTGGCGAACCAGAAGTTGCCGGCCGGCGTGTAGTGCCCGAACACCTGCGCCCCGGCGCGCGAGACGTAGAAGCGTTCGAGGAAACCGTTGACCGGCAGCCTGTACGCCTTGAACTCCTCGCCGGCCTTGGCCAAGGTGTCCACGTAGGTATACCCGCCCTTGTCCAGGAACGCCAACATCTCATCGTCGAAACGCGTTCCCTTGGTCAGGTACTCCTGGACCTGCGGCACGTCGTAGCTGAGCAGCACCAGGAGCTTGCGGCGGTTCTTGGCGCACCACCCGGAGAGCGTCTCGACGATCCACTGCGACGAGCGGATGCCGTAGGCTTTCCACAGCCGCCGCGCGTCCTTCTGCCGCGTCTTCGCACTGCGCAGGTTGACCTTGATGCCGAAGGCCTCGGCGACCTTTTCGGCCTCCGCCACCGGTGCCTCGCCGCCCTCGACCAGGCAGTAGAGGTGGGCCACCGGGTCGTCCTTGAAAGTCTCGTAATAGGCGTCCTTGCCGACGAGTTTGCGCAGGTCCGCGGCCCTCTTGCACAGGCCGGGCAGCTCGACGAACGTGCCCTTCGCCGTGTCGAAGCGCATGTGCGCCCACGGGAAGCCGTGCACGGGGTAGGCGTCCTTGCCGCCGCCGCGCGGCAGGTCGCGGCACATCCAGCCGACGCGGATCCAGCGCGCCGCATCAATGTTGCGCATGTGGTCGTCGTCCCAGATGTTCAGGATGAGGAATTTCGCCGCCAGCTCCTTCTGCACCTCGGTGCGCATCAGCCGCCGGTAGGCCTGGTAGACGCCGTAGCCGCCGACCCCGAAGTTGCGGATTGGCTCGCGGAAGTGCGCGGCCAGAATCTCCTGCCAAGTCTCGCCGTCGCTGACCTGCGCGCACTGCGTGTAGCTGTCGCCGTAGGTGTTGAGCCGGCACGGCCGGTCGGCGTAGTTGACCATCCGTCGCTGGCCGCCCGTCTCGTAGCGGTACTCGGAGAGCGTCTCGTCCATCCCGTCGCGGAAGATGTAGTCGGTCTGCGTATAACCCAGTTCCGGGTCGAAGGCCAGGAACGACTTGTTCTTCAGGTCGAGGAAGTTCTCGACCTCCTGCGGGTGGTACGCCGCCGTGTGCAGCAACTGCTTCACATCACGCAACATAGGGCGCTCTCCTTCGGGTTCGTCTTGCGGACTCCGCAATCCCACGGGCGTTCCGGGTTGCCGGCCGCCGCGCGCAGGCACGGCAAGTCGCGGACTATACCTCCGGGCCCGCCGCGCGCAAGCGGCCGCGCGAGGAAACGCGCCGTCGTCTGGCTGTGCGGCTGCCGACGGCGGGTTCGCTGGGTCCGCGGATACGGGCACGCCCCGTCTCCGTCCGCGCGCCGGGCGGGGGCGGCCAGCGTGGCGCCCTGTCGGCGTTTGACTTGGCGTGCCCCCCCGCCATATTAGGGCAACGTTGGCCCGCGCCGCGGGCTTGGCGCCTTGCACGTCGGCGGACGCGTGATGGAGGCCGCAAGTTCTTGGCAACAGCCCTGCCGATGCATGTTCTCACGTTGCGACTGGAGGACGGACGATGCGAAAAGTGCTGATCCCGACGAAACTCGAATCGGTGGCCCGGGAGACCTTGAAGGCGAAGGGGTTCGCCGTCGTTCAGGACGCCGACACGCCCATCGACAAACTGGCGGCCGCCCATCCGGACACCGAGGCCCTGGTCGTCCGCAGCGAGAAGGTCACCCCCGCGGTCATTGACTCCCTGCCGGACCTGAAGGTCGTCGTGCGGGCCGGCGCCGGCTACGACACCATTGACTTCCGCCATGCGCGCAAGAAGGGCGTGGATGTGATGAACACGCCCGGCGCCAACGCCAACGCGGTGGCCGAGGAGGTGGTGGCGTTGATCTTGGCGCACCTGCGTTTCATCGTGCCGGGCGATCAGACGACGCGTGCCGGCAAGTGGGAGAAGAAGAGCTACATGGGCCGCGAGCTGTCCGAGAAGACGGTCGGCGTGGTCGGCCTGGGCAACATCGGGCAGCTGGTGGTCAAGCGCATGTCGGGCTTCGACGTGAAGTTCCTGGGGTACGATCCGGTGGTTTCGCCGGACCGCGCGCGGGAGATGGGCGTCGAGACGGTCTCCCTGCCGGAGCTGTTCCAGCGCAGCGACTTCGTCACGCTGCACATTCCGGAGACGGCTGAGACGAAGGGGATGGTCAACAAGTCCTTGCTGAGCCTGATGAAGCCGGGCGCGGTGCTGGTCAACTGTGCGCGTGCCGGGGTGGTGGTCGAGGAGGACTTGCGCCAGGTCAAGCAGGAAAAGAAGATGGGTTTTCTGAACGACGTTTACGCCAAGGATGAGGCGGGGCCGAAGAGCTGTGCCGACATTGCCGACATCATGGTGCCGCACCTGGGCGCCAACACGGTGGAAGCCAACACCAACGCCGCCCGGCGCGCCGCCGAGCAGCTGATTGCCTACTTCGAGCGCGGGGTCACCAAGTACGTGGTCAACAAGGGCGTGCCGGACGGACTCGATGAGTCGTACCAGCACCTCGCCTACCTGGTCGCCTTCGTCGGACGGCGGCTGCTGGGCGCCGACCGCTCGGTGAACCGCGTCGAGTGCAGCTTCTGCGGGGGCCTGCACGACTTCGCCAAGTGGTTCACCTCGCCGGTCGTGGCTGCGGTCTCCAACGACTTCGACGCCGCCAGCGACCCGCAGGAGGCCGCCGACTACCTGGCGAAGAAGGGCGTCTCCTTCGAGGTGCGCGCCCCGGACGGCGACAAGGGCTACGGCAAGGCCATAGCCATTGACCTGTTTGAGGGCCGCGACGTCATCCGCAAGGTCAGCCTGCGCGGCACCATCACCGAGGGCAAGCCCCTGATCGCGCGGGTCAACGACTTCGACAATGTCTACTTCCAGCCGGCGGGTAACTGCCTGATGGTCATCTACCAAGACCGGCCCGGCGTGCTGGCCAAGATCACCAGCGCGGTGGCGGAGGCCGGCATCAACATTGACGACATCCGGGCCCAGCTCGAACCCAGCGCCAAGCGCGCCCTGGCCGTGCTGAAGACCAACCGCCTGCTGCCCGAGGACGCCGTCGCCCGCATCCGCCGCGAGGTGAACGCCGACGTCGCCGTCGCCATGGCGCTGCCCTGAGCCGGCCGAGGCGGCGAGCCGCCAACCGCAGAGTCCCGAGAGGGTTCGGCCTCTCCCCATGGAGCCGGCGGTCTCCGCCGGTTTCCCATGGCGGCCTCCGCCGTTACTCAGGTGCGGGACGGTTGGCGCCTGCGGGCGACACGGGGGTACCCAGTCCCCGTCGCTCACCTTGGCGTCGCCTGCGGGCAAGGCGAGGCGCCGCGCCCCACCGCCGGCCGGGGTGGCGGTTGCCGGCAGGGCAGTCCCCGTCTAGAGGGGGGCAACCGGAGCCCCAACCAGGCTCCGCCCGCTTGCCTTTCACCGGCCGGTGCCCTATACTCATAGAGTCAGTTGACCGGCAAGGGCGGATTCGGGAGTCCGTCCCGTCGCCATCCGCCGTTTGCTGACCGTCTCGAAGTCGTCCAGACCTGGGCCTTGGAGCCGGCGGTCCCCGCCGGTACGTCTTCGTGCCTGGGCAACCATGAGACGGTTGGCATATGCCGACCTTTCGATCCTCCGCGGTTCCGTCCCGACACGCGGCGACAGGAGTGGGCACGCGCCGCAATTCCTCGGCAGAAACAGGCATGTGCTGTGACAAGCCGCACCGGGGTGGCTGACCGCCCTAACACAGGAAGGAGTTCCACAATGACTGATGCACTCTTCCGGCGTATCGCAGCAGGCAGGCGAGTCTCCGTGTCCCCAGTCAACCCGAAAGGAGTGGCGACGATGAACCTGAAGCGCGTTTTCGTGGCGGCGGCGATGGCGGCGGCATTTCTGGCAGGGAGCGGACTCCACGCGTATACCCTTCAGACGCTGACCTTCCAGGACGGGGACGTCAATGGCTACGCGGGGACGGTCGACACCTGGGTTGGCGATGCGTCGGCGCATGGGAGCGAGGCCTTCCTGTACTGGGGCCGCAGCACCACCCCGTCGTACGACTACCGTCCGGCCATCCGGTTCGACAACGCACTGGAACAGGTTCCCTCGAACGCGTTCATCCTCACCTCGTACATGACCTTGACCCGCAGCGGCGGCAGCACGCCGGCTTCGCCAGTCGGGATTGCCGAGGATGGCGATACGATCGGCAATGTTGTCCGCGCAAGCTCGTCCTGGGGCGAGTCCAGCACGACGGTTCCCATGGCCACGCCTCGGTACACGCTGGTGCAGGGACACTGGGCGTCAGGGATCTGGCCGGACGACGAAGCGCGGGACATTGACATCACGTCCCTTGCACGGGCTTGGCACGCGGGAGTCTATGTCAACCAGGGAGTCTCCTTCTCCGAAAGCAACAACCAGTACACTGACATTGCCTGGCATTCCCGTGAGGCGGCCACCGTCGCCAACCGTCCGAAACTCACCGTGCAGTACATGGTGCCGGACAGCCCGCGTGAGCGGATCGTTGTGCTGTCGTCTGCCACTGTCACCGAGGACACTTGGCTGGGGTCGTACCTGACGAGCGCCAACTACGGTGCCGACGGCGCGATCTACATTGGGCGGAACCAACCCAACCAGAGTGGTAACTACGGCAACGGCCTGGTGAGGTTTGACGTCGCCTCGGCCCTTGAGGATGCCCTTGGCGAGAACTGGAACAACGCGGCGATCTGGCAGTACAAGGGCGCCTGGATGGGGTTCCATAACGGGTCCGGAGCGTCGTCGCTGGACTTCCAGGCCTATCCGCTAAGCGGGGCGGCCACTTGGACCGAGGGTGGCACCACCTGGGCCACGCTCGACGGGACCACCCCGTGGCCGGCCGCCTGGGTCGGAGGCGGGGCGGTACCGGCGGCCAACCGCGTGGCCGGGGCCGAGATCCTCGTGGAGGGGAACTCGTTCAACGCGCCGACCATCGTCGGCATGACCATGTGGGACGTGAGCACCACAGTCTCTAACTTCATCTACGGAACATGGATCAACAACGGCTGGGTGTTCCCCGGCTACTACGGCACCAGTGGAGGGGCGAGTGGTGGCTTGTCGTCGGAGGGTGCACCCTTCGCCCTCGGCGGTCCATTCATGATCATCGTGATGGAGATTCCCGAACCCGCGAGTGGGATGGTGTTCGCCTTGGCCGGGCTGGCGGCGTTGCGCCGTGGCCGGCGCGCCGGGCGCCGATAACGCGGGGCGCGATGCATGGCGCGGGGCGCTGAGGTGTGTCGGGGGGATGGAGACGCTTTTGAACGCGCCTCTTGCGGCGGGAGTTGCCGGAACCCGACAGGTGTCGACAGGAACCGACGGTAATCGACGGGAATCGAAAGGGTTTGACAGAGGTTGCCGCCGGCATGAGCGGGGGGCAACCCGTGGCGCGACCGGCGGTGCCCGCCGGGGGGGGGCGGCCGGCGCTTGCCGTTGGCGTGCGCCGTTCAGGCCAGCCGGGGGCGGGCGGGGCGGAGCAGGAGAACCCCCTTGACCACGTCCGCCTCGGCGACGCGGCAGAACACGGTGTGGCCACACCGGTAGACCCTGCCCGAGCCGCGTCCGCGGAGCTGGTGCCGCACGGCGTTGAAGTGGAACTCCTCGGCCCCGAGCAGCCGCTTCGGCATCAGGCCGTACAGGCCAACCTCCGGCAGCGCGACCAGGAGTCCCTCGGGCAGGAGGCGCGCGACCACCCCTTCGTAGAGTTGTCCCTGGCCCGCCTCTTCGCGTTCCCGCAGGTAACGCAGCTTGAGGCGGTCCGACGCTGCGTAGTACGCCTCGTCGGTCGTGCGTTCCTGATCTGTGGCGGATTCGGCCCGTGCGCCGCACTCCTGGGGACTGAGGGCGGCCTGCCCGGTGTCGGCGCGCCAGAGCTGCTGATGGACGGTCAGGTCCGGGTAGCGGCGGATCGGGCTGGTGAAGTGGGCGTAGCAGGTCTTGCCGAGCCCGAAGTGCTCGCCGGGGGCGGCGGCGTACCCCGCCCGCGGCAGGGTGCGGAGGAAGGCGTAATGGACGATGCAGGCGGCGGCCGAGCCGCCGACCGTGTGCAGGAAGCGGTTCACGGCCGAGCGTGAGCGTAGGTGCCCGGGCGCCAGGCCGAGGGCGGCTCGCGTCCACTCGCGGAACTCTTCGAGGTCCCGGGCGTGTGGGGGGCGGTGGATCCGGTAGACGGCCGGGGTGTGGCGGCGCGCCAGCTCCTCGGCGACCGCCACATTCGCCGCCAGCATGAACTCCTCAACCAGTTCGTGGGCCGGACTGGGCGGCGACGGCCGCAGCTCGACAATCTCCGGCGGACTCTCGCGGCAGACCACCCGCACCTCGGTGGTGCTCAGATCGAGGAACTGCTCGTGGCGGGCGCGGCGTGCCCGCATCAGGCGGCAGAGCCCGTAGAGGCGGTGCACGGTGTCACGGATCCTGTCGTGCCAGTGCGACGGCGCGTTCCCGCCGATGGCGTCGGCGACTTCCTCGAAGGTCAGGCGCTGCGTCACCCGCACGACCGTGTGGGCGCGGCGCGCGGCGAGGACTTCGCCGTCCGCGGCGGAGAGGCTGAGGAAGACGCTGTGCGCCAGCGTGGGGCGGGCTTCGCGCAGGCTGCAGGTGACGGCCGCCAACGCCTCCGGCAGCATGGGCAGGGTGCGCCCCGGCAGGTACGCGGTGAAGCCGCGCCGGCTGGCCTCGGCGTCAAGGTCCGACCCGGCCGGCACGTAGGCGGCGACGTCGGCGATGTGGACGCCGACCGTGACGGTGCCGTCCGCGCCGTCCTCGATGGAGAGCGCGTCGTCGAAGTCCTTGGCGTCGAAGGGGTCGATGGTGACGACGGTGAGCGCGGTGCAGTCTTCACGGGGGATGGGCTGGGGGGTCAGGCTGGCGGCGGCGAGGTTGGCCTCGGGCGGGTAGGGCGGCGGCAGGCCGTACTCGGCGGCGACGGCGTCAAGGGTGTCGGTGAGGGTTTGTCCGGCGCTGAGACGGCGCAGAATCTCGGCCCGCAGCGGGCGGTGCGGGGTGTCGGGATGGATGAGGCGGGCGACGATCCAGTCGCCGTGGGCCGGGGCCGGCGGCGTTGCCCCCGCCTCGGCCTGGGCGAGGGGGATGAACTCGGGGAAGTCCTTGCGCAACGGGCGGATGAACCGGTCTTCGCCTTGGACGACATACTCGCCGACGAGGGCATCGCGCCCGCGGCGGACGACACGGCGGATGCGGCCGGCCACGCCGCGCGGCCCCGCGTCGCCCAGCTGGACTTCGACGAGGTCGCCGCTGAGGGCGGTGTTCAGCCCCGCGGGGGGAATGAAGATGTCGGGCTCTCCGTCCTCGCGTTCGACGAAACCGAAGCCGCGGGGGTGGAGGCTGAGCTGGCCGGTGATGCACGGGCCGGCGGCGGCGAGCGTGTAGCGGCCGCCGCCGACGCGGCGCACGGCGCCTGTGCCTTCGAGGTCGGCGAACGCCTGACGGAACCGGCGCAGGGCGTCGGGGTCTCCGCCCAGCCCGAGCGGCCTGCGAAGATCGCACTTGCGCAGGCCGGCGGGCGGCGCCTTGGCGAGGAGTTCGAGGATGCGTTTCTGCAAGGGGATGGATGGCGGCATCGCGCGGGCCGTGGCGTCAGGACAGGGACGGCGGCGCGGCCGGCTTGGCCTTGTCGGAGAGCACGCGGATCAGCTCAGGGGCGGAGAGGGTGAACAGCACCGCCAGCGAGTGCAGGATGACGACCCCGTTCAGGTGGGCGTCGCCGCGCCCGATGCGGTCGAGGCGCACGGAGAGGTTGCCGAACAGGTCGTGCAGCGACTCCAGGAAGGCCCGGTCCTCGGCGCGCAGGCCGCCTTCGTCGTCGGTGCGACCGGCGGCGAAGGCCTGGGCAAAGGCGGCCAGAATCTCCTCACTGGTCGGGAAGGGCGGCAGCTTGACCAGCGCCGGCTTGATCTGGCGGCCGATCGGACATTCATACTGGAAGACGGCGAGTCGGACGACCTCGCTGACCACCGTCTGGAGCGGGATGTTGCGGAGCATGACCGTCGGCGCGTTGTCGCGGAAGACCTCGACCGTCACCTGCTCGAACGACTTGCGGTCGCGCAGGTCGTAGGCGTAACCGCTGAGCACTTCGGCGACCGGGCAGATCGGGTGTTCGACGGGATCGAGGGTGCAGGCGGGGCACTGGCAGTAGGTCAGGAGGATCCACTCCGGGGTTTCGGCCAGCAGGTTGCGGTTCATCCGCATGGTGCCATGCTGGGTGAAATCGAACTCCCAGCGCAGCTTGGTACCGTCGGGGTGATGGATGGCGACGGCCTTGATCATCGTGGGTCTGCCATTGAAAAGGCTTCGGACGCAGGTAATGTTACCTGTGATCTGCGCATGTCAACGCCTCGGGCGTCCGCGGGATACGGCGGAGGCGGGCCGTCCCGGCCGGGAATGGGGGCGGGCGTGCCGCGGGGTCAAGGGATCAGCGTGTCAGTGAAAGCGGATGCGGAAACCAATGTCTTCTTGTTCAGCGGCAACGACGAGTTCCGGATCGCCGTCGCCGCCAGGGAATGTGTGCGCGAGCGGACGGGTGAGAACCCGGACGCCTTTGCCCTCGACGTCATCCAGGAAGGCGACCAGGCCGATGCGCTCGAAGCCCTCACGCAGTTCGTCCGCTCGGCCCTGACACCCCCGTTCCTCGGCGGGCGCAAGACCGTGTGGCTGAAGGACTTCAGCGGGTTCACCGGCGAGAAGAAGACCGGCCCGCTGGCGGCGCCGTTCCAGCGCCTGTGCGAGGTCATCGAAGCCGGGGTCCCGCGGGATCTCGTGCTGGTCATGAGCGGGCCGGGCGCGGATCCGGACAAGCGCCTTGGAAAGGCCTGCGCGGCCGCCGGGCGGGTCGCGCTCTTCACCCGGCCCGACATCCGCGTCCGCGGCTGGCAGGATCAGGTCGCCCGACTGATCAGCGAACGGGCGGCAGCGAAGGGCATCGCGCTCGACGCCGACGCGCGCGGACGCCTGGTCGAGGTGGTCGGCGGGGATGTGCCGCGCATTGACGGCGAGCTGGACAAGCTGGCCTGCTACGTCGGCGACCCGCCACGCGTCATCACCCCGGGCGACGTTGCGGCGGTCTGCCCCGGCGAGGCCGAGACCGTCAGCTGGGCCTTGCAGGACGCGGTCGCCGAACGAAACGTCGGCCACGCCCTGCGCCTGCTCGACAATCAGCTGCGCTGCGTGACCGAGCCGGACAAGGCATTGCGCACCGCGGCCCGCCAGACGGCCGAGCTGGTCCGGCAGATGCTCCAACTGAAGCTGTACATGTCGGCGGCCGGGCTTGATACGCCGGAGCGGGTCCGGCGCGCGATCACCGGCATGAAGGCGGCGGAGCAGACGAACTGGTGTGACCAGGGGCTGGAGGTTGTGACGGTGAAGCCGTTCCGCGGCGTGCGCTTAGCGGAGGGCGCGAACCGCTTCTCGGGCCGCGAGCTGGTTGCGGCCCTGATTGCGTTGCGGGACGTGGACTGGCTGTGCGTCACCAATACGTCCATGAGCCGGACGGCGTTCGAACGGGTACTGGTTGGCCTGTGCGGGCGGCCGCGTGGCGCCGGGCCTCGCACCGTCCCGGTCTCTGCGCGCTCTCGCTGACACCTCCCACCTTACAACCCTTACACCCTCAACCCTCAACCTTCGACCTTCAGCTTTCCACCCCTCCGAGGATGACGACGATGGCTCTGTGGAGCGGACGTTTTGCGGGCGACACGCACGGGCTGGTCGGCAAGTTCTCCGCCTCGCTGGGCTACGACCGGCGTCTGTACCCCTACGACATCCAGGGCAGCATTGCCCACGCCAGGATGCTGGGGGCCACCGGCATCATCCCGCCGGCCGACGCCGCGGCCCTGGTGAAGGCGCTCGGCGAGGTGAGGGCGGCGCTGGACCGGGGCGAGTTCCCCTTTGACGAGCGGCTGGAGGACATCCACATGAGCATCGAGGCCGCGCTCATCCGCAAACTGGGCGAGGCCGGGGCGCGGCTGCACACCGGGCGCAGCCGCAATGACCAGGTCGCCACCGACGAACGGCTGCTCCTGCGCGCCGAGGCCGACGCCCTGACCGGCCGCCTGGTCGGCCTGCAGCAGAGCCTCGTGCGGCAGGCCGCCGCCCACACCCGCACCATCCTGCCGGGATTCACCCACCTGCAACATGCCCAGCCCGTGGTCTTCGGACACCACCTCCTGGCCTACGTCGAGATGCTGGAACGCGACAAGGGGCGCCTGGCCGACTGCCGCCACCGCCTCAACGTCTGTCCGCTGGGCTCCGGCGCACTGGCCGGCTCGACCCTGCCGCTGGACCGCGAACGCGTCGCCGCGGAACTGGAGTTCGACGGCGTTACCCGCAACAGCATGGACGCGGTGGCCGACCGCGACCACCTCGTCGAGTTCCTCGCCGCCCTGGCCCTCATCGCCATGCACACCTCGCGGCTGGCCGAGGACTGCGTGCTGTGGATGTCGCCGGAGTTCGGCTTCGTCGAGTTTGACGATGCCTTCTGCACGGGTTCCAGCCTGATGCCGCAGAAGAAAAACCCCGACGTGGCCGAGCTGACCCGCGGCAAGGCCGGCCGCGTCTACGGCAGCCTCATCGGCCTGCTGACCGTGCTGAAGGGGTTGCCGCTGACCTACAATCGCGATCTTCAGGAGGACAAGGAGGGGCTGTTCGACGCGATCGATACCGTCGCCGCCGTCCTCGATGTGCTGGCACCCATGATGGACTCGGCCACCGTGCGCGTCGAGCGCATGCGCGCCGCCGCCGCCGACCCCGGGCTGATGGCCACCGACCTGGCCGAGTGGCTGGTGGGACAGGGGGTGGCGTTCCGTGACGCGCACCATCAGGTCGGACGCTTTGTCGGCGACTGCGTGCGCCGCGGTATCGGCCTTGACCTGGCCACGCTGGCGCAGATGCGGGAGCACATCCCGCTGGCCACGGAGGAATGCCTGAAGCTGTTCTCGCCCGAGCGCAGCGTTGCCGCGCGCGACCTGCCCGGCGGGACCGCCCCGGCCCAGGTCGAGAGGCAGGTCGCCTTCTGGCAGAAACGCCTGGCGTAGGCATGGCAGCCTGCGGCAGGGCGGCCGGCGGACTCCGCCAGTGATGCCGCGGGCCGTGGAGCCGGCGGACTCCGCCGGTGGGAGTCGACCTTGTACAGACAACTATTGAACGAGTCGTCTCAGGGATCTCCTGGGGATCGTTGGGCTTCCAGCAAACACAAGGAGGCGATCATGCCGGGTTTCGTCAATCGAGTCAAGGGGATTCTCAGGCACGGTGGTCAGCCAGCGCAAGGAGGCAGCGTGATGCGGACATCAACTCGGACTGGGGTATGGGCCATCAAGTCCGTGGTTCTCGGGATCGCGGCCGTGCTGTGGATGGGACAGATCGGGGCGTGGGGCGCGACGTTCACGTGGAACGGCGGCTCGGCGGTGGACGGGAACTGGAACAACGCCGCGAACTGGACGACCGCCGTCCCGGTGAGTGCGAATGACACCGACCTGATCTTCTCGACGAACACCAGCGGCCTCACGGCAGTCAACAACATTGCCAACCCCTTTGCCATGCGCAGCATGACGTTCAGTGCGGGCCTGCCGGCCTTTGTCGTCGGAGGGTCAGCCCTGTCCCTGAACAATGCCCCCCGCGAGGTCTTCCAGAACTCGTCCAACCCGGTTGCGATCGGCGGTCCGCTCTGGTGGGGGCAGTCGCAGACGATGTCTGTCAGCGGCAGCGGCACGGGTGACCTCTCGATCGGCACGCTGGCCTACAACGACCAGGGGTACTTCCGACTGCGCAGCACGGCGGCGTTCAACCTGAATCTTGGCGCGGTCACCGTACCCGGCCCGCGCACGGCGGACATCTACAACGACATGCCGGCCGGAACCGGCAAGCAGATCACCATCGGCGCGATCAGTTTCACGAATGCCGCCACGGCGCCGACATTCGGGCTGTCCGGCGTGGGCAAGACCGAGGTCACGGGGCAGCTCAGCGACAGCGCCGGCGGGGGCGGGCGCTTCAATTTCAGTCCATCCTCGGGCGGCACGGTTCTGCTGAGCAACCCGGCCGGTGCCTTCAGCGGCACCATTGACGGCGCCTTCCAGGGCGGCGGCACCATTGACCTGGGCGGGGCCACGCAGGCGATCCGGGATCTGGTGTACTCCGGCGCCAACGCCACCAACGGCGCGGTCGCCGTGCGCAACTTCCATCTTGACTACGGCACTGTGAGCATTCCGATCTCCGACGGGGCCGGGTACAACGCCAACATTGTCAAGCGCGACGTGACCAACAACGATTCCTGGATCAACACGAGCTGCACGCACACGGGGGTTACCCGGCTGATCGCCAGCGACATCACGCTGCAGAACAGCGGCAGCGTCAACCAGAGCAGCATCGAGTTCGACGTGGTGCCGCGCAACGGCGAGGACAGCCGCCTGATCCTCAGCAACACGGCCGCCAACAACGCGGATCGCATCAGTGACACCAAGCCGGTCACGATGAACGGCGGGCAGCTGGTTCTCATCGGCAACGGCGGCGCGGCCACCCCCGAGGACATGGGGCCGGTGACCTTCACCCGCCAGGCCGCCATCCAGGTCGATGCGGCGGCGGGCGGAGTGCCAGTCTGACCGGCGACAGCCTGACCCGTTCGAACTACGGCACGTTCTACGTCGGTGGTGACGGCCTGGGGGCCGCGGCCGGCAACGTCGCCCGCGTGCAGTTCGACACGGCGCCGGCCATGACCGCGGGCACCCCCGGTACGACCTCGGCCCCGGTCGTGCCGTGGGCGACTGGCTATGCAAGCTACTCGGACAATTGGTCGCCAAGTGCCTGGTTTGCCGACATGCTGACCTATGATGCGGCGACCGGGTTCCGGCCGCTGGCCGTCGGCGAGTACATACTGAACAACCCCGCCGGCGGCGCCGGCGCCAACAACCGGATCGCAACCAGCCAGAACCTGGCCGGAGCCGACGTCGCGATGAAGTCGCTGGCCATGGTTCCCGCCGCCAACGGCACCTACACCCTCGGCGGTCTCGGCGGCGAGACCCTGACCGTCACGGACGGTGTCATCGTGTCGGGCCGCTCCAACCAGGGCCCCGCCAACGTCATCAGCGTCACCAACCTGACGTTCGGCCCCAACAGCGTGACGGGCTACGAAGGCATCATCCATTCGTACAGCGGGCAGGCGCTGACGATCAACAGCAACATCATTGACAACGCCGGCAACGCCGTCTCGCTGACCAAGGCCGGCCCGCACGCCGTGACGTTGCGCGGCACCAACGCGATCGGCGGGACGCTGCGCATCAACGAGGGGGCGGTCACCGTTGACGGCAGCAGCTCGACGACGGTCAACAACATCGTCATCGACTCCATCCTGGGTGGTTCGCTGGACGTGGCGGCCGGCAGCAGTGTGACCACAACCGGCACGGGTACAGTGCTTTACATCAAACGTCCGCTGAACCAGACCGCCACCTCGGGCGGCGGCACCATCAACCTGTCGGGCGACGTGTATGTGACGTATTCGGCGGTCGGGACGCAGAGCCAGACGACCCTCGGGGCGAACATGGATTTGGGCGCGGTCGACCGTGCGTTCACCGTGGACAACGGCCCCTCGGACCCGGATCTGATTGTCACCGGCGCCATCAGCGGCAGCGGAGGGCTGGTCAAGGCCGGCGCCGGACAACTCGCCCTGCGCGGCGCCAATACCTACAGTGGCGCAACCACAATCCCGGGAACAACCGCGTACAGCCGCAGTGGCGCCGCCAACGGCAGCGGACAACGGGTGGCGATCGATGGTGCGACCGGCTCGATCGCCGGCAGCTCGGCAGTTGACATCGGCGCCGGCGCACTGCTTGTCCTGAACAACGCCAGCGGCGCGAACAACGACCGCATCGGCGACGTACCGGTCAGCCTTGGCGGCAACAGCGCCATCCTCAGGACCGATGGCAACGGCAGCGCCGCGGTCAACGAACACGTTGGCACGATCAGCTACGTTGGGCAGGACATGATCGCGCTCAACGGCGCGGGCGGCGGGGTGACGCGGCTGGTCGCGGCGGGCCTGAACCGCGTCGGCCACGCGGTGCTGGTGGTCAGCGGCGACAGCCTGGGCCTGGCGGCGGCCGGCAACGTCACCCAGCTCGGCCTTGACAGTGTGCCCGCGCTCGTCGGCAGTGATGCTCCCGGCACACCCTACAACCGCGTCTGGCCGTACGGGGTCGGCTGCGCATCGTTCACGGACAACATCGCCGACTGGGGCGCGCGCGACGCGGGCCGCGGAACCCTCCTGACGTACGATACCACCACGAACAGCTTCCGTGCACTGGATCGCACGACCGAGTTTGTCGTCGGGGTCACGGCAGCCGGGTCGGACAACGCCAACATCAACGGCGGCGGCGGCAGTATCGCGGCCGACAAGACCATCCAGAGCTTCACCTCCAACTCGGGTTGGATCTCCGGCGTCGCCGGCACCCAGTTGACCATCACCAGCGGGCTGATCGACAACATCAGCGGCTATGATCCAACCAATATCACGGTGCCGTACCTGACCTTCGGCAACGCCACCACCGGCTACGAAGGTCTCATCTACACTTACGGCGCCAACGGCACCAGTGCCAACACCAACATCAGCAGCGTGATCCGCGACAATGGCGGCAACTCGGTTTCGCTCACCATTGGCGGCGTCGGCCCCGGCGCGGCCATCCTCAGCGGCGCCAGCACCTACACCGGCGACACCACCGTTGCGGGCGGTGTCCTGAAACTCAACAGCGGCGACGACCGACTGCCCACGACAACGCCCCTCACCGTCCACGCAGGCGGCAGCTTCGACCTGAACAACTACAACCAGGCCCTGCGTGGCCTCGACGGCGACGGCGCGGCGGGCAACTCCTCCGCCAACCTCCGCACGCTCACCCTGACCAACGCCGGCGCCGGCGACAGCTTCGCCTTCGACGGCGTCCTCGGCGGCGCCCTCAGCCTGGTGGTGAACGGGCCCGGGACGCAGGTTCTGGGCGGGGCCAGCACGTACGTCGGCGACACGATCGTCAACGGCGGGCTGCTGGCGGTCACCGGCGACACGTCGGCGAGCCACTTCACGGTCAACACCGGTGGCACCCTGGGGGGCGACGGCTCGATCACGGTAGCCTCGGGCACGGCGGTCACGGTCGCCGATGGCGGCAGGGTGGCGCCGGGATGGTCTCCGAGCACGGGGACGCTGACCGTCGGGTCGCTGTTCCTGAACCCCGGTTCGTTCCTCGACTACGAACTCACCACGGCCGGGGTGTTCGGGGACGGCGTAAATGACGCTCTGGAGGTGCTTGGCGACCTCACGCTCGACGGTACGCTCAATCTGCTTTCGCTACCGGCGGGCACGGGGCAGATCCCCATCATCTCCTACGCCGGGACGCTCACGGACCTCGGTCTTGACGTGGTTGCGCCGGGCGGCACGAAGGTCACGGTCACCTGGGACGCGAACACCGTTTATCTAAACCTTCCCGTGCCGGAGCCGGGCGTGGCGACGATGCTGAGCCTGTTCGCCGGACTGGCTCTGTGGCGCCGGCGTGGCTCGGCAAAGTAGGTCGCGCGGCACGGGTTGGCGCGTCGTGGCCTGCCGCGCCGTACTTGGCACCCACGACCCACGGTGCCTTCGGTGCCGGCATTACCGGCTCCAGGGGCCACGACCTACGACCTACGACCCACGACCCACGACCTACGACGACGCCTCAGCCGCCCTCGCGGGCGAGGTCAAGCAGGTACCTCCCGTAGGCGCTGGCGTTGAGCGCCTCGCCGAGAGCCCGCAACTGTCCGCCATTGATGAAGCCTTTGCGAAAGGCGATCTCCTCGGGGCAGGAGATCATGACCCCAGTGCGTTCTTCGACCGCCTCGACAAAGGCGGCGGCCTGCAGCAACGACTGATGCGTTCCGGCA
>MVZH01000055.1 GCA_002068325.1 Lentisphaerae bacterium ADurb.BinA184 | reverse complement strand
TCGAGATCCGCCACGCCGACGGCACGGCCGACACCCTCTGCGTTTCCCACAAGGACTTCGACGCCGAGATGGCATTCGGCAATGACCACGCCTGGGGATTCCTCGCCTTCCGCCGCCGCGACCCCGTTGGCCGCCTCACCTTCTCCATCGAGCATGTCATGCCCGACGGCGTGTGCGGACGGTAGGTGGAGGGCGCACGGGCCATCCCCTTGGCGGCGCGCTCCCGGCGGGCGAGGAGAGGGGGCGAATCACCAGTCCAGGTATGAGGCGCGGTCGCCGTAGGTGGCCTCGATGGGCCACCAGAACATGGTCCGGTACCAGGTGTTGTAGGCGCCATAGCGGGCGCAGGGCCAGAAGTCGCGGGCGACGCGGTTCTCGACGTGCCCGTCGAAGAACAGGGCATTCTGGAAGGTCTCGTGGCGGTTGCGGTGCCCTGCGTGGGCCGGGTGCATCCAGTAGCCGTGGGCGCCGAGGAAGACGCTGCGGTCGCCGGGCGGCCCGTCAGCCACCACCATGCCTTGGGACGCGTAGCTGATCTTGCTCAGTTTGACCGGCAGCGTCCGCTGTCCCGTCAAGGCGTAGAATGACCCTTGCGGAACCCCGCCCCAGTTGTACGCTCCGCCCGGCACGCTGGCGGGGCGGAAGAAGTCGTTGATCTGATAGCCGGGGCCGGGGCCGGTCTCCCCGGCAAGCGTCCACGGCGAGGTGGATGTGTCGTACATGGGCCCCATGCCGGTGAAACTCGGGCAGGAGAAGATGGGCACCGAGAGATAGCCGGCGTCCACCAGGGTGTCGGCATAGAAGGGGGAGGAGCGGGCCGCCTGGGACTCGTTGTCGCCGGCGTGCCGCCAGTGGCTGTACGGGGAGGACGGGCTGAGGATGTCCGGGTAGGCGACGGACGCCGGCATGTGGTCGTCCTCGTCGCCCTCGTACATGGCGAAGCCCATGCCGATCTGCTTGAGGTTGCTCATGCAAACCACCACGCGCGCCCGCGCCCTGGCCTTGGACAGGGCCGGCAGCAGCATCGCCGCCAGAATCGCGATGATCGCCACCACCACCAACAGCTCGATGAGGGTGAAGGGTCTGTGCTTCCCATTGTGGCCGATCATGATCGTCCTCGTCGTCGCTTGCACAGCCTTGCCTTCCGGGATTGCGGACGATGGCTGTCCGTGACAGGCCGTTTCGAGACGGTTGGGGCTGATCGTTCCATAGTCAGCTGGACAAGATCGAGGACTACCGGCGGAGTCCGCCGGCTCCAGGCAACCCGTCCTGTTCCGCAGTTGGCTGGACAAGATCCACGACCACCGGCGGGGTCCGCCGGCTCCAGGCGGCCTGCCGAAAGCACTCCCGAACAATCCGTAACATAGACGGGGATGGCGCAGGCTTCCACCCTGCGCTGTCCGTTGTCGCGCACGGGATGGCTTTTTCACCCTGTGTGGCCCCCGCCGTGCGCGGTCTCAGGCCGGCGGCAGCGTCAGCGTGCGGATCTCGCCGGCGCGCAGGGCGACGGGGGCGCCGTTGACGGCGATCTCGAGGTCGGCGCCACTGAGGCGGATGCGCATGTGCGCGGGCTCGATTTCGAGGTGCAACGTGCGTCCGCGGAAGCGTACCCGGAATGCCAGGCGGCGCCAGCCCTCGGGCAGGCAGGGCGAGAACGTGAGGGTTCCGCGGCGCACGCGCAGTCCGCCGAAGCCGTTGATGACGCACAGGCAGCTTCCGGCGATTGAGGCGGTATGCTGGCCCTGGTGGGCATTGCCGTTGACGTCATCGAGGTCGAGCCGCGCCGAGCGCAGGTAATACTCAAAGGCCGCGTCGCGCCGCCCGAGTTCGGCGGCCATGATCGAATAGATGCAGGGGCTGAGCGACGACTCGTGCGTGGTCTTCGGCTCGTAGAAGTCGAAGTTGGCGCGCTTGACCTCGGGGGGGAAGTCGTCGTTGCGCTTGAACATCAGCAGCACGACGTCGGCCTGCTTCATGGCCTGGCTCTGCATCAGCCGGTACCACGGCCACTTGCGGCCCGCGGGCAGGTCGTCGGGGGCGGCCAGGCGGCGGTCGAAGGCGGTGCGTTCGAGGAAGGTGTCGTCCTGCTCGTGGATGCCCAGCTCCTCATTGAACGGGATGTACAGCCCGGCGGCGACTTCGCGCCAGCGCGCCGGCTCCGCGGGCCGCAGCGCGAGCCGCGCCGTGAGGCTCTGCCAGCGCGCGGGCTGTCCGACCTCCATACGTTGTGCCGCGGCGGCGGCGTATTCGAGTGCGCATTTCGCGGTGTAGTTGGTGTAGCAGTTGTTGTTGACGGCGACGGCGTACTCGTCAGGGCCGGTGACGAAATTGATCACGTACTGGCGGCGGCGCGGGCTCCAGGCCACGCGGCTGGCCCAGAAACGGGCGATCTCGATGAGCAGTTCCGCCCCGTACTCCCAGAGGAAGTCGTCGTCGCCGGTGGCCTCGACGTATTCGCGGATGGCATGGGCCACGGCGGTGCCGGTGTGCTGTTCGAGCATGCCGTACTCGAAGTCGCCGGAGCGTTCCTCGCCGTCGATGGTGACCCAAGGCACCATGGCGCCTTCGTAGCCGTAGGCCCTGGCCTTGTGACGGGCGCCGTCGAGCGTGAAGTGCCGGTAGAGCAGGAGGTCGCGCGCCTTCTCGGGGGCGGTGTAGAGGAAGAACGGCACCATATAGGCCTCGGTGTCCCACCAGTACAGCCCGCCGTAGCCGGGGCCGGTCAAGCCCTTGGCCGGGATGTTGACGCGCGGGTCGCCGCCGGCGTAGTTCTGGTGCATGTTGAAGACGCAGAAGCGCACGCCCTGCTGGGCGTCGTCGTCGCCCTCGATGACGATGTCGGTCTCCTGCCAGAGCCGCTCCCAGGCCGCGCGGTGCCGTTCGAGGAGGGCATCGAATCCGGCCCGCGCTGCGGTCTCCGCCGCCGCCGCCGCCCGCTCGCGGGGTAGTCGTTCCCCGCCGTCGCGGTCGCGCGAGCTGCACACGGCCACGACCTTGTCGAGGCGCACCGTCCACCCGGTTGCGACTTCGACGCGCAACCGTCTGCCGACAAAGGACTTGCGCCGCACCGGCTCCGTCCGTGCAACGCCCTCACCGCCCTCGATGCCGGCCCGCACGGCGGCGGCGAACGTGGTGACGAAATGGGTGGCCGAGGTCTCGAGAGTGAGGGTATGCACGCCCTGGCGGCCGGCGCCTGCGCAGGACACGGACTGCTGCTGCGCGCGGGCGGCGTCCAGGCCGGCTTCGATCTCGACCGGGCCGCTCCAATCCAGCGGCCGGATGCGGCAGGAGAGCGCGGCCAGATGCCGGTCGTCCATGCTGACGAAGCGCACGAACTCGAGGCGGGTCTGGCGGCCGGACGGGTCGTGCCAGGTCAGGGTGCGGGTGAGGGTTCCCGCCCGCAGGTCGAGGGTGCGCCGGTAGCCGGTGACTCCGCCCTGGCGCGGGTCAAAGACGGTCTCGCCGAGGCGGATGCGAAGCCCGGCCCAGTTGGCGCTCTCGACCATGATCGAACAGTGCGTGATGTCCTGGGCGACGCGCCAGTCATGGCCGGCCTTGACGAAATCGTACACGCTGGCGACGTAGGTGGCCGGGCAGCTTGGCCCGCCGGCCAGGCCCTCCTCGGGGAAACCGCGGGTGCCGAGGTAGCCATTGCCGAGGAAGAAGATGGTCTCGAGGAACTCGTTCAGCTCGGGCTGGAAACGGTCCTCGCTGACACTCCACGGTTCGGGGCGGAAAAAGGTCTTGGCCATGGGAACGGATCCTGTGCTTCGGCTGCCGGGGCCGTTTCGCCAACCCGCGGGTCTGCGTTATAGTAACTGTGTGAACCGAGACGACGACAAGCACGGCCCGGCCGAGACCTTGCCCGCCTTCAGCGAGGACGGGGTTGACCTCACGCTGATCCGCTGGATGCTCTCCCTGACGCCGGACGAGAGACTGCGCCTGCTTGAGGAACACGCGGCCTCGGCCCAGGACCTGCGCGATGCCAACCCATCGGTTCAGTTACCGCGGAATCCTTGAGACCCTCGACCGCTTCGCGGTTGAGCACATCGTCGTAGGCGGGGTCTGCGCCGTTGTCCATGGCGCACCGATCACAACCTTCGACCTCGACCTGGTTCATCGGCGGACGGCAGAGAACATCAACCGTATTCTGGCGGCCTTGTCGGAGATCGGGGCGTTCCACCGCGAACCGGGAGATCGCCGTCTCGCCCCGCAACGTTCCGCACTCGAAGGCACGGGCCCGGTGCTGTTCACCACGAACCTCGGCTCGTTGGACTTTGTCGGCGAGGTATCCGGCAGAGGCTATGCGGAGATCCTGCCGCACACCGTCGAACTCCTGCTCGGCGCCAATCTCAGGGTCCGCGTCCTTGACCTGGAAACGCTCATCGCCGTGAAGGAAGACGCCGGACGGCCCAAGGACATCGCCGTCCTTCCCATCCTGCGGCAGACGCTGACCGAGAGCCGGCGACAGAAGCCTGGCGGGCGGGAACGATAGCCCCTCCCGGTCTGCGCCGTCCACCTCACAGTTCCTCGAACACCAGGTCGGGCTTCACCTCGCTGGCGGCCAGCATGTCCGGCCGGGTCAGCCCGGTCATGACGAGGGCGGTACGGTAGCCGAAGTCGCGGCCGCCGGGCACATCCGAGGTCAGCGAGTCGCCGACGATCAGCACCCGCTCGCGGCGGACGGTGCGGCCGAGGCGCCGTTCGAGGCGATGGTGGTTGTACGCAAAGATCGGCGCGTAGGGCTTGCCCAGGTAGACGGGCGTCTTGCGGACTCCGCAACTGTGGCACAGCCGTTCGATCATGCGGCCGACGGCCCCGGAGGCCACCCCCATCTGCCCGTCACGGCCGGGGTAGCAGTCGTCGGGGTTGGGCACGATCAGGAAGCGCTCGGGATGACGCCGGAAGAGGTTGAAGGCGGCGGTGACAGCCACGGCCCAGTCGTAGCTCTTCTCGCCGATGATCACGCCGGTGCAGCCGTCAACGGCGGCGGGGTCGCGGGTCACGCCGAGGCCGGCGGTCTCCGCGTAGCAGGGGGTGCCGAGGCTGCCCAGGACGTAGAACAGCCGGCCGTCCTCCCAGCCGTGGCGCGCCTTCAGCTCGATCAGGCCGTGCCCGCACGAGACGATGTCCGCGGCCGTGACGGGCACGCCGCTGGCGATGAGAAACCCTGCCTTCTCCTCGGGCGAGTGGCAGCCGTCGTTGGTGAGCAGGGCGAAGGGCAGGCCGACGGCGTGCAAGTCACGCATGACCTCGAGGCTTCCGGGGGCGGGGTTGGGGCCGTGGAGCAGCACCCCGTCAATGTCGAAGACGATCGCGTCCAGCTCGGCGCCATGCGCCCGCAGCCAGGCACGCAGGGATCTTGAGGATTGCATCGTCAGGTGTGAGTCTGTGGGTTGGGACGGCGGCGCCGTCAAGGGCCGTTTTTGTGGACGGGCCCGGGTCTGGGGGCTGGCGGGCGATACCATAGCCTTTGCCGGCGGCGGCGCACGCGGCGGCCGTTGCGGCGGCGGCACGGGGCGGGTGGCGGTCAGGCGGCGGGGGTCGTATAGTAGGGGGTGCCGTCGGCCAGCCAGGCGGCCCGTGGACACGCTCCGGCCTTGCCCCGCCCCTCGCCTCCTCGCGCCGGGCGCGGGCGGTGTGGCGCGGGCGGATTTGGCGGACTACCTTGCCGGGGTTGTCCGGCGAGTGTCGAAGGGCGCGCCGGCAGCCGCAGGGTTCCAGGCGCGCTGACCTGAGTGATTCATGAACAGAGAGGCAACGGAGATGACGGCGGTCGCTCTCATGGGTTCGCCATAGCCTGCGAACCGCTGAGAGAGCCGTCGGTTTACGCGCCGCCCAGCCGCGCGGGGTGGTGACCCCATGCAACGCAACCCCTTCGTTGCCGCCGTCTCCTCTTTGTGAATAACCAGGCTAAGGCAGGGCATGGCGATGAAGCTTCGTTTCCTCAAGGGCCGGTTCCCAGGGCGCACGGTTGAGCTGATCGAGGCCGGCTTCACCATCGGCCGCGACGCCGACAGCAGCCTGCAACTGGATGAGGAGGGCATCTCGCGCCGGCACTGCCGTCTGTTCGCCGAAGGCGGACGCTGGTACATTGAAGACCTCGGCAGCACGAACGGCGTACGCGTCAACGGCAAGCTGACCAGCGGCCGCCAAGCCCTGCAGGTCGGGGACCGTCTCGGCATCTACAACCAGACGCTGCTGTTCACGGACGGCCGTGACGTCGTCGAGCTGGCGCCCGAGACCGTGGGGGCCGGCGACACGGCCAAGACGGCCCCGGCGGCGCCGGTGCCCGTCGAGCCTGCCCGCGGGCCGTCCGCGGTTCCCCCGGCCCCCGTGCGGCCGGAGGGTGCAAGCCATGAACCGCCCCCGCCGGCGCCGGCCGCCGAGCCGGCCCGCGCCCCGCTCCCGTGGGCGCGCCTGATGCTCCTGCTCATCATCGCCGCGGCGCTGGCCTGGATCGTGCGCAACACCCTCTTCAACCACACGGACGACGCGGAAGAGGCCGACGCCAGCGAACAGGCCGACGCCGGCGAGGCCGCACCCGCCCTGCCGACGGAACCCGCGGACACGGCGACGCAAGTCCGGACCGTGACACCCTCGTTTGGCGAACCGTCTCCGAAGGCCCCCCCTCCCCCTGAAGGCACGGTCGCTGGCCAGCCGCCCCCGACTCCGCCCCCGACGGTGACCGTCGCGCGCCCGCCCGAGGCGGCCCCCCTCCCGCCGCCGGCGGCCGGCGAGGCCAGGCCCGTCACGCTGGTCGTCGAAAGCAATCCGCCCGGCGCCCAGATGACGCTCAACGAGCAGCCCCGAGGGGTCACGCCCTGTGTCGTCCGCGACCTGGCGCCCGGCCGGCACATGCTCAAGCTCTCCCTCGACGGCTACGAAGACCTGGTGCGCCAGATCTACAACCCGGGCATGCTCCCGGAGGAACCCTACGAACTCCACCTGAAGGCCGGCGTCGTACGCATCGTCTCAACCCCGCCCGGCGCCGTCGTCGTCCACGGCAGCCAGATCCTCGGCATCACGCCGCTCATCGTTCGCGACCTGCCCGCCGGACGGCAGGAGCTGCGCGTCTTCGCCCATGGCTATGAGCCGCGCGTGGTCGAGGTCGCCACCAGCGCGGTGCGCGGCGACACCCTGAACGTCGAGCTGGCCTCGCTGCTCGGAGACCTCGAGGTGATCACCATCCCGGCCGGGTGTGCGGTCTGGGTCGACCGCACCGAGAAGGGCAGGACGGTCCGCCAGGAGGACGGGCGCAACCAGTCGCAGCCACTGCGCATCGGCGGCCTGCGCGAAGGCGAACACGAGCTGCGCATCGTTCACCCCAACGGCGCCGAGAAGGTGGAGACGGTGACGGTGCGGCGCGGCCAGGCCGCGACCTCGGTGGCCCGGCTATGGGTGCTGGACACCAAGCTTGTCCTCAACGACGGCACGACCCGGCACGGCATGCTGGTCCAAGTCAATGAGTTCGGCGACGTCATCCTCGCCGAGCCGCGCCCCAACCGCTACCTCAAGGAGCAGGTTGCCGAAGTCAGGCCGCTGACCCCCGATGAGGCACGGGCCCTGCAGGGCGGACGGAACGCGCCGGACGAGGCGCCGCCGGCGCCCGAGGCAAAACCCCCCGCGCCAGCCCCCGGCACGCCCCCGGACGACGGTCTCGCGCCGGAACTGCTCCCGCCGCGCGACACCGGCGCCGAGGCCGCGCCCCCGGAACAGCCCATGCTCCTGGCGGCGGACGAGCTGACGCAGACCCTCAGACGCGAGACGGTCACCAACGTCGGCCGCCGTTTCAACGGCAAGGCCGTGACCGTGACTGGCACCCCCACCGCCACCCGCAGCAACGAGATCCGCGCCACCGTCAGCCTCGGCCCCAGCATCCAGTGCGAGATTGATCGTGCGCACTATGAGGAGGTCAAGGAGCGGATCCGCAATGCGCAGGAGAAGACGCAGGCGCTGAGTTTCGCGGGGCGCGCGATCACGCACGGCCAGAACCTGATCCTCCGGGAGTGCCGTGTCACCGAGCCGCCGGCCAACGAGGAAGGACAACGGTAGGGCTTCCGGGCCGCCCCCGGCGGCACGGTGGCCGCGGAGATGGCGGAGACCGAGGGGGCGCTTGCAGAACCCCTGCATCACGTGGCCGGGGCAGAGCCCGGCCCTCTATCGGCCTCGACAAGGACTGCGGTCGGCCTGGCTGGAGGGACGGCCTCTGTGCCGTCCGGGTCACACGCCATAGATCGGATCCGTGGGATACGACCTGGCGGACACCTGCCTGCGCCGCGTACGTCGCGGCAGGCAGGCGGAAGTCCGCCCTCCATCGCGCGAGGCCGTTGTCGTCCGCGGTGGGTTCTGCAAGCACCTCAGAGGACGGGATGGCAGGCATGGCGGTCGGCACGCAGGAAGACGCAGGAGCTGGGGAGGGGCCTCCGCGTGACGGTATGGCCGCGGGACGGCGCCTGCCCCGGTTCGGCTTCACCACCTGCCCTGCCGTGCCGGCCGCGCTGTGGCTGGGCGACGGCGTCCTCCTCGGACTGCTGATCCTTCTCCCGCCCGGCGGTCGGTGGCTGGCCGGGGGGCTGGGCGTGGCCGGTGCGGTTGCGCTCTGGTGGCTGGGGACACCCCCCGTGCGCCGGGCCGCCTGGCTGACCGCCGTCGGCGGCGCGCTCGCCCTGTGGCACGTCTGGGCGCCGTGGCGCACCTACCGGCAGTTGCTGCCGCGCGACACGCGGGGCGGCGAGATCCGGGCGGTCGTCGTTGATCCAGGCTATGTCTCCGACGAATTGTTCTGGCTGGCGCGGCGCGGCGGGTGCCGGATCCGCGTCACCGCCTTCCGTCCCGCCGGCGCGGAGGCGTTCGTCGCCTGCCGCGGCGTGCTGTTGCTGCAGTCGGCGGCGACGCCGCCGGCCCCCTACGGTTCAAGGATTCTGTGCACGGGCCGTTTCGAGCGCCCGGCCGACGGGCGGCTGCCGTTCGAGTTCGACTATGCGACCTATCTCCGCTCGGTCCGCATCGAGCATCTGTTCGTGGCCGACCAGGTCGTCATCGAGGGGGACCCCCGCGGCTGGCGCCGGATGATGGCGGCGGCCTACACCGTCCGCGCGACACTGGTCGAGCGGCTGGTGCAGGGCATTGACGGACGCGAGCCGGCCGGGATCGCGGCGGCCATGCTCTTCGGGTACCGGGAGGGCCTGACGCCCGCCCTGCAGCAGGCCTTCAAGCGCAGCGGCACCATCCACATCATCGCCATCAGCGGCCTCCACGTCGCCATCGCCGCCGCCGTGTTCCAGACCGCCCTGGCGCTGGCCGGCGTGCCGTTCCGCCTGCGTCACGCAGTGCTGCCGGCCATCGTCGGCGCCTACGTCTTCCTGGCCGGCGGCGCGCCGTCGGCTGTCCGCGCCTGGATCATGATCGGCATCTGGTGTGCCTGCCGGGCATCGCTGCGCCCGACCCCCGCATTCAACAGCCTGGCGGTGTCGGCTTTCGTGCTGCTGGCGTGGAATCCGCTCAACCTGCTCAACAAGGGCTTCCAGTTCTCGTTCCTGGTGGTGGCGTTCCTGTCCCTGGGCTGGCGGTGGATCAGCGAGATCCTCGGGGCGTTCAACGAGACCGACCTCTGGCAACCGCCCCACTGCCGCCCGCCGGCCCGGCGGTGGCGGCGGCGGGTCATGCGCTGGGTCGTCCCCGCCCTCGCCACGAGCGCCGTCTCGTGGCTCGGCAGCCTGGGCATGGTGGCGTGGACCAACGGCATCGTCTCCCCCGCCGGCTTCCCTGCCAACCTGGCGGCCTGCGGCCTGTCGTGGTGCGCGCTCTGGCTGGCGCCGGTCAAGCTGCTGACCGGATTCCTCGGGCCGGCGGTGGCGGATGGCATCGTCGGCGGGTGCCTGGGCCGGTGCCTGGTCGGCATCCAGGCCGGGGCGCAGTGGGCGGCCCGCGAGGGCACCTGCCTGGTCGTGGGGCAGCCGCATGCCCTGCTTGTGGTTGCGTATTCGGCCGTGCTGCTGGTTCTCCTCGCGCCGGGGATGCCCGCCCGCGTGCGCGCCGCGCTCGCCGGGGTCTGGCTGGCCCTGCTGGCAGCCATCGTCCTGCCGGTCCAGTGGCCGCGCCAGCCGTCGGTGACCGTGCTCAGCGGCGGGGGAAGCCTGCCCTGCATCGCCGTCGAACCGGGCGGGCGCCTGCCGCCCCTCGCCCTCGGCGGCGGCGATCCGCTGACCGCACGCCGACTCGAATCCTGGCTCGTCCGCAACGGCTACGACCGCCTGCAGTACCTGATTCTGACGGGCGGTGCGCGTGGCGCCGCCGGCGGCGCCGAGCGGCTCGTGACCAACCTCTTCGTCGCCAGTCTGATCGTGCCGGCCACATCATCGGGCGACGCCGGCCCGGCTGTCGTCCCAAGGCTGTCGGCAACACGGCCGCATCTGCGCGCCGCAGTCCGGGCGCAGATTGGGAACGGGCGGCGGGTGCGCTGCCTGGCCCGCACGGACACGGGCGGCCAAACCCTCGAACACGGCGCCCTCGAACTTGACGTCGGCAAGTCGGCAACGACCCTCCAGCTCGCATCCCCCGGTGCCCCGATCCGCATCACCGTCGAAGCCGATCCCCTCGCCGGCGCCCGGCTGCGCGCCGATGTCGGCGGACAGTCCACCGAACGCTTTGTGCCGTTCACTCTGCGCCCGGCCGTCGCACGCTGGCGCCCGGGCTGGACGGCCTGGGAAACCATCGGCTCCGGCGGCGGCCCCGATGAACCGTGAGGATGCACGTGGCCAAGACGCTGAGGGCGCGGTGGAGGGACGCCCTCCGAAGCCGGCAGGCCGCCTTCTGTCGGCTGACCGCGAAAGTGAGGCCGCGTGCGCCCGTGCTTGCCGCCTGCCGATCCCGTGCTACTTTGCCGCCTGCCCCCCCCTTCGCACCCGGCCAAGGAGGCCCCCCCATGACCCGACGTGAACGCCTGATGGCCACCCTGCGCGGCGAACCGGTCGACCGGCCGCCCGTCTCGTTCTACGAAATCAACGGCTTGGACGAACGGCCCGACGACCCGGACCCGTTCAACATCTTCTCCCACCCGTCGTGGCAGCCGCTCATCACCCTGGCCCGCGAGAAGACCGACCTCATCCTCATGCGCGGAGTCGGTATCGCTGGCATGATGCCCAATCCGGTCGAAGGCCTGAGCACCTCGAAATCCTGGATCGAGGGCCGTACACGCTACACCGTCCAGACCGTCCGCGCGGGCAGCCGCACCCTCACCTGCCGAAGCCGCCGCGACATGGATGTGAACACGGTGTGGAGCGAGGAGCACCTGCTCAAGGACGTCGCCGACCTCGAGGCCTTCCTCGACATCCCGGCCCAGACGTTCTCCGGAACCCCCAACGTCCAACCCATCCTGGACACCGAGGCCCGACTCGGCGACCGCGGCATCGTCATGATCGACGGCCCGGACCCCCTGTGCATCGCCGCCAGCCTCTTCAGCATGGCCGACTACACCGTGGTCGCCCTGACCGAACCCCAGCTCTTCCATCGCATCCTCGAACGCTACGCCGCCATGCTGTGGCCGAAAACGGAGGCCGTGGCCCGGGCGCTGCCCGGACGCCTGTGGCGCATCTACGGCCCCGAGTACGCCTCCCCGCCCTACCTGCCGCCGAACCTTTTCCACGACTACGTCGTGCCCTACGTCAAACCCATGGTCGAAGCGATCCAACGCCACAGCGGCTTCGCCCGCATCCACTCGCACGGGCGGCTGCGGGAGATCCTTGACCACATTGTCGCGACCGGCTGTGTCGGCCTCGACCCGGTCGAGCCGCCGCCCCAGGGCGACGTCGAGCTGCGTTACGTGCGCGAGCGCTACGGCCGCCGGCTCGTGCTCTTCGGCAACCTCGAAGCCAGCGACATCGAGAACCTGACCGCCGACGCCTTCGAGCAGAAGGTGACGCGGGCGCTGCGCGAGGGCACGGCCGGCCACGGCCGCGGCTTCGTCCTCATGCCGTCCGCCTGCCCGTACGGCCGCGTCCTCACCGCGTGCGCACTCCGCAACTACGAGCGCATGATCGAAGTGGTCGAACGCACGTACGGCCGCTGAACACCGCCCCCCGCGCCCTCCCCCCCCCGAGTTCGTGAAAACAGGCGCCAGTGCGCGAAAACGCACCCGTCCGAGTTCGTGAAGACAGAGCCCAGTTCGTGAAAACGGGGGCCAGTTCGTGAACACGGAGCCCAGTTCGCGAAAACGCACCCGTTTTCACGCACTCCCGTGGCGGCGGGGCCGCGACATGGGATGAGCGCCGTCCCGGCCACGCCCCCCCGCGCATTTGCGGAGAGCTGTTCGAGTTCGCGAAATCCGGTCCGAGTGCGTGAAAACAGAACCCGGCTCGCGAAAACCGGCGCCGGTTCGTGAAGACGGATCCCAGTTCGCGAAAACACACCCGTTTTCACGCACTCCCGTGGCGGCGGGGCCGGGGGATGGGACGCGATGGTTGCGGGCCGGGCGGCGCCACGGCGGACAGAGGGGGAGAAGAAAGAGACGCGCACGCCAGACTGCGGTCCGGCGTGCGCGTCATGGACAGCTCTGTTGCGGGACGGGGCGCTTACTTGCCGATGAGGCGGTTGGCGACGTCAACCGCGGTGGCGGCGTCGGGGCCGTAGCCGTGGGCGCCGATCTCGTCGGCGAAGCTCTGGGTGACCGGGGCGCCGCCGATCATCAGCTTCACCTTGCCGTACAGGCCGGCTTCCTTGAAGGCGTCAACCGTGGTCTTCATCGCCCCCATGGTCGTGGTCAGCAGGGCGCTCATGCCGACGACCTGGGCCTTGTTCTCCTGCGCCGCCTTGACGAACTTCTCGGTGTCCACGTTGACGCCGAGGTCAACGACCTGGTAGCCAGCGCCTTCGAGCATCATGCAGACCAAGTTCTTGCCGATGTCGTGGAGGTCGCCCTTGACGGTGCCGACGCAGACGATGCCCTTGGCCTTGACGCCGGCCTCGACCAGCTTCGGCTTGAGGATCGACATGCCGGCCGACATCGCGCGGGCCGCGATCAGGACTTCGGGAACGTACACTTCATTGCGCTTGAAGCGCTCGCCGATCACCCCCATCCCGGCGACCAGCCCCTTGTTCAGGATGTCGGCCACCGGAACCTTCTTGTCCAGCGCCTGCTGAACCAGTTCCTTCACCTGCGGCGCACGGCCCTTGATCAGGTTTTCGGAGATTTGTTCGAGGATCGCGTCTGCCATTTCGTCACTCCTGACTTACATTACCGCCTTCCGCCCGTGATTGGGCGCAGGATTGGTGAAAGATATTACCAGAGAATTCCGGTTTCTCCAGTAATTATCAACAATTTTCTGGTAATCCCGTGCAGACCAACGCCGCGACCCGCCCCTGGCCACCCACCGGCCCCGCGGCCCCGACAAGGCTTGACCCCGATGCTTCCCGAACTCCAGCGTCCACTCGTCGTGCTCGACCTCGAGTCCACCGGGCTGAATCCGCGCTATGACCGCATCGTCGAGGTCGCGGCGCTGAAACTCCACCCCGACGGGCGGCGCGAGCGGTTCCACCGCCGCGTCAACCCCCAGCGGCCCATGCCGCCGGCGGCGGCGAGCGTCCACGGCCTGACCGATGCGGTGCTGGCCAAAGAGCCGCCGTTCGTCAGCGTCGCCGGCGAGCTGATCGGCTTCCTGCGCGGCGCCGACCTCGCGGGCTTCGGCATCGCGCAGTTCGACCTGCCGTTGCTGCGGGCCGAGTTCGCGCGGGTCGGCGTGACCCTGGCCGAGACGGACCTGCGGGTGGTTGACGCCAAGGTGATCTACCACCGCAAGGAACCGCGCACCCTCGCCGCCGCGCTACGATTCTACTGCAACGAGGAGCATGCCGACGCGCACTCCGCCGAGGCCGACGTCAGGGCCACCCTCAGCGTGATCGAGGGACAGCTGGCGCGCTACCCCGACCTGCCGCGCTCGGTGTCGGAACTCGACCGCTACTGTCAGCCGGACCGCGAGGGCGCGGTCGACCGCGAGGGCCGCCTGAAGTGGTCGGCCGGGGAGGTGGTCGTGAACTTCGGCCAGAAAAGCGGGGTGTCGTTGCGCGAGCTGGCCGAGAGGGAACCCAAGTACCTGCAGTGGATGCTGAACCGCGACTTCTCGCCGGAGGTCAAGGCCATCGTGCGCGACGCGCTGAACGGCAAGTTCCCCGAGCCGAGAGCGCCCGAGGTCTGACCCGGCCGCCCCCCAAACCAAGCTCCGCCCGGGCCGTGAACGGCGTCCGGCCGGTTGCCACGGGAGTCCAGAAAGATGTCCGCTCTCGTCAAGAAGAGTGTCCGCCACACCCTTTGGGGGATGGCTTTCCCCATGCTGGCCGGCACCTTTGCCATGAACGCCTACAACCTGACCGACACCTGGTTTGTGTCGCGCCTGGGGACGCTGCCGCTGGCGGCCATGGGGTACACCTTCCCGGTGGTCATGCTGCTGACCTGCGTGGCCGGCGGGATCGGCACCGGGATCACCACGCTGGTCTCGCACGCCATCGGCCGCCAGGCGCATGACGACGCCGCCCGCGTCGTCACGCATGGGCTGGCGCTCATGCTGGGCGTGTCAACGGCGATGACGGTGGCGGGCTACCTGAGCATCGAGGCCGTATTCACCCGGCTGGGGGCCGAAGGGGCCACGCTGGAGCTGGTTGGCCAGTACATGCGCACCTGGTACGTGGGCGCCCCGACGATGGCGCTGCCGATGGTCGGCAACGGCATCCTGATCTCCTGCGGCGATTCGCGGGCGGCCAGCCGGTTCATGATCCTGGGCACGGTGCTGAACGCCATCCTCGATCCCATCATGATCTTCGGCTTCGCCGGATTCCCCGCCATGGGCATGCGCGGCGCCGCCCTCGCCACCGTCCTCTCGCAGGCGGTCTCAACCGTGTGGCTGCTGGCGTTGCTGGGCCGCAAACACCGCCTGCTGGCGTTCCGGCATGGCCTCCCGCCAGGCTTCCCGGCGTCGGTCCGCCGCATCCTCGGCTTCGCGATCCCCAGTGTCCTGAGCATGATCCTCATGCCGGTGTCGGCCTCGGTGATCACCCGCATCGTCGCCGGCTACGGCGTCGCCGCGGTGGCGGCCTGCGGGGCCGCCGGCCGCATCGAACACGTCGCCTTCGTCATCCCAATGGCGCTGGGCATCTCGCTGACCCCCTTCGTCAGCCAGAACTTCGGGGCGCAGCGGCTGGACCGCATCGGCGAGGCGATGCGGATCAGCACCCGCTTCGCCCTCGCCTACGGCGGGGCCGTAACGGCGGTGTTCTTCCTGTGCGCGCCGTGGCTGGCAAGGGTGTTCAGCAAGGATCCGGCGGTCATCGCCATCCTGGTGACCTACATCCGCATCATCTCCTTCGGCTACGGCATGATGGAGGTGCACCGCTACTGCGGGTTCTTCCTGACCGGGATGCACCGCCCGGTGTCCACAACCCTGCTCAACGCAATCCGGATCCTGGCGTTCCTGATCCCGCTCTCGTGGCTGGGCTCCGAGCTGTACGGGGTCCACGGCATCTTCTGGGGACGGCTGGCCACCGACCTGTGCGTCGGCTGCATCGGCCTGTTCTGGGCGCACCGGGCAGTCGCCAACGCGACCGCGCTCATGCCCCCGGCCGCCGTGCGCGAGACGGCCTGAACCGGGGCGGGCGCGCAGACGGCGGCGAAACCGTACCCGGCGGCCCAAGGGCAGACGGCACGGTTCTGCGGACCTCGCAACGCGGGGGACGGGAGGATGACAGGCTGGGGGCGGCGGCGGGCACGGCACTGCGCCGGCGCGCATTTGCGGAGTCCGCAAAGGGCGGTCGGATGTCACGGCCTAGCGACGGGGAGGCGCGCGGCGCGCAGCGGGGGCTGGCGGGCAAGGCGCGGCGGGGGATCAGCGGGCTACAAGGTCAACCGTGTAGACGACGTCCTTGCC
Organism: Lentisphaerae bacterium ADurb.BinA184; assembly: GCA_002068325.1. Lineage (GTDB taxonomy): Bacteria > Verrucomicrobiota > Lentisphaeria > Oligosphaerales > MVZH01 > MVZH01. The sequence goes on along the minus strand of MVZH01000055.1, from coordinate 4,042 downwards.
GGTGGCCAGCAGGCGGCTTTCCTCGCCGGGTTGCGGGAGGCCCGGGCTGACCAAGGCCCAGCCGGCGTCCTGCATGCGGTTGACCAGCTGCTGCAGCTGGCGGTCCGCCAGGATGACCTTGAGGCAGACCGACCGGTCGGTGCGGTTGGTGCACAGCGGCGTCGCACTCTCGGGCAACGCCCCGAGGAGTTCGTGTTCCGAGGCCCTGACGTCGCCGACCACCCAGACATGGTGCACGAAGTTGTCGAGCACGACCGGACTGCCGCGCAACGACACCGGCAGCGGGGGCACGGCAGCCTCCGGGTCGGTGGTCGCCACCCGCGTGAGGCGGCTGGAGTCAATCGGCTCGGTGGCAAGACTGGGATAGCCGCCGCCCGTGCCGGCGAACGGGATGTAGATCGTCGGACGGGCCAGCCCGACCGCCAGGGCGGCCCCCTCGGTCTCCGCCTGGGCGAGAGCCGGGTTCCGCGCCGCCGGTGACCCGCCGAGGACAAAGACCACGGCGGTGACCGCGCCGACGATCAGCGCCGCGGCGGCGATGCGCACGGCGTGCATCCAGACCGGGATGATGATGGTGGGGCTGTCGGCGGGGGCGCTCAGGCAGGCGGCCCACACCCGGTCGGCGAGGTCGGCCGGAGGGCGGGCGGCCCTGCGCACGGCGGCGTCAAAGCTGCGGTAGCCGTCAACCACCATCCGGCAGTCGGGACAGGCGGCCACATGCCGTGCGATGGCGGGGTCGGCCCCGGTGTCGGCCCAGACGCTGAGGGCGACGCGGTCGGGACAGCCATTCCGTGGGGTGCGTGCGTTCATACACCAAGCCTCTTGCGCAGTTCCTCGCGTGCCCGGGCGATCCGCGATTTGATGGTTCCAAGCTTGCAGCCCAGCGCGTGGGCGATCTGCTCGTAGCTCATCTCATCGATGTTGCGCATGACCAACGCCTCGCGGTAGAGGGGCGGAAGGTTGTCGATTTCCTTCATCACGTTGGTCTCGAACTCGTTCAGTTCATTCGCCAGATCGGGCGAGGGGCGCTCTTCGGCCAGCTGGATGAGGGCACGGGTCTCGTCGTCGCTGAGGGTTTCCTGGAGGCTGATTTCGCGGCGGGCGCCGCGCGACTTGTTCCAACGGTACTTGTTGCGGGCCAGGTTCATGGCGATCCGGTACATCCACGTCGTGAACTCGGAATCGCCGCGGAAACGGCCCAGCGAGCGGAAGATCCTTACGAACACGTCCTGGGCGACTTCCTCGGCGTCTTCACGGCTGCCCAGGACCCCGTAGGCGATCTGATAGGCCCGGCCGGCATAGCGGTCAACCAGCTTCTGGAAGATCGCGACATCGCCGTCCTTGAAACGGGCGATGATCTCGGCGTCGCTCAGCTTTGTGCCAGTATCAGACATAGGTGGAGTCGCCAGGTTCCCGCGGGGCCGGCCGATTCGCCAACTTTCCGGCCTCGCGGCGTCAGCCGCTCAGACGCCGGCCTTGACGATGGCCGCGAAGTCGGCCGCCTTGAGGCTGGCGCCGCCGACCAGCGCGCCGTCAATGTCCGGCTGGCGCAGCAGTTCGGCCGCCTTGTCCGGCTTGACGCTGCCGCCGTACTGGATGCGGGTGGCGGCGGCGACCCCCTCCCCGAAGCGGGCGGCGAGGCGCCGCCGGATGAAGGCGTGCACGTCCTGCGCCTGGGCGGGTGTGGCGGTGACGCCGGTGCCGATCGCCCACACGGGTTCGTAGGCGATGATGACCTTGGCCATGTCGGCGGCGGCGAGGCCGGCCAGGCCGCCGTCCAGTTGCGTGCCGACCACCGTTTCGGTCGCCCCCTGGGTGCGCTGGTCGAGGGTTTCGCCGACGCAGACGATGGCCGTCAGCCCTGCGGCCAGGGCGGCCTTGAGGCGGTCGTTGACCGTCTGGTCCGTCTCCGCGAAGTACTGCCGCCGTTCGCTGTGGCCGATGATGGCGTAGGCGACGGGGATTTCGCGCAGCATGGCGGCGGAGACCTCGCCGGTGAAGGCGCCGCTGGCGGCCCAGTGCACGTTTTGCGCGCCGACGGCGATGTTGCTGCCGGCCGTGGCCTTCACGACCGCGGCCAGGTCGGTGAACGGCGGGCAGACGACGATGTCCACGGTCCGCACGTCGGCGACCAGGGGTTTGAGGTCGTTGACGAGGGCGGTGGCCTCGGCCACCGTCTTGTACATCTTCCAGTTGCCGGCGATGCAAGGTCTGCGCTTCATTGTTTCCTCCATGGGCCGGAACCTGCAAAACCGGTTTGCCGGGTGCAGGTGCCGGCGGTCTGTTGTCTGCGGGCCGTCGTCCGTGTCCCGAGCCTTCCTTCACTTCCGGATTGGCACCGCCCCCCCCGCCCTCTGCGCCCTGCCCTCTGGGCTGCGCCCTTCGCTATCGGCTGTCTGCCCTTTGCGCTACGCCCTTTGCCATCGGCTGTCTGCCCTCTGGGCTGCGCCCTTTGCTATTTGCTATCTGCTATCGGCTATCTGCTATCGGCCATTCCCGCACGGGTTCGTCACTTGTCGCCGAGGGAGGCGACGCCCGGCAGCGCCTTGCCTTCGAGGAATTCGAGCGACGCGCCGCCGCCGGTGGAGATGTGGGTCATCTTGTCGGCCAGGCCGCTCTGGTTGACCGCGCTCACGGAGTCCCCGCCGCCGATGATGCTGACCGCCCGGCTGGCCGCCAGCGCCCGGCAGATGCTCAGCGTGCCCTCGGCAAAGGGGGCCATCTCGAAGCATCCCATGGGGCCGTTCCAGACCACGGTCTTGGCCTGGCGGATTTCGCCGGCGTACAGCGCGCAGGTCTTCGGCCCGATGTCCAGCGCCATCCAGCCGGCGGGGATGTCGTTGCCGACCACGCGGGTCTGGGCGTCGGCGGCGAACTTGTCGGCCGCCACGTTGTCGACAGGCAGCAGGAACTTGACGCCGGCGGCCTTGGCCGCGGCCAGCGTCTCCTTCGCCGTGGCCACAAGCTCCTCCTCGACCAGCGACTTGGCGACGTCGTGCCCCATCGCCTTGAGGAACGTGTAGGCCATGCCGCCGCCGATCAGGATGGCGTCCACCTTCTTCATCAGGTTCTGCAACACTTCGAGTTTCCCGGACACCTTGGCCCCGCCGATGATGGCGATGAACGGCCGCTCCGGGCTGCCGGTGGCCTTGCCCAGGTATTCGATCTCCTTCTCCATGAGGAATCCGGCGACGTTCTGTGTCATGTACTTGCAGATCACCGCCGTCGAGGCGTGCGCGCGGTGCGCCGAACCGAAGGCGTCGTTGACATAGACCTCGGCGTACGAGGCCAGCTTCTGCGCCATCGCCTTCTGCTTCTCCTTCATCTCCTTCTTCTTGGCCGCCGCCTCCTCGTCGCTCAGCCCCTCGGTCTTGGCCTTGCCCTCCTCCTCCTTGTAGAAACGCGTGTTTTCGAGCATCAGGACGTCCCCCGGCTTCAGGGCCGCCACCTCGGCGTCGGCCTTCAGGCAGTCGGCCGCGAACCCCACCGGCCGGCCCAGCAGCCCGGCCAGGTGCGCGGCCACCGGCCGCAGGCTGAAATCCGCCTCGTACCCCTTGCCCTTCGGGCGCCCAAGATGGCTCATCAGGATCAGTCCGTTGACGCCCTGCGCCAGCAGGTACCGGATCGTCGGCAACGAGGCTTGGACGCGGGTGTCGTCGGTGATCCTGCCCGCCTCGATGGGGACGTTGAAATCCACGCGCATGATCACGCGCCGCCCCGCCACGCTGATGTCGCGAACGCTCTTCTTCTGCATGTCAAACTCCTTGCGTTGGGGTTGAAGGGCCCCGACTCTCCTCGAAACGGCTGTCATCCGTGACCAATCGAACGTATACTATAGCATGCTTCCGCGCGCAGGCCACGGCCGGCCCGGGCGCGCGGGAACCGCGGTCAGCCAGTGGGATACGTTGTGCCCACATGCAGGGTGGATTTCCGTGTCCGCCGGGTCTTGTCGGAACTCGGGTCTGCCCGATGCGCCCCGGACGCCACGGCGGGCACCCCTCGATCAGGAACCGCAACGGCCGGCCGGGCAGGCGCACGGAAC
>MVZH01000054.1 GCA_002068325.1 Lentisphaerae bacterium ADurb.BinA184 | reverse complement strand
CTTCGTGCGCGACGACGGCGCGCCTCAGGCCCGCCTCGCCCCAGAGGCCGCGCGGCCACGCCGGAAAGGGTTCGTCGTTGAAGGCGAAGCGCACGGCAAAGCGGCACGCCAGGGTGCCGTGCGGGGGGAGGGTGCGTTCCACCCAGGCGGAGACAAGCCGGGCGCCGTCGGCGGCGAAGGCGGCGTCCGCCTCGCCCGAGAGCAGCTCGGCCCGGCTGCGATAGGTGCGCCGGACCACCGTCTGCGTGTTCGCGAAAACAAAGCCGTTTTCACGCACATCCACCGTGCTGCCTTCCCCCGGCTCGCCCTCGGAAAACCAGCGCAGGCGCAGGGGCACGGGGACGTCGGACTTGTTCACGAGGCGGTAGGCGATGCGCAGGACGTCCGCCGCCGCAAACCACATCCGGCACTGCCCCTCGGTCGGCGGCATCGGCTGCAGCCCGTTGTCGAAGAAGAACTCCTCGACGTGGGAGCGGTAGTAGTTCATCGAGTTGTAGGGGCTGACGGCCGCCTGCTGCGCCGCCGTCAGGCCGACATACTCGACCTCCATCCCGAGCAGTTTGCGGAAGACCGTGCGGTCGTCGCGCGCGTACAGCCCGAAACACTCGTCAGGCCCCGGCGCCGTCCTCACGCTCTTGAGGAAGCCGAAGCGGCTGCCGCCGTCGCGGAAGCTGTAGTCCCCGGCGAACTCCGCGTCCATGGTCTCGTGCGGAAGGTGCCGGCAGAACCGCACCAGGTTGCGGGTCTTCGCGGCGAACGGATAACCGGTCACATCCACTCCTGTCCCGTGAGGCGGCATCGGGGGGCGCGCTCGCGGCTGCGCGCTCTGCATTCATCCGATGGAACCCCCAATATCGCCTGCCGGTCGGTTCCGTCAAGCCTCATTCAGCCGTCGGGGGTCTGCTGACCGTCCCGAAACAGTCCAGACCACTGCTGTCCAGGAACGGTCATCGTGCTCGTGCATCGTCCTCGTGCTCGTTCTCGCTTTCCGTCGGTGGGGCACCTTGCTCTTCGAGTACGAGGACGACGACGAGGACGATTACGGGAAACCGCCCCTCCCGGCCGTTTCTCGTCGCAGGCAAGCGGCGATTCTGGGCAGACGGGAGTCGAGACCTTTTCATGGTGCCGGCGGCCTCCGCCGGTTCACCCCGACGGTGACTGGCCGCGGCCGGGGGGCTGCTCTTCCGCCATCTTCGCAGCCCAGGGATCAAGCAGCCGGAGTTCCGTGCTCGCTGCCAGTTCCCGGTACACATCCGGAAGGTCGAACGCTTCCAGCACGCCGGGCAGCATGGCCGAGAATGGCCAGCTTTGCATCGGCGCCTCGGCCAAGGCCGAGAATGACGCCGGCGCGTGGATCAGGGTGACCTGCCGGATGCGCTGGTCGAGCACCGCCGCCAGAGCGCCGGGGAGGGTTCCCCAACCCTGTGCGGCCAGGTGTATCTGGTCGTAGCCGAACGACGCCATCCAGTCGAGCGTGCACAGCACGTCGTGCACGCGCCAGGCGACGTAGGACTCGCCCAGCAGCGTGGCATAGGCGGCGTAGTGGTAGTCGTTGCCGTACATGCCGAAGAAGGAATCGGGCCGGCAGGTGTCGGGCCGCGACTCGCCGATGCCGCGGTAGTCGCAGGCGAAGAATGCGCAGTTCGCAGCTTCGAGTTCGCGAATCCGCCTGTCTTCGCGCAGTTCCTGGTCGCTCGATAGATGGGGCAGGTAGAGCAGCGCCGCCGGGCCGCCGCGCAGCGGGCGGGCGGTGCGCCATTCGTCTTCGAGTTTGGTGACGATGGCCTGGGCGCCGTAGCGCGGGTCGGTTTCGAGCACGGACTGGTTGGCGTGGGGGCGGGCGTAGCTGCGGGCGTTCCAGGGCCGCAGGATGCGGTAGTCGGGCGGGCCGTGGCGTTTGGGCAGGCGCAGCAACGACTGAACGCGCGAACGCAGGTCGTTGCCCATCGGCTCGCCCCGTTTCGCCGCCAGTTCGCGGGAGCGGGCGGCGGTGAAGGCGGGCACGCACTTCACGTCCGGCAGGTCGCTGACCTGGCCGGTCGGCGTGCAGCGCAGCGCCTCGGGTTCCTCGAGGATCTGCGCGCCCTCGGGGCTTGGCGCGCTTACGCCCGCATGGCGGTTGAAGAAGGCGCACATCGCCTCGCGCGCGCCCTGCCAGTAGCCGTGCGTGCCAGATCCGACGTAGTAGGCGGCGGCGTCCTCGGCGTCCAGCAGGCGGTAGACGTGCCGGATGCGCTCGAAGGCCTCCAGCGAACCGCGCTGGTCGAAGAAGTCCTGTCCTTCGGTCAGGAGGATGACCGGATTCGGGGCACGGGCGAGCAGCAGGTCGCTTTGTTCGAGGCCGGCGGCGAGGATGCCGGGCGGGCATTGCTCGGCATCGAGCGGCTCCTCGTTGAGCATGTTGTGATACCAACTCGACACCCAGCAGGACGGCGCCGCCATGGTGAAGCGCGGATCGCAGGCCACGGCATAGGCGGTCATGGTGCCGCCGCCGGAGCACCCGGTGACGCCGACGCGGGCGGGGTCCACCTCGGGCTGTTCGAGCAGCACATCGAGGGCGCGGATGCCGTCCCAGATGAACCAGCGTCCGATCCAATCGCCGGTGAGGGCCAGGGTGCGATCCATGGCGTTGTGCTCCTTGACGCTCGGGTAGGTCGGCCCGGGGCCGAAGAGCGACTCGCCCTTGCCGTCGGGATACTGCAGGCGTTCGCCTTGCCCCACGGGATCGAAGCTCAAGACAACGTAGCCAAGTCGGGCCAGGGCCTGGACGCATTCCTGGTAGCGATCGTAGGCCTTGGCGAGCCAGGAATGGCCGCACGGAAAGAGCACCGCCGGACGCGGACCGCGCCCCCCTTGCGGCAGGTAAAGATTGGCGGAGACGGTGAAGCCCGGGCGGCTGTCGAAGAGGAGTTTGCGCACCCGATAGGCGCCGCGATCCAGTTCGCCGGTGACGCGCAGGTTCAACGGCGTCTCTTCCGGCCACGGCCCGAAAACGCGCGCGATCTTCCCGCGAACCTCGGCGCAGTAGGCCAGCGCCTCGTCACGGTTACTCAGACCCATCACGCGGCAATGGTTGGCGCGGTAGTTCTCGCGCAGCCGCGCGACCATGTCTTCCTGCATCAGGCGCGGGAAGCGGTTGAGGGGAGACAAGGTTGGCATGGGTGGCTCCGGGCGCCAACTACGACACGATCAGAGATGCCAGGCGGGAACGGACTGCGGACTGCGCGGTTCGCGGCAAGGTGGCGGCGGCGCGGATGACGTGTTCAAGCTGCCGTCGGGTCATCGCGGAATCTCCGATAGATATCCCCGCGCTGGCGGGGCGGAAGAACCCCGGCAAAGGGGCTGTTCTGCCGCCGTCGCCTGCCCTCTTCGGACGGATCCGGCAGAACTCCACAAATGACCTCCCACGGGCGGTCGCGGAAGTGCTGCCAGTCTTCGACGTTTGGGTCGGGGCCGTACTGATGCAGCCATCGTTGGCAGGTGTCGCGGGCGCGTTCCAGCCCGCGGCGTTCAGGGGCGTGGTCGATGGTCTCATCAATGGCCCGAGCCATGGCCAGACTGCGCTGGTCGATTTCACGGCGCATCATGGCTTCAATCTAGCGTCCCCCCACCCGCTCGGCAAACCACGTTCGACGGCATGGTCGCCACCTGCATCCAGACGAACGCGCGCGTAACTGACGACACCTTCCCATTCCCGGCCGTCGGCACCCTCCGCCGTCCGCCAGCCGCCGCGGCGGTGGCCGAGCAGGTCGAGCGTCCAGGAGGGCGTGCCGCCGGCCCGCGGACTGGCGGTGAAGAACTGGGTCAGCGGGTGCCTGAGCGGGATTACGACTGGCTTCGATGGGGTGGCGTCGGGGGTGATCGCGAGGAGGCGGTTTTCGGATAGCCCGCCCCCGTCGCTGACGTAGTAGACCAGGAACAGGCCGCCGTCGGGGGTGGCATGGAAGCGGTGGGTCGGGATGGCGTCGCCGAGGATGGTTTCGCCGTTGTCGAGCACATACGGCCGCCCGACCTGGTCGAGGTCGGTGGGGATGGCCGGGCCGGCGCCTTCGCCGGCGGCGACGAGCGTCCGGCGGCTGAGCACTTTGCCGTCGCGCAGGGTGGCGTATCTGATGGAGTAGACGCGCTGGATGTCGGGATAGCATTTGTCCCGCACCGTGGGCAGCATGGGCGAGCGGAACCAGAGCAGGTGGACGGTGCCGTTCGCGTCCACGTGCAGGTCGGTGGCAAACAGCCAGCCGCCGTCGGCGAAGGTGTTGTCGATTTCCAGCCAGTCGCTGAACGGTTGCTCGCCGATCTTCGCCGTCCAGGTGTAGAGCAGCCGGCGGAAGCGGTTGCCGCGCTGGCGGGCGGCCATGCCGGAGGCGCCGGGCGCGTTTGGATCGCTGCCCAGGCCCAGGTCGGCGGGAGTCTTCACCCGGTCCCAATTGTCGTAGGCCGCCTGGCCACAGAAATGGACGGCGCGGTCTTTCATCGCGACGACGGGATAGTTGACGCGGGCGTGGCTGGCACCGAACGGCGCCATGTCCGTCGGCGCGTGCGCCGGCCAGGCCAGCTGTCCGCTCGACCACGTGCCGTCGGCTCGCCGCAGCGCCCATTCCGAGTGCGTGTAGTTGGCGTTCTGCAAGAGGATCGCCTCGCCGGTGGCGGCATCCACTGCCAGGGTGCGGTAGGAGTGCTGGCTGAAGGGCGGGCTGCCCTGCCAGACCGGATGCAGCACTATGGGCGGGGGCGTGGGCGCGGCGCGGTCGAACACCAGGAGTTCCGGCCGGGCCGGGCCGCCACCGGCCGCAGATGTCGGCAGCAGGGTTGGGTTGCTGGAGAGCAGAATGCGTCCGCCGGGAAGTCGGCCCAGGGGGCAGGGTTCGCGCTGACGGCCGGTTTCGTCCGCCTGCCGACGCACCCAGCCGTCGGCGGTCCGCTGCCAGAGCGCCCAGCGGCAGTCGTTCATGGGCGGCGCGCCGGGAATGCGCTCGTAACCGCTGACGAACACCTCGTCGCCCTGGCGCACAATACAGGTGCTGTTGAAACACCACATCGGGCTGGCACCGTTGTTCGAGTAGCGGCTCGAGTAGACGGTCTCTTCAGCCTCGACGACCGGGGAGGTGGCGGAGGGGTTCGTTTCCATGCGGGTCTCCTGGCCATGGGCTGGCGCTGGCGTTGGACAGACGGCAACGGCAACGCCGACGCACAGCAGCTTGCCATAGAGTGGGAAACGCATCGGGCAACTCTCCCTTGATCAGTGGGTGCATGAAAAGCTGCCGGAAGCGGCTGTTTTCTGCCGCCGGCAGGGGCTGCCGCCGGAGCCGGACAGGCCCCGCCGGGCGGCGGGACGCTACCGCCCGCCGCGGCGCCGCCGCCCGAGGCCCAGCAGCCCCAGCCCGAGAAGCGCCAGGCTGGCCGGCTCGGGGATGAAGTAGGTCAGCGACAGCGTCGGCGCGGCGTAGGTGCCAGCCCCTTCCTTCGAGGTGATGAAGTAGCGAATCAGATTGTCGTTCGTCGCTCCCTGTGGCACGAAGTAGAAGGTGGCCAGGCTGTCCTGCGAGGCGCCGGTGGTACGGTCGACCTGTGCAGCGTTGAGGAACGCGACCAGGTTGGCGGAGGACGGCACGCTGTAGGTCTGCCCGATTGCGTAGGGGGTCGGCACCGAGAGCACCCCCAGCAAGGTGCCGGTGTCGATGTGGCTGCGCAGCGTGGTCGTGTTGTTCCAGGTCACTTCGCCCGGCGGGTTGTTGTCCACGGGCAGGCCTCCATGGTCGCCGTTGCCTTCCACCCAGGCTTCTTGCGTCGAGGCTTGGATTAGTCCGTACACATGACTGTCGAAGCCTTTGTACCCGTACCCGCTGGGATAGTCAGGAAGAAAGGGTGTTGCCGAGTCGCGGAAGCTGAGCTGGACGGTCACGGAGGCGGCGGTGACGACCGCGCCGGCGGGGATGGCCGAGAGATCGAAACGAATCAGCGGATAGTAAATGTTCAAGTTGTAGGGCGAATTCTGGACAAGCGTGCCGGCGCCGAAGTTGCGTGCATTGTAGTTTATGCCATCACCTGTCCAGTTGTCAACGTAGAGGAAGGTGTCGGCGCCGCTGCCGGAACTGGTGACGATGTCGATGGCGACGATCGCCGCGTCCATTGGCACTGCCAGCGCCAGCATCAAGGCGATCAGGGCGAGCGTCGCTCCGGTGAAGATTCTCCTGCTCATGGTCACTGTCCTTTCCTGGTTGGTCTTCTCGTTGGTGGGGGCTGTTCGGTTCTGACCGGCCTGCATGGTTGTGGTTCCTGTCGGCTGTTCTCACATTCCGCTGTAGATGGTTTCATTGTAGTGGGTTGGCAGCGCCAGCGGGCGGGTGTTGGCGTAGATGGCCACGCCGCCGCCGCCGAAAAGGATCACTTCCTGGCGGCTGTCGCCCCAGACGTCCGCGCGGGTCGCGTAGGCGACTTCCTTGCCAGCCAGTTTGATGGGCGGGGTTTTCCAGGGAACGGGGAGCGTGTCGACGACTTCGCCGTTGCCGTTGTAGATGGCGGCGTACTCGTTCGCGTCGGGAAAGCCGTAGACCAGGATTTCGCCTGGCTGGCCGGCGCCGGACCAGTCGAGTTCCTTGCAGGCCACGCCCCAACTGCCCGGCGGGAGGTCTTTCTTCCAGAGCGTCTTGCCGTCGGGGTTCACGAGGTAGAGGGTGCCGACGCCGGCGAGGGTGCGCTCGCCGCGGTTGATGGCGGCGAACTGGACGGGCGAGTCGGCGCGGAACCGGCCGGCGACGATGTGCTGGGTTTCTGACATGGGCACCTTCCAGAGCTCTTTGCCGTCGGGCGTCAGGCAGTGCAGTCCGCCGTTGCCGAACAGCAGCCGCCAGGCGCCATCCGGCAGCCGATGGATCCAGTTGGCGTCCGAGTGCGCGTCCCCGGCGGGGTTGGCGAACAAGACCTTGCCGTCATGGTCGAGGAGGGCGAAGCCGACGAACACTTCGTCCCGCCCGTCGTGATCCACGTCGCCGACGGCGGGGAAGTGGCCGGTCGAGCCTTGCCAGTGCCACAGCACCTGGCCCTCGAAGGAGACGCCCCACAGGTTCCAGTAGCGGTCTTTCACCACCAGGTCCTGGCGGCGGCCGCGGCCGGTGAGGTCGGCGAAGAGGAACGAGTCGTCCGCCGGGGCGGGAAGGGCCATGCGTCTCTTTTCCTGGCCAGTGCGGCCATCGAGGACGACCAGGGTGGCATCGCCTTCGTAGCGGTCGGCGCGCTCGCGGTAGTTCGGGTTGCCGCCGATGTACTTGGCCTGGCGGATGTAGAGCACCTCGTTGGCGCCGTCGTTGTCCCAGTCGTACACCTGCACCGCCAGGTCGCTGAAATTGCGGTGCCCCTGCGCCGAGGGGGCGCCCGTCTGCCAGAGGCGCTCGCCGTGGATGGTGATGGCCGTCAGGCAGGAGATCTCCCGCGTTTCGTAGACGCTCTGCACCAGGAGCAGGTCCGGCGCGCCGTCGCCGTCGAGGTCGCCGATGCGGAGGGTGCCCGAACCGAAGTCCTGCGTACCGATCACGGCGACGGTGTGCACCGTCTTCGTTGCATTTGGCTGCTTCGAGGTCATCGTCTCGTCTGCTCCTCTAGTGGAATCTGCGCCCCACATGCACAGCGCGACCATGGTCGCGGTCAGCCACGCCTTGGCTCGGCCTCGGGTTGCCTGGGAGGTCATGGGCTGGCGGTTGGGCATGGTTGTGCTTTCGGGGGACGGCTACCAGAAGTTGGCCACCCAGGGGAAGTCGTTGTTGGTGTCCTTGATCTGGCAACGCAGGTCGGCCGTGCAGAACCATGCGCAGTGCCCGTCGGCGAACAGCCGGGTGGCACCGTCGGCGTGGATGGCGCGGCCCGGGGTCGGGGCGTCGACGGTGCCGAGGCCCTGCACGGGATAGGAGGCCGCCCAGTCGGCGGCCAGCCCGGCCGTCGCCGGCGCCCTGGCCTGCCCGGCTCCGCGGCAGAACGCCTCGTTGTCGCCGAAGCCGTCGACAAAGAGGTTGCGGTAGCTGCCGTTGGCCTGGCGGACGAACTGGTAGCCGACCGAGGGCAGGCGCAGATAGCCGGCGGAGATGTTGTAGCCGGCCCACATGGTCTGCACCCCGGTGCCGTGCCAGGCGACATCGGGGGAGGTCTTGAAGACGCGGGAAAAGCCGGGGCAGTAGAGGATGTGGTGGCTGCCGATGTAGGGCAGGATCAGGGGGCGATAGTCGAGCGGATACAGTTCCGGGGTGAAATAAGGGGGCGGGTTGGCCACGTTGTAGTAGAGCGCCTGCGGCTGGTGTGTGGTGTGGTCCGGGTACCAGTCATTGTGGTCGGCTGCATACGTGCCGAGGGCAATCCCGAACTGGCGCAGGTTCGACAGGCAGACGGCGCGCTCCGCCATCTCCCTGGCCCGCCGAAGCGCCGGCAGCAGCATGGCTGCGAGGATCGCAATGATCGCGATCACCACCAGCAGTTCGACCAACGTAAACGTTGCGCGAACTTGCCGGCGCTCCGCGCCGCGCGGAGCTTCCGCCTTCGCCGGAAGGCTACGGCGTGGCAAGACGGCTCGACACGCCCGCAGCTTGACGAGAGTGAAGGACTTCCTCATGAGGCAGGGATCACGCATCGCTCGTCGCTATGCGCGCGTCGGTTCCGATATCCCGCATCCCGCATCCCGTCTCACCCCCCCCGCCGCCGGCGCAGCAGCTGTCCGCCAGCCATCAGCCCGGCAAGCGCCAGGGGCGATGGCTCGGGGATCAGGAGAAGCATTTTCGAGCCCGCATCGTAGATCAACCGGTAGTTGCCGTTGATGCCGCCCGCGGCAGTCGGGTTCGGCATGAGCACGTTGTTGTAGTACACCTGACTGAACTCGCCGCTGATGCTGCCGGTCCAGGTTGCGAGCGTGTAACTCCCGAGCCAGCCGCCCACGGGCGACAGGTCGAGCCGGTCGAGGGTTGAGGTGAGAATCAGGTTGCCCGTCACCGCGAGCTTGTCGTTCTGGCCGGCACCGCCGACTTCCAGAATCAAGTCGCTGTAGTCACCCAGCGTGACACTGCCTGTGGACAGCGTGCCGATGCTGCTGCCGGGCGAAACGGTGGCGAGGTTCCCAGGAGTGCCTGTTGCCGTCAACGCGCCGGTGACGGCGCCGGCGCCGGTCAGGGTCTGGCCGCTGGCGAGGACGAAGCCACCGGGGCCGGTCACGCCAGTGACGTCGAGGGTGGCGCCGGAGGCTACCAAGATGGTCGGCGAGTTGGCGACATTGTTGGTGCCGGTCGTGATCAGCTTCAGCGTCCCGGCGGAAATGGTGGTGTTGCCCGTGAAGTCGTTGGCGGCGTGCCGCAGCTCGGCCGTGCCGCCGCCGATGGCCAGGCCGCCGCCGCCGGTCAGCTTGGAGTAGATCGAGAGCGTGCGGGCGACGCTGTCCTTCCAGCCAATGCCGGTGAGGGTCGAGGTGGTGGCGGACAGCAGGTTGAGGTCGAAGACGGCGTTGGCGCCATGTCCGTTGTTGGCATTGCCGACGGCCAGGTTGGCGTTGTAGGGGCGCAGCGTGCCGCCGCCCAGGTTGAAGGTGACCGTGCCAGTGCCGTTGGAAACAACGTAATCCGGGCGGCCGCGATAGATGTTGGTGTTGACGGCCAGCGTGCCGTTGGGCAGCAGATTCACGGTGGCGCTGCCCTTGTCCGTGTCGTTGTCCGCATTGTTGGCCATGGCCATCCAGCCCTTCAGCGCCACTGCGGCGGTGGAAGCGCCGCCGCCGACGGTCAGCGTGCCGGCGGCGTCATGGGTCGACACTTGCAGAGAGGGGCTTCCTATATATGGGGTGCCGGTGGCCTCGAAGCTGCCGCCGCTGATGGCATAGTTCCCGGCATTGAAAAGAGCCACATTCAGCGCGGTGTCATCGCGCGTGGTGACAATGCTGCCGCCCGTTTGGATGAAATCTGCAGGGGCGTGGTAGCCGACAATGGTGTAGCTGGTGAGGCCGATGCTGCCGCTGGCGAGGTTATACGTGCTTTGGCCGGTATAGGTGCTGCTGGCGCTGTTGTAGCCGAGGATGACCGAGGTGCTGGTCAACGTCAGAGTTCCGCCGGTTTGGTTTACCGCTGCGTAGGGATTGCCCGGCGTGCCAACCAGGAAGGCGGGATTGGCGCCGGTGACCGTCAGCGTGCCGCCCGATGCCAAGGTCAAGGTGGCCGGCGTCGCTGGCGTGTTGTTGCCGATGGTCAGTGCGCCGATGCTTTCGCTGGTCGAGACGGTGTAGTTGCCGGTCAAGGGCGAGGTAATGGCCGCCGCGGCCGGCAGCGAGGCGGCGATGGCCCAGGCTGCCGCCGCGACCAGGCATTGGGGGAAAACGGGGATTCGGATTGCCGTCATTATGCTTTCTCCTTGACTAGTGCCGGGTTGCGCCTCAGTCCGCCCTGCACGGCCCGTTCCGGTTTCGACCCGCCTGGAAACGCCCGTATGGAATACTAAAGTCTCCGCCACCAAGCCCGCCAAGTACAGAAATCGCTCTTTGTTGGAAGGGAATCGAAACCATGCAGGAGCATTCGGCGCTGCCCGACCTGCTGTCGGGGGAGCAGTGGCCGCAGGTGGAGGCGATCCTGCGGCACAGCGAGCTGGCCCTGATCAGTTGCTTGTTCTGGTGGATGGATATTCGGGCGGTGATTCCGCGTCGTCGTCTGGCCGACAGCCTGCTGTACGTGCCGGTCACGGGGCGGCTATGCTGCCGGGTGGGGGACCGCGAGCGGGAGATCGGCCCCGGCGAGTGCCTGCTGGTGGCTGACGGGGTCGAACACGAGGCGACGCTGGCCGAGGGGTGCAACTTTTTCGAGGCCTACAGCCTGCATTTCCACGCCTTCTCGCTGCACAACCGGCCGCTGCTGGACATGTTTGCCTCGCCGTTCGGCCGACTCGAACCGGCCGCGGGCTGGTTTCGGCAGTTGGCGCTGCTCTGCCACGTGCTGGGCAAGGACGTCGAGCTGGGGCGGCAATACGGGGAATGGCTGCTGCGATCCCTGCTGCTCGAACAGTTGCAGCACGACAACCCGCTCGCCGATCCCCCGGTCGCCGACGACCACCGGGCGTGGAACGCCATCTACCGCATCTTGGCCGAATACGCCGGGCCATTGCGGGTCGAGGAGCTGGCCCGGATGGTCGGGGTCAGCACGGTGCGTTTCCGCAAGCTGTTCCGGGCCGCGACCGGGGTGTCGCCCAAACAGTACATTGTTGACCTGCGGCTGCGCAAGGCGCGCGTGCTGCTGCAGACCAACCCGCGGCTGACGGTCAAAGAGGTCGCCGAACAGACCGGCTTCGGCGATCCGCACCACCTGCATGCCACCTTCCGCGAGCGCTACGGCACTACGCCCCGCCGTCGCCTGTTCGGCGCCCGATCTTGAGACGACGGCGGAAGGCTGTCCGCCAGGCTTGGATGCTATGCGCGCGGGGGGAAGAGGATTTTGCGGAGGAAGGGGGCGAGGCGCTCGGCCATGAGCCAGAAGCCATGGTCGGTCGGGTGCACCCCGTCAACGTAGGCGAGGTCTTCGCCGTAGCGGATCAGGGCCTCGCCGTCGGCGAAGTGGAGGTTGCGGTCGCCGGCGCCGCGGGTGTCGGCGTAGAAGCGGATCAAGACGTCGCGCTGCGCCTCCTGTTCGGCCAGCCTGGCGGCCGAATGGCAGGCCGGCCAGAAGCTGATGCGCGAGAGCAGCAGGATCGGCGTCTCGGGGTGGGCGGTGCGCAGGGTGCGGTAGAAGCCGGGCAGGGTGTCGGCCAGGCTCTGCGCCGAGGTGTTGGCGACGTAATCGAGGACGAAGAGGCCGGCGTCAATCTCGCCCACCAGCTCCGCCATCTCGGGCTCGCCGCGGCCGTTGCCGGAGAAGCCGAGGTTGACATAGTCCAGGTTGAGCATGCGGCAGACGGTCGAGATGTAGTCCGCGCCCGGTGTGCAGGCGCAGCCGCCCTGCGTGATCGAGGTTCCGTAGAAGACGACCGGCTTGGGCAGGGCAGGGGGGGCAATCGTGCGGAGGCAGGCGCCACGGTCTAGCCCGACCGCCAGGCTTCTGAGGCTGTTGTAGAGGGGCAGGTAGACGGTGAGCTCGCGCAGCCGCCGCTCGAAGCCCTCGAAGACGACGGCCTCGTACTCGGGCTTGTCCGGGGGCGGGTAGGCCCCGCGCAGCGGCAGCAGCTGGCCGGGAGGGCCGGCATAGACCATCAGGCCGCTCTGGCCGGTGACGGTCATGTGGGTCATGCTGACCACGCGTCCGTTGTCGCCCCGCCTGGGCAGCCGGATGAAGGCGCCGTCGTTCTCGTCGAACCAGGGCAGCCCGCGCACCTCGAAGCGGGAGGACGGCACGCGATGCCAGCGCCAGCCGGCGCCGCCCGGCGCCTGGACACGGAAGTTGCGGTCAACCTGCGAGATCTTCTTCGGCATGGGGGATTCCTCCGGCGTCGCACAGGCTAATCGAGGGTCGCTTCGTAGGCGGGGTCGACCCAGCACGCGCCGCCGAGCGCCTCGGCAAGCGGATCGCCGTCGTCGGCGCTGAAGCCGAGGTGGTGGTGGCGGCGCCAGCCCTCGGCGTACGCGAAGCGTCCGGAGAGCCGGCCGACCTCGCGGTCGCGCGCGGCCATGGTGTCCAAGTACGAGTCCATGCCCTGGCTGTGGTCGAGCCACTCCTTCTGCGAGCGGTGACAGCCGAGGGCCGCGCGCTTGGCGCCCAGCCGGTCCGCCGTGTCCACATACTGCCCGGCCCGCACACGCTCGCGCAAGGGGCTGCGCAGCCCCGCCGGCATGGCGTGGTAAATGGTGACATCCTCGGCAACGGGCGGCCGCGCCGGGGCCGAGACGTAGTTGACCATGCCACGGCAAAAGGCGGCGGTGACGGCCAGGCGCTGCGAGGTGCTGTGATCCTCCATGTAGTCGTCCGCGGAGTGCACGAGCAGGATGCGGGGACAGGCCTCGCGCACGACGGCCAGCACCCGGGCCACCAAGTCGTAGGTGTACAGAATCTCCAAGTCGTTGACCAGGCTCTCATGGAAAACGGCGCCCAGGCAGCGGGCCGCCTCGATGGCTTCGGCACGGCGGCGGGCGACGATGGCGTCGCGGGACTCGGTGGCGGTGCCGCAGCTGCCGTTGGCCACGGTCAGGTAGTGCAGGCGCCAGCCGGCGTCACGCAGCCGCAGCAGCGTCCCGGCCATGAGGAACTCGATGTCGTCGGGATGGGCACCGACGGCAAGGACGGCGGGGGCGGTTGCGGCCAGTGATGGGGGCATGGCAGGCTCCGTGACCGATAGCAGATCGCAAATAGCAGATAGCAAACAAGAAAGAACAAGGAACAAGTTTCAAACAACAAAGAACCAAGGAACAAGCTGCAGACAACGAACAACAACGAACAATGGAAAACAACGAAAAACAAAGAACGAGCGGCAAACAACAAAGAACAAGGAACGAGTGGCAAGCAACAAAGAACAGAGAACGAAGAGCAAGAGCCCGCGCCCGCCATGCAAGGAACTGTCAGGGCGGAGAGCCTTCGGGTCTTCGAGGTGAACGCGGCCGGCTAATGCATCTCGACGTCGCAGCTGCCCAGGCCGGGGCGGTAGAAGTTGAACTGCACGTTGGGGTGCTCGGCGAGCAGGCTCATGGGTACGGCGGAGTCGGCCAGGCCCTTGGCGATCATCAGCGTGGTCAGGCGCATGCCGAACGCATTGTCATGCCGGCCGGCGTGCCAGATGGAGACCTTCTCCGCCTTCCACGTCTCGAGCGGACCCACCGTCGCCGCCTGGGTCGGCACCAGCGAGATGTTGCCGCCCCCGGAGGTGCGGGCGTTCTGCATGACGGTCATGGGGTGGAGGTCGACCACGCGGGTCGCCAGCTTGCGGTACTCGGCGGGCGGCGGCGGCCGGCTCTTCCATTTGCCTTCGCGCCTGGGGGGATCGTTGAAGGCCCAGTGCTTGACGTCGCCCTGGCCGCCCTGCATGACCACGCAACGCACCTCGTCATAGAGCCGGCTGTACTCCCCGAACCGCCCCGAGGCCGGGAAATGCAGATTGGCGTCCGGCATGCGCAACCGCCGTTCGATGCGGTTGAAGCACAACTCGAGGTCGGCCTTGGCGAACGACAGCGGATGCTCGACGCCGACGGTGCGCCCGTCCAGGACCCACTCGTCCATGCCCCAGAAATGCGCGTCCAGCCTCTTCAGGTTCAGGCCGGTGGCGTTGACGATGCGCGCGACCAGCGGCAGCTGCTCGGTCGGGCCGATGGGGCCGCAGATGCCGGCGGGGCGGTCGGGGCTGGACTGCCGCCACGCCTCGATGTACTCCAGCGCCTCGGCCAGGTAGAACTCCTCGATGGTGTCGTACATGACGACGCGGAAGCCGTCGCGCGCCAGCTTGAGCATCCGCTCCGGCGTCAGCCGCGCCGCCTCCGCGACCAAGTCGGCGTCAACCGTGGTGTAGTCCCACCACCCGGGTGCCACACAACTGAGCTTGCGCATGGGGGGTCCTCCGTGCCGCGCGGGGCCGTCAGTCGGTCAATGCGAACGTGGCCGAGTCGCCGCGGGCGGCGTCCGGCCCGATCCACAGGCGGAACTCGCCGGCCTCGACCCGCAGCTTCATGTCCGGCCCGTGAAAGGCCAGTTGCGAACTCCGCAAAACGAACTCGACCCGCCGGCTCTCGCCCGGCCCCAGCCGCACGCGCTGGAAGTCCTTCAGCTCGCGCACCGGCCGGGTCAGCGAGGCCGCCACGTCGCGGACATAAAGCTGGACGACCTCGACCGCCTCGCGCCGGCCGGTGTTGGTCAGCCGGATGGAGGCGGTGAGCGCGTCGTCGCGGCCGATGGCGGGCGATGAAAGCTGCAACTCCTTGTATTCAAACGAGCTGTAGGTCAGCCCGAAGCCGAACGGGAAGAGCGGGGTATGCTCGACGTCCATGTAGCGCGAGGTGAAGTCCTTGGGGTCGAGCGGGGTGCCGGCGGGGGCGCCGCGCTCCTCGTCGCGGGCCGGGCGCCCGGTGTTGCGCTTGGCGTAGTACAGGGGGATCTGGCCGACGTGTCGCGGCAGGCAGACCGGGAGGCGGCCCGAGGGCGACTCGGCGCCCAGCAGCAGGTCGGCGAGGGCGGGGCCGCCCATGGTGCCGGGGTGCCAGGCGTAGAGCACGGCGCTGGACTTGGCAAGGACGTCCGGCAACGCGAGCGCGCGGCCGGCCATCACGACCACCACCACTGGCCGCCCGGCGGCGGCCACGGCTTCGAGCAGCCCCGCCTGGGCCCCGGGCAGGTCGAGGAAGGCGCGGCAATGGGCCTCGCCGCTCATCCCGGCATCCTCGCCCAGGAAGAGGGCCACGGCGTCGGCGCCGCGGGCGGCGGCCACGGCCTCGGCAAAACCGGCGGTGTCCGTCGAGCGCGCGCCCGGCAGGCCGGGGGCGTAGGTTACCTCGGCGCGCCCGGCCAGGGCCTCGCGCAGCGCGGCCAGCGGGGTGACGACGTCGCGCGCCAGCCCGTCCACCGTCCAGCAGCCCATCTGCTCCGCCGGGGCGTCGGCGAGCGGCCCGATGGCGGCGAGTTTGCGGACTCCGCAATCCAGCGGCAGCACGCCGTCGTTCTTCAGCAGGACGCAGCAGGCGGCGGCGAGGCGGCGGGCGGTGGCGAGGTGGGCCGGGTTGAGGAGCACGCCGGGCCGCGGCTCGATGAACGGCCGGTCGAACAGCCCGAGCCGGAACTTGATGCGCAGGATGCGGCGGACGGCGTCGTCCACCCAGTCGAGCGGCACTTCGCCGCGGGCCACCAGGTCGGGCAGGTGCTCGGCGTAGCAGGGCGAGACCATCTCCATGTCCACGCCGGCGCGGAGGGCGGCGCGGGCGGCCTCGCGGCGGTTGGCGCAGTAGCCGTGGGAGATCATCTCGTCAATCGAGGCCCAGTCGCTGACCACGAAGCCGTCGAATCCCCATTCCTTCTTGAGGATGCGGCGGAGGGTCAGTTCATTGCCCGAGGCGGGCACGCCGTTGAGGTCGTTGAAGGCGCTCATCAGGGTGGCGGCGCCGGCCTCGACGCAGGCCCTGAAGGGGGGCAGGTAGACGTCGCGCAGGTAGCCCTCGGGGATGAGGGTGGTGTTGTAGTCGCGCCCGCCCTCGGCGGCGCCGTAGCCGACGTAGTGCTTGGCGCAGGCGGCGAGGCTGTCGGGGGCGCCGAGGTCGTCGCCCTGGAAGCCCCGGACCATGGCGGCGCCCATGCGGCTGGCGAGGACGGGGTCTTCGCCGCCGCCCTCGGCGCTGCGGCCCCAGCGTGGGTCGCGGGCGATGTCAACCATGGGGGCGAAGGTCCAGTTGATCCCCCACGAGGCGGCCTCGGTGGCTGCCACCCGCGCCGCCTGGCACACGAGGTCGGGGTCGAAGCTGGCCGCCTGGCCGAGGGGGATGGGGAACATCGTGCGGAAGCCGTGGATCACGTCACGGCCGATGATCAGCGGGATGCCCAGGCGCGAGCCCTTGACGGCCGCCTCCTGGAAGCTGTTGTAGACGGCGACCGGATCCGGGCAGTCGGTGGGGCAGAGGTTGATGAGCGAGCCGACGCGCCCTTGGCCGACCAGGGCCTTGTTCTCGGGCGTGCCGCCGTGGGCCTGGTTGAGCTGGCCCAGCTTCTCGGCCAGGGTCATTTGGGCGAGCAACGCCTCGAGGCGGGCTTCGAGTTTGCGACTGCGACGTGGACGCACGCGAACACCTCATGGATGGTAAGGATGGAATGACGCGCGGGGCGCCGGGAGACGGAACCATAACGGGGGCGGCCGGCAAAGCAAGCGCCCGCTCACCGCGGCGGCACGACCGCGTAGAGGTGGTCGAGCGTGCGGTCCATGGCGCCGCGGCCGGCTTCGACGACGGCGCGGGCGCGGCGGGCCAGCTCGGCGCGGCGGGCGGGGTCGGCGCAGAGGGCGCGCAAGGCGGGCAGGAAGTCCTCGTCGCGCCCGACCTCAACCGTCGCCTGCCCGGCGCGGAAGACGTCGGCCACCAGGCGGAAGTTCTCCAGGTGGCTGCCGTGCAAGATGGGCTTGGCGAAGATGGCCGGTTCGATGATGTTGTGGCCGCCGGCCTGCCCGGCCAGGCTCTTGCCGACGTAGGCGATGTCGGCGGCGGCGTAGAAGTCCATCAGCTCGCCGGTGGTGTTGACCAGGAGCACCTCGACGGGGTCGGCCGGCGCCGGGCCGCCGCCTTCGGCCGGCTTCAGCAGCCGCCAGGACAACCCGGCCTCCCGCAGGACGCGCTCGACCTCGCCCGTGCGCTCGTGATGCCGGGGGACCAGCACCAGCCGCAGCGGCGGGAACTCGGCGCGCAGGGCCTTGACCGCCCCCGCCACCAGGGCTTCCTCGCCGGCATGCGTGCTGCCGGCCACCAGCACGAGGCGCGGCCCGGGGCCGAAGGCCTCGTCGAGCAGCGGCCGGCGGTCGCGGGCGGTGGCGTCGGGGGTCTGGTCGAACTTCATGGTGTTGCACGAGAAGACGGGTACGGCGCCGCCGACGACCCGGCGCACCCGCTCGACGTCGTCGGGGCTCTGTACGCAGAACAGCCGGAGGCGGCTGAACAGCCCGCGGAAGAACCACCCGTGGCGGGCGTAGCCGCGCGCCGAGCGGTCGGACATCCGGCCGTTGACCAGCACCACCGGAACCCCCCGCCGCGAGGCCTGGGTGATCAGGT
This sequence comes from Lentisphaerae bacterium ADurb.BinA184, assembly GCA_002068325.1. Lineage (GTDB taxonomy): Bacteria > Verrucomicrobiota > Lentisphaeria > Oligosphaerales > MVZH01 > MVZH01. The sequence goes on along the minus strand of MVZH01000054.1, from coordinate 2,423 downwards.
TCGGCCAGAACTCGACCTCGAACAGCACCAGCATGCGCGGCCTCACCCGGCGCAGGGCGCGCCACACGGCGCACGGCAAGTCCACCGGGCAGTAGATCAGGGGGACGCCGGCCGGCAACTTCCTCTCGGCGATGGCGTGTCCGGTGGTGGTCGTGGTGGACAGCACAAACCCCAGGGCGGGATCGCGCTGCTGCCAGCGACGGCCGCGACCGCCTCGCCGACGCTGACCGCGTGAATCCACACCGGGCGGTCCAGCCCGCGCAGGGCCGCCTTCTGCCCGGCGCCGTAGAGCCCGAAGCGCTCGCCGAAGTGGCGCCGGAAGCCGCCGCGGCGGATCAGCTTGACCGTGAACACCGGCAGATAGAGGAGGAAGGCGACGGGCAGGAGCAGGTTGTAGAGGAGGATGTTCACGCGCGGGGGTGTCGGGTGCGGCCGGCGGTTGGCTTCCCGGCCCGGTACTGCCAGCAGTCGCCGTCCCAGCGGCGGGTGACCGCGGATGCGCCGAACCGGCGGCCGTTGACCGCGAACTTGGCGAGCACGCCGTCCACCGCCTTTGCGGACTCCGCAAGCCCGGCTGCCGCCGCCAGCTCGCCCGCCCGGCCCTCGACCGGCGCGCGCAGTTCCCGCAGCCAGGCCTGCAGCCGGCGGCTGACCTGGTTGACCGCGTGACTGGCCTCCTTGTAGGCCTGCACGCCGGGCTGATGGAAGGCGTTGACGTTGATCAGCTCGGCGTACGCGGCCACCGCCCGCTCGTACAGGGCGATCAGCATCCCGAGCGACTCCTCGCAGACCGACTCCACCACAATGTCCATCACCCGGCGCCGCCGGCCGGCCAGCGCGCTGGCCAGGCCCTCCTTGAAGGCGTGCAGGTAGTCCCCGAGCGTCATCCCGTCGCCGACCTCGACGCACGCGGCGTCGCGCAACGGCTCGACGAACGTGACGAAGAAATCGTCGCGGCCGTCGTTGAGCTGCTGGATGTAGGCGTGGGCGTCGGTGCCGCCCTTGTTGCCGTACACCGTCAAGCCCTGATGGACGGGACGTCCGTCGAGGTCCAGCGCCTTGCCCAGGCTTTCCATGACCAGCTGCTGCAGGTACTTTGCGAGCAGGACCAGGCGGTCGGAGTAGGGCACCACCACCATGTTGCGGTCGCCGCGGCCATCCCCGGCGATGTACCAGGCGGCGGCCAGCAGGTAGGCCGGGTTGCCGAACAGCGCGTCACGACGCGTCAGCCCGTCCATGTGCCGGGCGCCGTTGACCAGGGCGGCGAAGTCAATCCCGGTCAGCGCCGCCGGGACATGGCCGACGATGTTCGTCTCGCTGGTGCGGCCGCCGATGGACTCGGCCATCGGGAAGATCTGCCGCCAGCCCTTGTCGGAGGCGTACGTGAACAGGTCGCTGCGCCTGTCGGCCATGGTGACCGCGACCGCGTGCCGCGCGAACTCCAGGCCGCGGGCGGCGTAGGCTTGTTCCAGCGCGACCATGTTGTTCTTCGTCTCCTGCGTCTTGCCGCTCTTGGAGATGGTGACGACCAGCGTCTTGCGCCAGTTGACCGCGGCCGCCACGTCGGCCAGGCCGGCGCTGTCGGTGTTGTCGAGGAAGTAGATGCGTGGCCAGCCCTGGCGTCGGCGCGCCGACCCCTCGTTCCAGTAGGGGCCGCGGGCGGCGAACTGGACGAGTTGCGGCCCCAGCGCCGAACCGCCGATGCCATTGACGATCACGGCATCAATCGCGGCGTCGTGGCGGACCTCCTCCGCAAACCCCTGCACCTTGGCGTAGAGCGGCGATTCGAGGTAGGTGAGGCGGTCGGTGAAGTGGGTGACCTGGCGCCCCTCGTCCGGGTTCTTGATCTTCCCGGCCTCGATGTCCCTCATCCCCCGGCGGACGCGGGCCAGCGGCGACTCCTGCCCGGGCGCGGCCGGGGCGTCGAGGGCGGCCAGCTGCTCCGGCGGGATTCCCATGCCGGACAGGTCGAGGGTGAAGCCCATGCGTTCGTCGCGGAAACAGAGCCTGTCGCTGTCCGTGCCGTTTGCCATTCCTGGAACCTTCCTTGTCGCCGGCCGGAACCCTTCCGGCCCTTCGAACCGTCCCATCGCGGCCCCGGACGCCTGAGCCTGCCCGCGGAGAGCGCCGACCGCCATCCGGCGGGTCTGGACTGCTCCAGGACGACGGGGGATGGATCCGGGACGCCCTGACTGCGCGTCCGGCCCGCAGAACGGTGGCCCGTACTATAGTGCCGTCGCCGTCGCCGCCAACCGCGCCGCCGGGGCTTGCGCGGGGGGCGGCGGCGGCGTATAGTACGGCCATTCGCTAAACCCGTGTTCGTCGCGGCCGTGCCGCCCGCGGGCCGCCCGCGGGGCAGGGCCGCGGCCTGCCGAGGCGGCTTGAAGAACGTCCCGCCACAATCTACGGCTGACCTTTATCCG
>MVZH01000053.1 GCA_002068325.1 Lentisphaerae bacterium ADurb.BinA184 | reverse complement strand
GGAGAGGCGGACAGGGGGGGGAGGGACAGGAGAAGTGTGCGCGAAGCGCAGGCCGAGGCCCAGGAACAGGGCCGGGGGTGCAGCCGGCGGACAGTCAAGACCGCGGGCAGATGCCCTGCGCCCGATCGCGTCACCCCACCGCGAGTTCGCGAAAACGCCGGGTCTTCGCGAACTCAGCACAACTCCGCGCTCCCGTGCCTGCATCGCCTCAAGCCGGATGTGCTTTCCCGTCGAAGGGCCTGCCCAGATGGTGGGTCTAACTACTATCGCTAAGTATTTAAGGCAATGTCTCCTGCACCTCTGCGAGCCTGCTGTATATGAAGACTGCGAGATAAATGTGGTTGATGCGAATGCGGACTTGACAAGTATAGATTCGCCATATACTGTATAGTGTTTACGGTTGGAAATGCCGGTGGTGACATGAGCAGCAACATCCCAGGCCTGGGGACACGGTCGGCCTACGGTGAGATCCTGGCAGAACTGCTCGATGGGGCATGTCGGGGGAGCCAGGTTGCACTGCGGTGTGCAGACGCTTTCCTCAGATCACGGACGGACGGCCGCGCCGCAGGGGGAACGAGACTGCAGGCCGGCCAAGTGGATGGACTGCTGCGCGGCGCCGTGGCGTCCGGCCGCCTGAAGGCCTCCACCGCCAGGAAGTACGCATACACCGTCCGCCAGCTCGTTGACACGCTTTCGCCTGGGATGCTGACCAATGTCGCCCGAGACGACGTCAAGCATTTCATCGCGGCGCGCAAGGCCCGTAGGGCAGGAGACGCCGCGCGGCGGGTGGATCTGAGCGCGCTGCGCACTGTCTTGGACAGGTTCCTCGGCCTGAGCGTGACGGGTGGCCTGCGCTATCCGGCACCATCTGAGCCCGTCAGGGCGGCGACGCCCGAGGAGGGGGCCCGTCTCCTGGCCGCCGTGGACCGTGACGCGGAGAGGCTCATGGTTCTCCTCTTGGACGTCGCGAAACTCCGTCCTGGACAGATTGTCGCCCTGCACGTTGGTGACATCCGTCCGGAGGATGGCGTGCTGCTGGTTCCGGATGACCGGCCGGGCAGGCGCACGGCCCTGGCGATCCAGCCCGAGCTGATGCGTCTGCTCAGTCGCGTCACGCACGGGCATGACCGAGGGGAGTGGTTGTTTCCCTCTCCGAGGTGTCCGGATCGGCCGCTCACAGTACGGGCCTTCCAGAAGCGTTTCAGCCGGATCGCCGGACGCGCGGGTGTCACGGTCTCCTGCACGCAGCTCCGCAAGGCAGACACCCTGATCCCATCGGCGTCCGCCATACCGGTGTCTGTCGTCGTGACACGTGTGAGGGCTCCTGTTCAGACGGCAGCCAATCGCCCGCCCGCCGTGTCTGCACTGCGTCGTCAGCCGTCCCTGGCCCGGGTGCCTGTGCCTCGGGCACCGCCGCTGCCGGCGCGGCGCCCTCGCCGCTCCCCGGCGTGGCCCCTTGCCCCCAGTTGACCCCCACAGGCGGTAGGGCGGTAGGTGGGAGTCAAGGAAGCCGTGCCCGTGGCGGAGCGCGCGCACGCTCGGTGGCCGGCGTTATGCGGGCGATCCCCTGATCCCGGGGACTGCAGATCGAGACGGCTCCTCCCGCCCCCCTTGCATCATCCCGCCACCACCCCCCAGAACGGACCGTCAACCGCCTCCGGCGTCCGTTTTGCCGCCCGTTGCAGACCTTGAACCATGCTGTCGGCCACTGCCGTGCATCCGCTGTTCGCGAAAACCAGTCATTTTCGCGAACTCGCCGTGTGCCGGGCAGGGGCGAAGGATGCCTTTGCCGGCGGATGGTGCCCGTGGTGATGGTGCCGGCGGTGGCGGTGGTGCCGGCAGTGACGGTGCCGGCGACGGTGACGGCGGCGGTGGTGGGGGCGTCTACAGGGGATACTCCGGCGTGGCCTTCATTTCGTCTGCAGCGGGGTCGAGACGGAGCGTGGGTGCCAAGGGCATTCTGAAGGCGCCTTGATTCGGCCGGTTGGGAATCCCCTTCTGCTGCGTCCGGTTCTTCTCCCCCTCTTCCCTGTTCTGTCCTGAAGCAACTCCTTGGCTCTTCTTGTCTTCCTATTCCAGATTCCCATGGGACGTGCGGGGGGGCGGGCGGTTCACCAGACGGGTTCGAGGCCGTCGCGCCGGATCCAGCCTTCGGCGTCGTCGAGGCGGATGCGGAACCAGTCTGTCCGGGTCTCTTCGATGGTGACGCAGGCGCCGGCCGGCAGGATGAAGTCGGCCTTCCTGCCGTCGGAGTTGGGGAGTTGGTAGGCAGTGACCTGGGCGTTGGCGACCACACCGTGTCCGCCCCGGCGGTAGGTCCCGGCCAGCTGGCGGTTGACGGCAAGCAATGCGACAAGGAGTACGGTGCCGGCCACGGCGAGCACGGGTAGCTGGCTCTGCCGTCGCCAGCGCCGCCATCCGGCGCCAGCCCCGCCGAAGAGGATGGCGGCGGCGGCCACGAGCAGCCACTCGTCGGGCCGGAGCTTGTCGCGGAGCTGGCTGAGAAGCTGGCGCGGGTTCTGGGGCTTGTCGGTTCGCGGCAGCCCGAGGTTGGAACGCACGTAGTTGAGGTTTTCGAGGTTGTCGGAGTCGCGCGGGGCGAGTCGGCGGACGCGTTCGTAGAGGGCGAGGGCGCGGGCGGATTCTCCAAGCTGGAAGGCGCAGTTCGCCTGGTTGTAGAGGAGCCGGGGGTTGTCGGCATCGGTGCGGCGGAGGGCGGCGAAGATGTCGGCGGCGGTCTGGTAATCGCCGCGGTCATAGGCGGTCTTGGCGGTCTCGAAGTCGGAGGCGGCGGTGGGCTGGGCCGGTGCGGGAACGGCAACTGGCGTGTCGGCGGCGATCCCTGTGCCCGCGGCGAGGAGGAGGACGAGGGCGGCCAGGCGGGCGACGCGTTCGAGCAGTTTGCGCGTATCGATGGCCCCTCCCGCGCCGGGGGCGAAGTCGCCGTGGGCTGCCGAGCGCAGCATGGCGGCCAGTTCGGGGTCGCGCGGGTCGAGGGCATCGGCGAGGGCGGAGGCCGTGGTGCCGGGGGGCAGGTTCAAGAGGGCGCTGGCGTAGGGGACGACCTGTTCGCGCACGACGGCGGCCTCCTGGCCGGGCCTGGCGGCGCGGACGGATCGGAACACGCGTCGTCGCATGGTCTGGGCTTGGCGACGCCGGCGGTAGGCATCGTCGCCGGCGCCGCGGTCGCGCCGGGCGGCGGCGGCGGCCAGCCCTCCGTACGCCACGACGCCGACCAGGCACATGGCCAGGCCGGGCCAGAGGGCGTTTCGCCAGAGGGGCAGTGCGACTGAACGGCCCGGGGCGGGCTTGATGTAGAGGATGCTGCTGGCGGCATTGCGCTGGCGCTGGGCGGCCATGTCGGGGTCGGTCGGGGCTTGTGAGAACACGGCGCTGGCGGGTGAGGCCCCGGCGGCGGCCGGGAGGACGCGCACATCGGCGGCGAAGGCGTGGGTCTTGTAGGTTCCGGTGTCGGCGTCGAAGGTGGCGAGCTTCAAGGCGGGCGGCTGGGCGGTGACGTCGAGGGGTATCAGGACCCATGTGACCTCGGCGCGCGTGTCGCCGGGCGCCGGCGTCTTCCTGACCTCCGGCTCGTACGTCCGGTAGCCGGGAAGGTCGAGGGCGGGGGCCTTGAGGGTTTCGAGGTTGCCCTTTCCGCGGACGCGCAGGGTCAGCGTCAGGGGTTCGCCGACGCGGACCTCGCCCGGTGTGGCGGAGAAGTCCAGCCGCCAGTCGCCGAGCAGTCCGACATAGGCGCCGGCGTCGGCGGGCGGCGGGGGGACGGGGGCGACCTTGACCGGCGGCAGGCTGAGCACGAGCTGGCGGATGTCCGCGTTGCGCTGGCGGCCGAAGAAGTCCTCAAAGAACTCGTCGCCGAAGGGTCCGGGACGGGAGCGTCTCTCGCGGGGGTAGGACAGCTGGCAGCGGACGGTGAACCTGCCGGCGAGGTCGCCGACGGCCAGCGGGATGACGGCGGTCTCGAAGCTGACGGTCTGGTAGGGGACGTCGCCGACGATGCGTCGGGTCACGCCGGCCGGCGCGAAGTGGCGGTTTTGGGGGTTGGCGTCGGCGTAGTCGTTGAGTGTGGCGTTGTCGAGTTCGGGCTCGGGGTATTCGAAGCGCGGCTGCAGGTTTTCCCAGGCATAGACCTCGACGCGGGCCGGGATTTCCTGTCCGACGTAGACTTGGGCGGGGGAGACGGCGCCGGTGCCGAGATGGACGTCGGCGAAGAACAGGTCTTCGGCGCCCAGCTTGCGGCCGCTGCCGTCGCTGTACTGCCGCGGCTTGGCGGTCACGGTCACCGGCTCGGTCCTGACGGTGCGGCCGTTGAGTTCGACGCTGACGGCGGGGACGGTGAAGGTGCCGGCGCGGTTGCAGCGGAACAGGTAGATGGCCGCGTCGCGGCGGGTATGGCGTCCATTGATTGTGTTGCTCTGGAAACTGATCGAGGGGCCGCCCACCCAGTCCAACCCCTCGACGCGCGGCAGCTGGATGCGCTGGGGCTTGCCCTCGTCGGAGGCGACCTCGAGCTGTCCCGTCTCGCCGACAAAGAGTTCACCCGGGCGCACGGAGACGGCGACGCCGCCGTGCGCGGCCGCCGCGGCGAGCGCGAGTGCCAGCCAGAGCGCCGCCCGGCCTTGGGGCGCGGCGCGGGGGCTCGGTGCGCGGCTGTCGAGGATGAGCATTGCCCGCCTCACCAGTCCTTCTCCACGGGGGCCAGGCGTGACTGTTGCATGCGGTGCATTTTCAGTTCGCGGCGCAGCTCGCGTTCCTGGTCCTGCATCTGCATGATGATGGCGCGCGCCTGATCCTTGTCGTACGCCTGGCCGTTCTGCTCGGCGGTTCCGGCCTCTGCCGCGGCCTGTGCCTGCCGCTGTTCGGCCTCCTGCTGGGCCAGCTGCTCCATCAGCTCCTGATCCTGCTTCTGCCCCTCGCCGGGCTGGGGCGGCGGCTGGGACTGCCCCGGCTGTTCGCCCTCCTGGTTCTGTGCCTGCTGCTGCTGCGAGTCCCCCTGTCCCTCCTGCGGCGGTTGGCCGGGCTGGGCGCCGAGGGCGCGCAACGCCTCTTCGAGACGCTGGGCGGCCGCAGCCATCTCCTCTTCGCGGGATTCCTCGGTGCGGGCCTGTTGGGCCGCGCGTTCCTGGGCCTGCATGGCCTGTTCGATCGCCTCGCGCGCCTGGCGTCCCATGTTGGCCGGTTCGGGCGCCTGGGGCTGTCCCGCCTGGGGCGGCGGCGACGGCGACGGCGGAGTGGCGGGGGGCGTGAATGGCTCGAGGTACTCTTCGAGGTCGGCCGCCGCGTCCCGGGCCTTGGCGGTCTGGCGGCTGGCCTCGCTGAGCTCCCCGCCGCGGCTGGTTTCCTCTTGCGGTTGACCGGCCTGCCGTTGTTTGGCGAGGGCCTCGGCGGTCTCCTTCACGGCGGCCTGCTGTTTCCGCCTGAGCTCATCCTGGATCTTCTTGAGTTCCTCGGCCAGCCGGCGTTCGGTCAGCAGCTGTTCCTGATTGGCCGCCAGGTTGGGCTGGCCGGGCAGCCGCCGCATTGCCTCGCGGTAGAACGACTGCGCTTCGTCGAGGTGCACCAGGGCCTTGGCGGGGTCGCTCTGGAGCGCCTGGCGGGCCTGCACATGGCGGATGGCGCCCAGGTTCCAGCGGGCCCGGGCGTCGGTTTCGGGGTCGGGTTGGGCGGCGCCGAGTGCGGCCTGGTATTCGTTCTCGGCCCCGTCGGGATCGCCCAGCCCGTGCAGTTTCACGCCGAGGTTGTAATGGCGGCGCGCCGCCTCCTCGGCCGGGGCCTTCGCGAGCGCCGCGCGCAGGGCCTCGACCTCGGCGTCGGGCGTGGGCGGCGCGTCGGCCGGCGGGGTGGGCGGTGTCGCCGACGGCACCGGGCCGGGAGCTTGCCCTGCGGCGTTGGGACACAGGCCTGGCGCGAGCAGCAGCAGGCTGGCCAGGGCTGCGCCGGCCACGCTCGCCGGCGAACGCCGCTCGCCGATGAACAGCCGCGCGATCAAACACAACACGGCAAGGGCCAGCGGCACCTGGAAGCGGTCAATCGGGCGCAGCGTCACCGTCTGCTCGTCCTCCTCAGGGATCATGGCTTTGACGCGCGCGACGACGGCCTCGAGGTTGGGCTCGACGGTGGTGGTGCGCACGTAGACCCCGCCGGTCTCCTGGGCGAGGCGCCGGAGGCGGCCCTCGTTCAGGCGGGTGGACACCATGCGGTTCCCGGCATCGCGGAGGAACGTATTGTCCGGCAGCTGGATGGGCGTGGCCTGGGCGGGGTTGCCCAGTCCGATCACCAGGAGGGGCACGCCCTGCTGCCTGAGGAAATCGAGGTGCTTGAGTTCGTCCCCCTGCAACTCATCGCCGCCGTCGGAGAGCAGGATGACGGCGCGGTCGCCGCCCTCGGCGCCCTTGAAGGCCTTCTCGACGGCCGCCAGCGCGGTGTCGAGGTTGGTGCCGCCGACGGGGATGGTGGCGGTGTCCATATCGTCGAGGAAGGTGTAGAGTGTGCTGCGGTCCATGGTGAGGGGGCATTCGAGGAAGGCTTCGCCGGCGAAGGCGATGAGGCCGAGGCGGTCGCCGGGGAAGCGCCTGGCCAGCTCACGCACCAGCCACTTGGCGTGTTCGAGGCGTGAGGGTGTCACGTCTTTGGCCAGCATGCTGCGCGAGCAGTCGAGGGCGACGAGGAGGTCGCGGGACCGTTGCGGCGCCGGCACCAGCCGCTGCCCCCACCATGGCCGGGCCGCGGCCAGCAGAGCCAGAACGACCCCCGCGACGAGGAGGCCCGCGCGCAGGCGCCGGCGGCCCGGATGGACGGTGTTGACGACCTGGCGGGCCATCACCGGCCCCACGAAGCGCCCGATCACGCGACGCCGGCGGTGGCGGCCGTACGCCAGCGCCGCGGCCAGAAGCAGCAGGGCGCCCGCGGCCAGGAAGACAAAGCCGACAGTGAGGTTCAGAAAGCTCATATCTCAGCGGCACGCGACCGCCCTGGCTCCCAAAGCGCAGACCCTCGGATTAGAGCATGCCCCGCCCGGAAAAGTTCCCGCATCGCACGGGGCCCGATGGGGGCCGCGCGGCCTGGCGGCGGACGCCCATCCGGACGCCCGGCCCGGCGCCGCGGCCTCAAGTCAGCAGCGCCTGCATGTCCGGCGGCAACCGGGCGGTGAGGCGGAGGGCTTCGCCGGAGCGCGGATGGCGGAAGCCGAGTTCGGCGGCGTGGAGGGCCTGGCGTTCGCTGCGCAGGCGGGTGCGGTCGGCGTCGGTCATGGCGTACTCGATGAAGCGCAGGAAGATCGTCTCGTCAACGCCGTAGAGTTTGTCGCCGACGATGGGGAAGCCGAGGGCGAGGAGCGTGGCCCGGATCTGGTGGGCCTTGCCGGTCTTCAGCTCGGCGGCGACCAAGGAGAGGGGGCCGTGCGTGGACTGGCGACGGAAGAGGGTGTGGGCGCGGCGGGCCTCAGGGGCGTCCGGCGCGGCATGGCTGAAGCGCCATTTCTTGCGCACGGCGCTGGCCCGGTCCCACGACAGCCAGCCGGCCGCCTCGACGGCTTCCGGGAAGGCGCCTTCGACCACGGCCAGGTACCGCTTGGAGACCGTCCCGGCTGCGAATTGCCGCGCGCACCGTCGGCACGCCTCGGGGTTGGCGGCCAACAAGACCAGCCCTGATGTCTCGCGGTCCAGGCGGTTGACGAAGTGCAGACGCCACTCGGGGAAACGCTCGCGCAACACGCCCCACAGGGTATGACGGAAGAAGCGCCCGGCGGGATGGCAGGGCAGATTGCCGGGCTTGTTGATGACCAGCAGGTCGGGGTCGGAATAGAGGATTTCGCAATCGAGGCAGACGGGCGGTTCGGGGAGGTCGGGTACCCGGTATTCGAGCGTGGTGCCGCCGCGCAACCGGGTGTCCGCCGCCACCGTGACCCCCTCGACCGTGACCCGCCCCGCGGCCACTCGCGCCTGCCACTCGGCGCGGGTATGGTAGGTGAAGCGTCCGGCCAGCAGGTCGAGCAGCGGCTGCCCGTCGGCCTCGCGGGGAACCTTGATCCTGGCCACACGCTGCGTTGTCACGCCCCGACGCCCCGGCGGCGCCGATGCCGACTGGGCCGGCCGCCGCTTGAAGCGCCCACTGTAACAGGCTATGCTTTGGTTCGCCACACGCCGCACGGCCGTGCAGACATGGGACGTGTTCGGCGCCGAGGCTCGACCACCGTGATCATCACCCAGCGCGCCTACCCCCGTGCCGCCCTGATCGGAAACCCCTCCGACGGCTATTTCGGCAAGACCATCGCCTTTACCTTCCGCAATTTCTGCGCCGAGGTAAGGCTTTTCGAGACCCCGGAGTTCGAGATCCAGGCCGGTGAGCGCGACCGTTCGCGCTACGGCAACGTCGAGGAGATGATCGCGCAGATCAACCGTTTCGGGTACTACGGCGGGGTGCGCCTGCTGCAGGCGGCGGTCAAGCGCTTCCACGACCACTGCCGTCAGCACGCGATCCCGCTGGAGCCGCGGGGTTTCACGCTACGCTACACCACCTCGATTCCGCCCCACCTCGGGCTGGCCGGTTCCAGCGCGATCATCACGGCCTGTTTCCGCGCCCTGCTCGAGTTCTTCGGGGTGACGGTCGAGAAGCCGGTCCTCGCCAACCTGATCCTCGAAAGCGAAACCCGTGAGCTGGGCATTCCGGCCGGGCTGCAGGACCGCGTGGCCCAGGTCTACGACTGCCCGATGTTCATGGACTTTGACCGTCAATTGATCGAGACGCGCGGCTACGGCAACTACCTCCCGCTGCCGCCCCACACGCTGCCGCGGCTGTACGTGGCCTACCGCACCGAGCTGGCCGAGGGATCGGAAGTGCTGCACAGCAACCTGCGCTACCGCTACAACCAAGGCGACAAGGACGTCCTCGACGCCATCCGCGAGTGGGCCGACCTGACCGTCCGGGCGCGCGACCTCCTGCTCGCCGGCCGCGGCGCCGAACTCGGCCCGCTGCTCAACCGCAACTTCGACCTCCGCCGCCAAGTCTGCCAGCTCAGTGCGGGCAATATCGAAATGGTGGAGACGGCACGCGCGGCCGGGGCCAGCGCCAAGTTCACCGGCTCGGGCGGCGCCATCATCGGCACCTACACCGACGAAGCGGTGTTCGAGGCGCTCGCGGCCGGCCTCGGGCGCATCGGCGTGCACGCCGTCAAACCGGTGCTGTAGCGCATGGCGCAGAGGGCATGGCGCACGGCGTGGGACAACGGCATAGGGAGCCCGAGCCCGACCGCCCTGACGGCGGACACCCGATACCTTCGAGCCTGCCCCCGTCCTCCTGCATCCCTCAACCGTCCACCCTCCGCCTTGACACCCGACACCTGACCGCACCCCACCCCCAGGCCACCGTGACACCTCTGCCCCGCCAAAGCCTGATCCTCTTCGACTTGGACGGCACGCTGGTTGACTCGCGCCAGGACCTGGCCACCGCCGTCAACCTGACGCGCGCGGATTACGGCCTGCCCGCGCTGCCCGTCGAGGTCGTAGCCGGCTTCGTCGGCGACGGCATCCGTGTCCTCGTCGAGCGCGCCTTCGCGGGCGAGCCCATCGCCGTCGAGGCGGCCGTGCCCGCCCTGCGCGCCCACTACGCGGCGCACCTGGTTGACCAGACGCGGCCGTACCCCGGCGTGGTCGAGGCCCTCGAACGCCTCGGCACCGCCGGCTTTGCCCTCGCCATGGCCACCAACAAGCCGGTGCGGGAGGCCATCGCCATCTGCAAGGCCCTCGCCCTCGCCGACCGCCTGACCGTCATCTTCGGCGACGGCAGCCCGGGCCGCCTGAAACCCGAGCCCGACCGCCCCCTGGCCGCCCTCGCAGCCTCGGGGTGCCAGGCCGAAGCCTCCTGGGTGGTTGGCGACAACTGGACCGACCTCGAAGCCGGCCGCCGCGCCGGCATGAAGTGCTGTTTCTGCCGCTACGGCTTCGGACGCCGCCGCGGCCGGCCCGCGGACCTCGAAATCAACGACCTGCGTGAGCTGGCCGCGTTCCTCGGCGCGTGATCCAGGCCTGCCCCTCCCCGGCGGCCCGGAATGGCGCAGCGCAACCGGCAAACCGGAGAACCCAGCCGTGCCCCTGCAAGCAGTCATCTTCGATCTGGACGGCGTGCTGGTTGACACCTCGAAGTTCCACGCCAAGGCCTGGGCCGACCTGGTGCGCGGCATCGGCATCGAGCCGCCGCCCGACCTCGAAGAGCGGGTCAGGGGCATCGCGCGCATGGCGTCGCTGAAGATCGCCCTGGGGGCGCGCGCCGCCGAGTTCAGCGAGGAGGAACTGCAACGGCTGGCCGAGCGCAAGAATGCCTGCTACGTCGAGGCGATCCAGACGGTGAGGCCGGCCGACCTCTACCCCGGCGCGCTCCGGCTGTTCCGCGACCTGCGGCGGCACGGCGTACGCATCGGCCTGGGATCGGCGAGCAAGAACGCCCGCCCCGTCCTCGAACGCCTCAACATCTTGCCCTGGTTCGACGCCGTGGCCGACGGCTTCGCCTACCGGCACGGCAAGCCGCACCCCGACGTGTTCCTGACCGCCGCCCGGATGCTGGGCGCCGAACCGCCGGAGTGCATCGTGGTCGAAGACGCCGCCGCCGGCATCCACGCCGCCCTTGACGGCGGCTTCGTCGCGGTCGGCATAGGCAATCCCGAGTCGCTCCGGCATGCGCACCTGCTCGTCGGCCGCCTCACCGAGCTGAGCTGGCGCCGCCTCGCCGAGCTGGCCGGGCGCGCCTCACCGGCGCACTGGCAGGTGCGGCGCGAGGGCGTGAAGCCGCCGTGCGAGGAGTCGTACGGGACGCTGTTCTGCGTCGGCAACGGCCGCGTCGGCGTACGCGGGCGCCTCATCACCCTGCCGGCCGGCCCTGCGGCGGGAACGTTCGTCGCCGGGCTGTACGACCGTGTCACCCGCCCCTCGCCGGATCCGGACGGGTGGGATCCATTCATGGCCTACTGGGGCAACGCCGACCTCGCCCGCGGCGACCAGATCGAGGTCGCCCTCATCAATGCCCCGGATATGCTCGACGGCGACCTGGTGTTCGAGGACGAAACGGTTGACTTCACCCAAGGCGAGCTCAAGCACTTGTCGCGCCGGCTCGACCTGCACAACGGCACCTTCACCGCCGAGGCCGTGTGGCGTTCGCCGGCCGGCCGCGAAATCCGCCTCCTGCAACGGCGGTTTGCGGACCTCGCAACCCCCAGCCGGGTCTGGGAACAGCTCGAGATCGAGCCGCTGAATGTCGGCGGAACCCTGCGGCTGACCGCCCGCATCAATGACCACACCCGCAACCGGCTCTACGACCCGCGGCCCCTCTACGCCGCAACCCGCCGCACCGCCGTCGGCGACCGCGGCGTCGCCCTCGCCATCGAAGGACGCACCGACCACGCCGTCGCCGCCTTCGGCACCGCGATTACGGCGCTCGACTGCCCCGCGGCCCGCTATGCGGTGGACGCGCAGGCGGGGACGGTCACCGTCGAGACCGAGGTGGCGGAGGGCCGGCTGCTGCACATCGACCGCGTCGCCGTCCTCGCCACCGACCGCATCGAGGGGGAACGGGGCGGGGCAGGCGGCCCGCCGCCGGACGCGGCCGTCCTGGCCGCCGTCGAAGCCGGGCTGACAGCCGCCCTCGCCTCCTCGTTCGGCACCGCACGCATCGCCCACGGCGCCGCCTGGAACGAGTACTGGGCGCACAGCGACCTCGTCATCGAAGGCGATGCCGCGGCGCAGCTCGGCGCCCGTTGCAGCATCTACCACCTCCTGATTGCCGCCTCGCGCGACGATGCCGGCGTCTCGATCCCCGCCAAGTCCCTCTCCGGCGAGGGCTACCGCGGCATGGTGTTCTGGGACACGGACATCCACATGACGCCGTTCTTCAACTTCACCCAGCCGCGGCTGGCCCGCAACTTGGCCGAGTTCCGCCACCGCACCCTCGACGGCGCCCGCCGCAAGGCCGCCCGGTACGGCTTCCGCGGCGCCTTCTACCCTTGGGAAACCGGCATCAGCGGCGACGAGGAGTGCGAGCGCTGGCTCAAACTCATCACCCACCAGATTCACCTGACCGCCGACGTCGCCTACGCCCTCCAGCAGTACGTGGACATCACCGGCGACCGCGAGTTCTACGAGACCCGAGCCGCCGAAGTCCTCATCGAAACCGCACGCTTCTGGCGCAGCCGCGCCGTCGCGAACCCCGACGGCTCCCTCTCAATCCCCGACGCCGGCGGCCCCGACGAGTTCCACGTCGTCGGCCACGACAGCGCCTTCGTCAACCACCTCGCCATCCACAACCTCCGCGGCGCCGCCCGCGCCGTCGAACACCTCCGCCGCCACAACCCCGGCCGGCTGGCGGACATCCGCGCGCGCTGCGCCGCCACAGAGGCCGAACTCACCGGATTTGCGGACTCCGCAGACCGCATCCGCACCATGCTGGGCGAGGACGGACGCTTCGAACAGTGCCGCGGCTTCTTCCAGCTCGAGGAGGCCGTGCCCGGCGGCCGTCATCCCCGCGTCTTCGAGACGCAGACGGTCAAGCAGGCCGACGTCATCATGATGCTTCTGCTGCTGCCCGACGAGTGGGATCGGCGGGTCTGGCAGGCCAACTGGGACTACTATGAGCCGCGCTGCGTGCACGCCTCGTCGCTGAGCCACGGCGCCCACGGCGTCGTGGCCGCGGAGATGGGGCTGACGGAGAAGGCGCAGGCCTACATCCGGCAGTCGCTCGGCATGGACCTGAACGATGAGATGGCCAACACCGCCCACGGCGCCCACATGGCCGCCAACGGCATGAACTGGACCGCCCTTGTGCGCGGCTGCGGCGGCTGCCGCCCGCAGGGCGACCGCTTCCGCATCATGCCGCGCCTCCCGCCCGGCTGGAACCGCCTCGCCTTCCGGCTGAAATGGCGCGGCGCCGACTTCGTGGTGGAAATCACCCCCGCACAGACGACCGTGCACAATCTGCCCACGGCCCGCGCCACCCTCCCCCTCAACCTTCACGGCCGCAACCGCACACTGCCGCCGGGGCGCGGCGCCCGCGCCGCGGCGGTGCCGTCCCCGCGCCCCGCCGTCACAGCGTGCGGGCGTTGAACGTGTCGCCCTGCGCCAAGTCGCCGGTCTTCAGCCCCGTGGTAAACCAGCGCACCCGCTGCTCCGAGGTTCCGTGCGTGAAGGCATCGGGCACGACGTAGCCCTGCTGCTGCTTCATGATGCGGTCGTCGCCTACCGACGACGCGGCGTTCATGCCTTCCTCGATGTCGCCCTCCTCGAGCAGGTTCTTCATCCGCTGCGCGTGGTGGGCCCAGACGCCGGCCAGGAAGTCGGCCTGCAGTTCGAGGCGGACCAGCAGCCGGTTGGCCTCCTTCTCGTCGAGCCGCTGCATCTGGCCATGCGTCTCGCCCAGGGTGCCGAGCAAGTTCTGCACGTGATGGCCGACCTCGTGGGCAATGACATAAGCCCAGGCGAAGTCGCCGGGCGCCCCGAGCTGCTTCTGCATCTGTTGAAAGAAGTCCAGGTCAATGTAGACGGATTCGTCGGCCGAGCAGTAGAACGGGCCGGTCGCCGACTGCGCGTGGCCACAGCCGGACTGGGTGGCGCCGCTGAACATGATCAGCTTGGGCTCGCGATACTTCAGGCCCTGCTGCTCGAAGAGCCGGTTCCAGACGTCCTCGGTGTCCGCCAGGATGACGCCGACGAACTCCCCGAGCTCCTTCTCTTCTTCGGTCAGGGGCCGTGTCGTCTGCTCTCCGCCCTGCCCGGTGGCTTGGATGTTCTGCAGGGTCTGCATGACCTGCTGCGGATTGCCGCCCAGCAGCATGACGATCAGGGCCACGGCAAGAGTGCCCAGCCCGCCCCCGACGGCGACCGTGCGGCCCGAAATCCCCCGCCGGTCCTCAACGTTCGCACTCTGCCTTCTGCCTTTCCACTGCATGATCAACCTCCTGACAGTGTCGTCCAACGCCGGCCTGGGCCGCCCGGACGGGCGCGGCCCGCTGATGACGGCCCGCGCACAGGGGGGCCCGGCCCACGGCCGAAATGTACCCTCGAATCGTCGCTGTCAAGTCCCCGCGTCCCCGCCGGACGCTGTCTCCGACCCCGGCGCGACGCCCCGTACGGCGCGGGCGGAACCGGTCACCCCCGGTTGAGGCTGAGGAGAGCCAAGTTGAGGGCGCCGGCAAAGGTGACCCAGAGAAGGCAGGGCAACAACAGGGCGCCGGCGGGGCGGCGCACCTGGCCAAACTGCATGGTGGTCACTAGGAGCACGAGCCACAGCGCGACGAGGTCAATGAGCGCCAGATCAATCCGCTTCAGGCCGAAGAACAACCAGGTCCACGCGCCGTTCAGCAGCAGTTGGAGCAGATAGCAGAAGATGGGGAAGCCGATGCGCCGTACCGGACGCTCCCGCCACACCAGCCACGCCGCCACCGCCATGAAGAGATAGAGGACTGTCCACACCGGCGCAAACACCCAGTCGGGCGGGTTCCATGACGGCTTGGCCAGCGTGGCGTACCAGGCGCCGGGCACCGCGTAGGCGCCGACGGCGGCCACGCCGGCCACCAGGGCCAGGCTGACGACCAGCATGATGACCGATTCACGGCTGAAGGCCGGCAAACCGCGGATAGACATGCCGACAACTCCTCATGCGGCCCGGACGGCAACGCGACCTCTCACGTGCCCACCCGTACGATACAGCCTCGAAGTCCGGCTGGCAACCCCGGCGCCAAGTGCGGCGGACGCGTCGCCGCCGGAACCCCCGGCCGGCGCGGGCGCCCATGCCCCGCGGACGGTGCGAGTTCGCGAAAACGGCAGGCGTGGATCCCCCTTCGGCCCGTGTCCGTCCCCCCCCCTCCCGGGGGTCAGTTTAGGAAACCAGTTCGCGAAAACCCCCCGTTTTCACGAACTCGGGTGGGCAGCACGGGGCATGCCGCCGGAACCGGGCACCCAGCCTGAGGGCATGGCGTCGCACACGCCGCACGGGGGGTGTGCGCCCCGCTCCCTGCACGGGTCGAGTTCGTGAAAACAACCGCATTTTCGCGAACTCGCCGTCTGCGCGGCGGGGCGCGGGGCGGGGGGGACGGGGAAGGTCAGACGGCGCGCCGGGGGGCAGCCCGTCGGCGCGCGAGGAGCAACGGTCCCAGCGCGGCGGCCAGGCCGGCCAGGGCCGAGGGTTCGGGGATGGCGGGCCCGGTCACACGGAAGGTCACCATCGCGATGTCGTCGAGGCCGCTGCCCGGTGTGGGATTCTGGTTGGTGTTGACGAAATCCTTGCCGAACACGCTCGGGTGGTACCAGCCGAAGGACAGGACGCTGACCGTGGTGTCGCCGAGGGTGAGGGAGGCGCCGGCGATGGCGGGGACGGGATCGGACGTTGACCGATAGGGGCCGACTCCGGGGATGGTGATCGTCCCGGTGAGGGCGTCCTTGCGGAAATGGAAGACGTTGTTGACGTCGGTGGTGTTGTAGGTGTTTTTGTAGAGCACGTAGGTGGTCGTGCCGTCGGGGATGGTGATGTCGAAGTTGAGGGGCGCGGGTTCGTTGAGGAAGGGGTGCACGTCGTCGCTGGCCGGGTCAATCCCCTCCCGGTACCAGATGGCCCAGTTGCTCGAGGAGTGGTCGTTCCAGACCCCGCCGCCGTCCGAGAAATGCTCGGTGTTCGTCAGGATGACGTCGGCCTGGGCGGCCAAGGTGGCCAGCGCCAGCGCGGCCGCGATCACGGCCCCGGCCTGAGTTCTGTCCCGTCGCTTCATCAAGGATTCCCGACACGGCCCCCGCGGGGGCTACGTTTGCTCCATGGCATCCCGGCAGAGCAATCACAGTATACCTTGCGGACCGACGGGTGTCAAGGGCCGGGCGCGGAGGGCGGCGGGCTTCTTGCCCTCCCCTGGCCCCCCGCTATATTCCATGGCGCGTTCGGTTCGCGCGCAGGAGGCTCTGCCATGGCCCTCCCCCCGCTTCGCATTCGCAACGGCCAGTTCGAGCGCGCCGGCAGGCGCTTCCTGCTGTTCGGGCCGGTCTACTTCGCCCGGCAGCCGGGGACGTGCGGCGGCGACTACTTTGCCGACGAGTGGTGGCCGCAGGCCGCGGCGCATCTGGAGCGCGATTTCTCACGCATGGCGGAGATCGGCTGCAACTGGGTGGCGCCGTTCGTCAAGACGCAGCCGTTCTTCCGCCGTGGGCGTCCGGTCGAGCGGGTGTGGCGGCGGTACGACCAGATGGTGGCGACAGCGGAGCGCTGCGGCCTGTACCTGATGCCGTTCCCCAACCACGACATGAAGCGCGGCTTTGCCGACTTGATGGGGCACCCGTTCCGCGAGGGTCCGGGCCAGCCGCACCTCCACCCCAGCACCAACGACCAGATTTATGAGGCGACGCTGAAGCTCAACGCGGCCTTCGCCGCCCGCACGGCCGGCTCAACCACCGTGCCCATGATCATGGTGCGCGGCGGCGGACGGCTGTGGACGGGCTACGCCGGCTACGGCCCCGGCGAGCCGGAGGGCCGCGAACTGCTCACCGTGCGCAAGGATTGGCAGGCTTGGCTGCAACGCCGCTACGGCGATGACTTCGAGGCCTTCCGCACGTCGCATCCCAAGCTTCGCGAGAACCCGCACGGCTGGGCCGAGGTGGCGCTGCCCGTCGAAGTCGAAGGACAATTCACCGACGACGACTCGCGCACGTTCGACTTCCTCGCCTTCACCGCCGAGCTGTCGGCAGCCAACCAGCGGCGCATCCAGGAGGACGGGCGGCGGCTGGTGCCCGGCTCGCGCTACATGTTTCCCTTCGAGGGCTGCGAGTTCGACCGCGGGCCGATGGAGTGCTACCTGCCCGGCCGCGCCGACCTCGACGCGGTATGGGTCGAGATGTACCAGTTCGGAATGACGCACAGTTCGCACACCCACCCCGACTGGGAACGGAGCCACCACTTCGAGCCAACCACCGGCAAGCTGTCCGTTGACCAGCTCTCGTCCATCACCGCAGCCTGGAAACGCGCCCGCTACCTGAAGGCCGCCGCCCCCGCGACCGCCCTCGTCTGCTGCCACGGAACCGTCATGGACAACCCCATGCGCTGGACGCCCGAGCCGCGCGACCAGCGCATCCTCTTTGAACGGCTCCAGCGCACGTACCTCGACGCCGGCTCCGACGGCTTCGCGTTCTGGTGCTGGACCGACGACGAGTCGTCCTCGCGCCCCGAACCCGAGTACTTCTACCGCGAAGGCGAGGCGATGGGGATGGTTGATGTCGCCGGCGCCTGGCGTCCGGTGGCACGGCGGGCGGCCGCCTACCACCGTTGCGGCGTGCGCACGGCCCGCGTCAGTGCGGAAGCCCTGTTGCTGATCCCCACGCCGCACCTGATGGGCCTTGACCGGCTGGACGCCCTGACGACGACGGCCTGCCTGATCGGGGCCCTGGCCCGCCTCGGCGTCGCCCCGGAAGTCAAGGCCACCTACTTCCGCGGGCGCGGGCCGATTCCGCTCAGCGAGCTGACGCCGTTCAAGTTGGTGGTGTTAGGCGCCGACGAGTACCGCAAGGATCTGCCCGAGGTTCCCGGCGTCCTGCGCCGCTACGTCCAGCAGGGCGGGCGGCTGGTGCTGGCCATGGGGCAGGCCGACACGTTGCTGTCGCCCAGCCTCGACCCCCTCGCCAACCGCGATCTGGCGGCGCTCTACGGCCACCCCAAGTTGCTGGCCACCAACCACCAGCATCACACCTTCTGGATGCAGTCCCTGCGCTGGCGGCTCGGCGACGGCTTCCTGCCGTACTGGGATCGCCGGCGCGGCCGCTGGATGCCGGGGCGCGGCGAGAAACGCCTCACCTTCAAGTGGTTGCAGCTGGGCAAGGGGTGCGAGGCGCTGGCCGAGGCGGTGGCTCCCCGGCCGCCACCAAGCAAGGACTCGTTCTACGGCACCACCGAGTTCCAGTACGCCGGCGAGAACGTCTGGTATCCGCTGTTCTACCGTCGCCGCCTGGGCAAGGGCGCGGTCTACGTGTTCGCCTACTCGCTCAACGTCTTCCGCTCGTTCCTCGACGAGATTGACGTGCAGCGCGACGACTGGGACTGGGTGCTCGAAGCGGCGGTCGCCGAGGCCGGCGTCGCCACCGACCCCGGCCACAGCCTCAGCGTGCTCGCCCAGGAGTTCCTCAACTTCCGCCCGACCCGCTGAGCGCCCGGCGCATGGCGCATGGTGCCGAGTTCAGAGCGCGGCGGGATGGGGCGGATCCTGGCAACGCCCCTCGGCAGGCAACGACAGGCATCGGTGGGTACCGAGGGATGTCGGCAGGCTTCCAACCCACACATCGGCAGCCGGGCATGAAGCGCACCCCCTTCACCCTCATCGAACTCCTGGTAGTGGTGGCGATCATCGCCATCCTCGCGGCGCTGCTCTTGCCGGCGCTGGGCCGGGCGCGGGGTGCCGCGCGCGCGACCGTCTGCGGCTCGAACCTGCGCCAGCTCGGCGTCGCAACCGGCAACTATCTCGCCGACAACAATGCCGTCTACCCCCCCGCCAGCCTTTACCTCTATCACCTCAACTACGCCCAGGCCGGGTGGCCGCCGCCGTGGGGGTTCTGGTTCTGCGGCCCGTACGACGACCTCGGCCCCTCGATGCCCCCGTTCTGCCCGTCGTGGATGGATTTCACCTACCCGTATTTCGAATCGCGGGCCGTCCTCCAGTGCCCCGACTGGCGCTGGCATCAGCTGGGCTGGTGCCGGTACGACAACGAACACTTCTGGTACGGGTTCGGAGTCAACAGCAACGTCATGCAGTTCTGGGATTTCAACGGCACCGGAACCATCCCCGGCCGGCCGGCGATCCGCGCCTCCCCCGACAGCCGCCTCCAGACCCCGTCGGAGGTCGTCCTGCTGTTCGACCGCTACCGGTCCGACCGGATGAGCATCCCGCAGTTCTCCGATGCCAGCATCGGCGGCGTCGCCTTCCGCCATCCGGTCGGGCAGCCGCGGCCGCCGGACGTCGATGCGGCCTACTTCTCGCCCCCGCCCCCCCTCGGCGGCTACAGCAACGGCCTCTTTGCGGATGGACACCTCGGCCGCCTCTCGACGGTCGCCGAGTTCAACGCCAGCCTGCCCGTGCAGTAGCCGGAGACAGGGAAGCGGGCCAGTCCCCGGACCGCGAGGCGGCGGGAACCGTCAGGCCGGCGCCGCGACGGCGCGGCGACTGATGCCTCGTACCCGCAGGGCGCGTTCAGCCGCCGTCGGTCAGGGCTTTGACGATCAGGGTGACCGCGGTGGCCAGCAGCACGCCGTGGATCAGGGCCACATACCAGTTGCCCCGGATGACCCGCACCACCACGTACCCAAGTCCCACGCCGACTGGGACGACGGGCAGCATCCACAGCGCCAGCCACAGGTTGCCGGTGGTGAACCGGCCGAAGATCGCGAAGGGGACGACCTTGGCCAGGTTGAGGAGGAAGAAAAACCCGGCCGTCGTGGCCGCGAAGGCCATCTTGTCCAGGCGCTGCGGCAGGAAATACATCTGCGCCACCGGGTCGGCGGCGTGGGCCAACGTTGACGTCACCCCGGCGGCCACACCAAGGACGGCACTCGCCCGCCGCGTCGGAGTCTGGGCCGCCGGCAGATGGGCGAGGATGAACCGCCGCGCAGCCTGGTAGGCGACAAAGCCGACGCCGACCACCCCGATCGTCAGCTTCAGCCAGCGGTCGGAAAGGCTGAACAGGGCTGCGTCGTCGGCCAGGAAAAGCAGACTGGCAAGGGCCACGCCGGCCAGGGCCCCCGGCGCCAGCGGCCACACCCGCCGCCAGTCCACGTGCCGCCAAAACACCAGCAGCGCCGCGACGTCCATCACGCACAGCAGGGGGAGGGCGAACGAAACCACGTCCCGGGCCGCAGTCACTTGGTGCGGCCAGCACAGCACCAGCGCGGGCACGGCAATCGGGCCGACCGGGAACCCGCCCTTGCTCATGGCCAGGATCAGGACGGACAGTCCGATCCAGAACAGATGCCCCCAGGAGTAGTCAGCCGGCAACATGGCGCAAACTATAGCGCTCCACCCGCCGGGTTCACAGCCCTCGCACACTGAGGCGGGCCCCGGGGAGTTCGTGAAAACAGGGGTGGTTTTCGCGAACTGCCCCCACCCCGGCGGCGAGCTTCTACACCCCGCCATGTGCGTGAAAACACAT
>MVZH01000052.1 GCA_002068325.1 Lentisphaerae bacterium ADurb.BinA184 | reverse complement strand
CCACCCCGCCCGCCCCCCCACGCCCGCCTCCCTAGCCTCAATACGTTTCACTCAGGGCCGGAGACTATGGTGAAGATTAGGGTAGAGACAAAGGGATCCCCCGTTGCCTTTACCATCGTCTTTACCCTTGTCTCGCTTAAGTGAAGAGCATTATCCCCGGCCTGATCCATCCATGAACAAAGAGGCAACGGAGGTAACGGAGGTATATCTCATTGGTTCGCAATGGCCTATGAACCACTGAGAGAGCCGTCGGTTTGCACGCCGCCCAACCGTGCGTGGGTTGGCAACCCCATGCAACGCAACCCCGTCGTTGCCTCCGTTTCCTCTTTGTGAATGATCCAGGCTGACCCGCGCCACGCCTACGCCATCTCTGGGACGCAGACGCATGGAATCCCTCGCATCCGGCCCTTGCCTCCCCGGCCTCGGCCCGCTTGCCGACGCCCTCGCCAACGGCTTCGTCCAACTCGATGTCGGCGGCGACGGCCGCTGGCGCGCCGGCCGCGACGGCGTCCGGCACATCCTTGCCCCGCGCGATCGCAAGGTCGAGTTCATCGTCTTCGCGGATCACACCCTCGCCTACGTCACCTCGGCCATGGGCTATCCGGCGATCTACCCGCTGCGCGAGGCCCTGTTCACGCCGCCCGTCCAGGCCATCCTCATGGACCTGGACGGCACCAGCGTGCACAGCGAGCGGTTCTGGGTGTGGATCATCCAGCAGGTGACCGCCCGCCTGCTCGGCCAGCCGCACTTCGAGCTCGAAGCCGCCGACGAACCGTTCGTCTCCGGACACTCCGTCTCCGAACACCTCCAGCATTGCCTGCGCAAGTACTGCCCCGACCGCACAGTCGAGGAGGCGCGGCGGCTGTACTTCGAGATCACCCACCGCGAGCTGAGCGAGATCCTGGCCGGCGGCGGCCGGGCGGACGCCTTCACGCCCGCCCCCGGGCTGAAGGAGTTCCTGCTGGCCGTCAAGGGGCATGGGATCCGCATCGGCCTGGTCACCTCCGGGCTGTACGAGAAGGCGTGGCCCGAGATTGTGTCCGCCTTCCGCGTGCTGGGGATGGGCGACCCGCTGGATTTCTACGACGCGATCATCAGCGCCGGGTCGGCCATCCGCCGGGGGCAGGTCGGCACGCTGGGCGAGCTCGAACCCAAGCCGCACCCGTGGCTGTACGCCGAGACTGCGCGGGTCGGCCTGGGCATTCCGCCCGAGGCGTCCGCCGGGGTCATCGGGATCGAGGATTCGAGCGCGGGGGTGGTGGCGATCCGGCTGGCCGGTTTCGCGGCCATCGGCGTGGCCGGCGGGAACATCGCCAGCGGGGGCGCCCGGCCCCTGTTGCACGCCCACGTCAACGAGCTCCTCGACGCCCTGCCGCTGATCCTGGGGCAGTAGAGGCCGCGGCCGTGGCCGGCGTCGCGCCGCCGCCTGCCGCCCGCCTCACTGTGCGACCACCTCGAAGCCGACGGTGGCGGTCGCGCCCGATCCTACCCGGCAGGCTGCGAGGGTGTGGCGGCCCGGCGAAAACTCCTGCCAGAAGGCGCCGCGGCGGCGCCCCAGGTGACGCCCGTCGGCAAACCATTCCAGCTCCGCCGTCTCCCGCGTGTCCACGCAGAGGCGGACGACACCGTTGGCGGCCACATACGCCCCCGGCGCCGGCTCGATGATGCGCAGCGCCGCCTGGGCATCGCCAAGCGAGGGACGGCCCGCGGAATCCCCCTCGACGACGCCCGCCGACGGCCCGGCATCCGGCCGGCCGACGGCGCCCGGCGTCCATCCGGTGTGACAGAGGCATGGGCGTAGCGGCACCCCGGCCACGGCACGGCGCGGCACCCGTTCCGCGCAGAACGGCCCGGCCCGCAGGCCGCTCTCGGCGCATGTCTCGATTGCGACCGTGTGAGCATCGCCTGCGGGCAGGGATGGCGGCGTCCCCCGGTAGAGCCCGCGGAAGATGTCGCCGACGACAGGGGCGGCGGCCTCGGCGCCGACCAGGGCCACCGCCGGCCGGCCGTCATTGTTCCCCAGCCAGACGCCGACGGTGTAGTCGGGGTTGAAGGCGATGCACCAGGCGTCGCGGTACCCATTCGAGGTGCCGGTCTTCCAGGCCAGGGGGATCGTGGGCGTGCCGGGGAGAGGGTACGTGCTGATCATCGCGGTCAGCAGTGCGACGCTCCCCGGCTGGAAGGGCTGTGCCGCGGGCGGGGCGGGGCGGTCCGCCGTGAAGCGGCAGGGGCTGAAGACTCCCCCGCGGGCGAGGCCGGCGTAGGCGTTGGTCAGTTCGAGCAGGGTCACTTCCCCCCCGCCGAGGGCGAGGCTGAGGCCGTACGTGTCGCCGTTGCCCGTGAGGCTGCGGACCCCGCAGGCCCGCAACCCATCGAGGACGGCCGGGGTGCCGAGCGTGCTCAGAAGGCGGATGGCCGGCGTGTTCAGCGAACGCGCCAGCGCCTCGCGCGCCTCGATCCGCTCGGGGAACGTGTGGTCGAAGTTGCCGGGCCGGTAGTCGGGCAGGTCGAGCGGCCGGCCGTCGAGGACGGTCTCCGGCACGATGAGGCCGCCGTCGATCGCGGCCAGGTAGATGAACGGCTTGAGCGCGGAGCCGGGCGAGCGCGGCGAGAGCGCGGCGTTGACCTGTCCCCAGCCGGGGGCCGCAAAGTCAACTGTCCCCACCAGTGCCCTCACTTGGCCGGAGGTGTTTTCGATGACGACGGCGGCGCCGTTGGTGACCCCGGGCAGCCGGGCGACGTGGCTACGCAGGGCCTGGCGGACGAGGCCCTGGGTGTGGGCGTCCAACGTTGTGCGCAAGGCCCCGGCTTCCACGGGCGACGCCGGCGGCCTCCCGGTTGCGGCGTCGGCGGCGTCCGGCGCGTTCCCCGCGTTGGTTGCGGCCCTTCGTTCCGCATCCTGCTCCGCGGCCGCCAGGCAGCAGAAATGGGGCTCGGACATCGGCAGTCCGAGTCGGCACCAATCGGCATCGGGGGAGAGGGGCAGGCGGCGGATCGCCCGGCACCGGGTCGCCTGCAGGCCGGGGTGGCGCTCGAGGAAACCGGCCTGGTGCATGCGGTGCAGGACGTAGCCCTGGCGCCACAGGGCGGCCACCGGGTGGCGGTCGGGGCGCAGCGCCGACGGCCGTTGCGGCAGCCCGGCCAGCAGTGCGGCCTCCGCCAGCGACAGGTCGCGGGCCGACCTCCCGAAGTAGCACCGGGCCGCCGCCTCGACACCGACCAGGTTGCCGCCGTAGGGGGCGTGGTTGAGGTAGGCCTCGAGAATCCACCTCTTGTCATGCCGGCGTTCGAGGTCGAGGGCCCGGCACGTCTGCCGGAACTTGGCCCCCCAGCTGCGGGGTTCGGGGCAGGCCAGGCGGGCCAGTTGCATGGTGAGGGTGGAGGCGCCCGAGACTACGCGGCCACGGGTCAGGTTGCTGAAAGCGGCGCGGACGGCGGCGATCCAATCCACGCCATGGTGGCGCCAGAACCGTTCGTCCTCCGCCGCCAGGGTCGCCTGGATCATCCAGGGCGAGACGTCGTCCAGCCTGACCGGCAGTCGCCAGCTCTCGCCGTCGCCCAGCTCGGCCCGGATGAGGTTGCCGTGGCGGTCCAGAAAGACGCGCGACGGGACGGCGCCGGTGAGCCTTTCCTCGGGGAAGCGGCACAGGTACGGCAGCCACAGGAAGGAGACCGCGGCGGCCGCCGCCGCGGCCAGCGCCGCCGCCACGGCCTGCCGCCAGCGCCGCCGCGGACGCCCCCGGCCCACCGGCCGTGAGGCCTCCGTGCGGCCCGCCGCCTTGGGGACAGACCCCGTGAGGGACGAGGCGTCCGGCCATGGGGCGGGATGCGGGGAACCGGTGTCAGGGTGCGTGGAGCTGGCTTTCACCTGGGCTACTCCACGGTGACGCCGACGGGAGGGGTGAGGCCGGCGCGGACTTCGGGGCTGTACATGGCCTCCGCGGTGACACGGGTCGGGTTGAAACGGCCGCGGGTGACCGCGCGGACGGTGTAGGTGTACTCGGCCGGCTCGGTCTTGTGGCCGCCCAGATCGCAGAACAGGAGGAGGCGGTCCTCGCGTTTCTCGACGAAGCGCACGTTGAGCCTGCGGTTGCTGTCCGGCGGCGCCCAGCGTGTCGCCATCTCCGCGTCCTCGATCTCGAACCCGCCGGGGAGGAGATCAACAAGCACGACGTTCGGGCGCGGCGCCTGGGTGGCGATCCGCAGCCGGACGCGGACCAGGTCGCCCTGGCCGACGGTCTGCACCGGCGCGCCCGAGTCCGTCAGGTAGTCGCGTTGGATCGTCATGCCATTGCTCTCCTCCTGGATGGGGGCCTGCACGGGGACGCCCGCGAGGGTCCAGGAGCAGTACAGCGGGCCGGGGCCGTCCGCGGTGGCGCGGAACTCTCCGGCGAAGGGGCCGGCGAACCGGAAGGGGCTCTTGGCCGTGACGTCGCTGTCCCCATCCGGGGTGTGGACGGTGGCGCGGGTGCGGGCGGCTTCGGGGTGAAGCCCGGCCCACTTGCCGAGGGCGGCGGCGGCGAGGCCGTTGGTCTGGGTCGAACCCCAGTGTCCCTCGCGGTTCCGGGTCTTGCGCAGCTCGCCGAAGAGGGCGTTGACGTAGGGTGAATCGGGCTGGACGTCGAGGAGGACGTTGAGGGCGAGTCCGAGGCGCCGGGCGGAGGAGTCCATGTCCCAGTGGAGGTCGCCGTCGAGGGGGTGGGCGGCGAGGAGTCGGTTGATCCCGGCGGCGCCGGTGGCGGCGCGACCGCCGCGGATGAGGGCGGCGGCGGCCAGGAAGCGGACGAACGGGGCGGCGCCGTCGTCGGCCAGCAGTCCCTCGGCGATGCCGTTCTCGGGGCGGCCGGCGCTGGCCAGCACGTAGAGCGCGTAGGCGGTGTCAGCCTGGGAGTTGTGGTAGCCGAACCCGCCTTGGGCGACGCGGGTCAGGAACGTGAGCGTGCGGCTCCAGAGCGCGTCATCGAAAGCGATGCCGCGGGCCTTGGCCTCGGCCAGGAAGTGCGCGGCGAAGACGGATCCGCTCAGCCATGGACGGCTGTCGTAGGGCCACATGCCGAAGCCGCCTTCGGGCTGTTCCATGAGGAGGACGCGTTCGATGGCCCGTTGGATGTCGGCGGCCGTGGCCTTGTCGGAGACGGCCATGGGGTCGCCCTCGCTGGCGGCCAGGTTGGGGAACTGGAGCCAGGCGAAGGCGGCACTGGTGGTCTGTTCGAGGCAGCCGTACGGGTAACGGCGCAGCCAGACGAGCGCGCCGACGGCCTCCAGCCCGGGGGAGAGGCTGGCGTCGAAGGTGAGCCTGGCCGTGCCGGGCAGCCAGTCGCGCCGGGCGTCGAACGCGTACGGCGTGCCAGGCTGAACCTGCACGAAGCCGGCCTCGAAGACCGGCGGCGTCGGCGGCCGCACGGGGACGGAGACCGTGCGCGTCTCCGTCTCGTCGCCGAGGCGGACGGTGACGCTGACGGTGGCGGGGCCGACGGCGTCGGCCGCGGCCCGGCAGCGCACGCGGAAGGTCTCCTCTTCGCCGGGCGCCAGCGAGAACGGCTGGACGGCGAGGCCGGCGTCGGCGAGGGCCGCAGCGCCGGTGATCTGGAAGTCGGCGCGGCCGGCCGGGCCCGCCGCCACGGCGTGGTTGACGATCTGGGCGGTGATCTCAAACTCGTCGCCCGGCGCGACCGCCCGCGGGGCGGTGAGCAGGACGCTGACGTCGCGGTGCATGGCCAGTTCACGCCCCTGGCTGCCCACCCCGTCGGCATTCCAGGCGACGGCCATGACGCGGAGCGCACCCGTGTGGTCGGGCAGCTCGAGGTCGAGGCGGGCCTTGCCGTCGGGCCCCACGGTGACCGGGGGCAGGACGAGGATGGCTGGGCGGGACTGTTCGGTGGCGACGGGATTGAGGAGGCCGGCGATGGCGTCGCCGCCGACGGCGGACCGCTGGCCGGCGGTGTCGTCAAGTTCGGGGAAGACGGCGTCGTAGACATCGGCGAAACGCAGGGCGCACTCGCGCGGGCCGAACAAGGCCGTGAACGGATCGGGGGTCCTGTAGGTGGAGAGGGCGAGGATGCCTTCGTCAACGGCGAAGACTTGGACACGGCCGGCCACGGGGCGGCCGCCCGCGGTGAGGGTCAGCTCCAGCGGGATGCGCTCGCCGGGCCGTGCGGACTCCGCAAAGCGGAGCGCGGTGTCGAGGCGATGCGCCGTCTGATCCACGTCGAGGCGGACGAGGCCGAAGAGCCGTCGCGGATAGGGGCCGGGGTTGGGGGTGTCGGCGACGAAGGTGACGCTGGCATAGAGGCAGCCGAGGGCCGTCTCGGGGAGGGGGATCCCGACCGTGTTGTCGCCCGGCTTCACCGGCACCGCGACGGCGGGGCCGAGACGGCGGTTGCCGGTGCACACGAGGGCGTGCCCGGCGGCGGGGGCGGTGAAGGAGAGCCGGGCGGTGTCGCCGCTGCGGTACAGCTCGCGGTCGGTGGTGAGGTCAAGATAGGACTGGAAGGTGGGCTTGGTGCCGCCGCCGTCGCCCTGCCAGTACCAGAAATGGGCGGCGGTCTGCACAACGTCGTCGGCCCCGCTGACCACCAGCACAAACTCGCCCTCGGCCGGGCAGCGGACTTCGAGGCGCCCTTCGTTCCGGCCGGCGGTGACGGGGACGGCGCCGGCGGCCACGGCCTGGCGCTCCTTCTTCCACTCGTGACGGTAGGCCTTGGTCTTGCGGTCGAAGACCAGCACGTAGCGCCACGTGTCCTGGTGGAGCGTATAGGTCAGGGGGGCGGGCGGTGTCGCCGGGCGGCCGTCGGGGGCGAGGCAGACCCAGGAGAAGGGCAGGGCGGCGTCGCGCGGGGCCTGCCCCGGCTTCCAGTCTTGGCGAAGGCCGATGTAGGAGGGGTAGACGTGGACGGTGGCGGCCCCCACGTCGGAGACGCCGCGGCCGCCGGCTTCGCTGACCGTGGCGGCGAGGATGAGTCCAAGGGCGGCCGGGGGCCGGAGAGCGGTTGGGAGGCGGACGGGGAATGCGGCGCGGCCGTCGGCATCGAGGAGTCCGGCATGCACCTGCTCGCGGCCCGGCAGCGAGACCTCACGCTCGGAGTTGCCGAACACAAACTCGTCGAAGCCGCTGGGCGCAAAGGGTTCCCGCACGTAGCTGGCCGTCGCCTCGAGGCGGCAGCCGGCCGCCGGCTTGCCGAAGTAGTAGGCGGCCTGGACCTCGGCGTGCGCCGCGGCGGGCGCGGTGTAGCTCTCGCGGTCGAGGGCGAGGGTGACGCGCAGGCGGTCGGGCAGGGAGGTGCCGACGCGGAACTCGCAGCGTCCCCAGTCGGGCGTCGCCTCCTCACCCGGCGTCCGCAGGGTGCAGGTGTAGACCCCGGTGCGGGCGTGCACGGGGATCGCGAGGGCGGTGGTGAGGAAGCCGTCCGCATCGAGCGGCAGCACCTCGCGGCGGAAGGTGTTGCCTTGGGGGTCGGTGACTGTGAGCTGGGCCGGGAAGCCGCCCGCGGCCGCGAGGGTGTCGTCACGGACAAGGGCGCTGATCTGAACCGGCTCGCCGGGGCGGCAGACCCCGCGCTCGGTGTACAGGAAAGCCTCGTAGGCCCCGGCGGCGACGGCGCCGCCGTCATACTCGAAGGCGCTCAGCTCATGCGCCCGCTCGTTCAGGTTGAGGGCGGAGACATCGTCGCCGCGGCGGGCGACGACGAGGGTGGGCGCCCACTCGCCGTCCGGGCCGGCCTGGGGCAGCGCGACCCGGGCCCGCCCGTCGTGGCCGGTGAGCGCCTTCCCGACGGACTGGTTGAGGCCTGAGAACAACTCGACCTCGCAGTCGGCGCACGGGGTGTTGTTGGCGAAGCTCCGCACCATGATCTCGATGGCGTCGGCGGCCCGGACGGCCGTCAGGGCGAGGTCGGTCAGAACGAGGGTGGTTTCGGCCTTGGGGCCATAGTAGTAGCCGTAGTAGCTGTCTTCGCCGGCCGCGCCCTCCGGCAAGGCGTTCGTGCGGAGAGCGTAGACCCCGTTGGCCTGTGTGCCGGTGAGGCTGGCGAGGGGCAGGTCGAAGCGTCCGAGCTGGTCTGCGGGCAGGCCTGGCGCAAAGTCCTTGCGGGCGGTGGTGGGGCCGTGGCGGTCGGCGGTGCAATCGCCGTCGCGGAAGAAGGCGAGCAGGTTGTTGGGGTAGATGCGGATCAGTTCGGCGTGGAGGGTGGTGACGTTGCACACATCCATGGGCAGGGTGGCGGCGCGGTGGGCGGGCAGATAGAGGCCGCGGGTGGCGAAGGCCAGGTGCCTGCCCAGTGAGGGGGTGACCAGCTGGCGGTCGGTGTCCTCGGCGAGACGCCGGCCGTCGGTGGTCGTCAAGCCTTGGCGGAAGGTCAGGCGGTAGTAGGCGCGGGGCTTGAAGTCGCCGGTCAGCACGTAGCGGTTCCACCCGCTCGAAACCGTCACCGGCCCGGGATCCGGGGTGATGGTGAGGGCGCCCAGAAGCTCGTCCGTGTTGACGGTGCCTGCGAGTTCGACGAAGGCGAAGATGCGGCCTTCGCTGTCGTAGCTGCCGACGTCGCCGATCTCCAGCCGGGTGCTCGGCTGAACGACCCAGGTGGTGAGCTCATCCAGTCCGCGGTCGCCGGCCAGTGCGGTCAGGCCGGGCTTGAGGGTGACGGTCAGGCGGCGGCAGCCGGTGGGATGTTCGACGGTCACTCCGGGGACGAAGCGGGCGAGGGTCTCCGTCATGCCGAGCGGGAGCTGGGCGCCGCTCTCGTCGCGAATCTCCAGGCGGGCGGCGAGGTCGGCGGGGGACACCGGGCCGTTGAAGGGGAATCCGAGGCGGATGAGGTTCGGGCCGCGGCGTTCGCTGACCAGTCCGCCGGTGAGTCGCAGGGGCGGCGTGGCGACGGTGGCCTTGGCCTGGCGGAGGGAGTGTCCGTCGCGGTCGGTCGCGGCGCGGTCGGGCACGACCAGGTAGTCCTTGCCGGGCGGGGGCGGCTGTTTGGGCACGAGGATCGCGGTGCGCTCGTCCTTCCAAGTCAGCTCATAGTCGAGTCGTGGCGAGAAGGTGAGCAACGGCCCGGCATCGGCCGCGCGCGCGGCCGGCATGGGGGTGCGGAAGTGGCAGACGAAGAGGGTTCCGAGGCGGACGTCCTCGACGCTGGCGACCCGGCGGATGCCGGCCGTGGTGGCCCGGCGCGTGTAACGAAGCAGAAACTCGGTGGCGCAGAGGAGATTGAGGAGGACGGAGAGGGCGACGAGGGTGCGGACAACCAGATGCTTGGACATGCGGGGGGACTACCTCTTCCTCCAGAAGGAACCCGAGGCGCGCGGTGACCCGGCGGCCAAGACGGATCACAGGTCGCAGTATGCGGCGGGATTGCGCGATGTCAAACGCCGGCGCAAGAAAAAGGGGATCCTCCGGCAACTGCCTCGACGGGTTGCCGTTTGTGACGACTCACCATCCCCCCTGCCGGTTGACGATCACGGGTGACGATTGCCGGCGGCGAGGAGAGGCCTCTGCATGGTCTGCTGTCATGGTCGTGTGCTCTCGTCAACCGGTCTGCGAGAAGACACCGCCTGACGGGGGGGGACTGCCTACGCGCAGACATGTCTCATAGGTTGGCCATGGCCCACGAACCACTGAGAGGGCCGTCGGTCCTCACGCCGCCCAACCGCACGTGGAGGGGCGACCCGCTGCAACGCAAACCCTTCGTGGCCTCCGTTTCCTCTTTGTGGACAATCCAGGCCAATGCGATGGCCATCCTGCAGAGGCGCGGGCGTTCCGGCTGTTGTACTCAGGGGGCGGCGGGTTACCTTAGCCATAGGGCGTGCCGTCCATGGTGCCGTTGCGGCGCGGCCGGGCACCGGTGGTCCGGCGGCGTGTCCAACCTTCGGCTCACTCAACGACTCAACACGAGGCGGGCGTGGCGTTGGCGATGCGGACTCCGCAGTCCATTCTGATCGGGCTGGTCTTGGCGCTGGCCGCGGCGTCGGCGGTGCCGGCGACGGACTGGCGGCCGTGTGGGGAGGCGTCCGACGCGACCGGGACGCTGTACTTCCACAGCCGCTGGCAGCCGTCCGTCGGCGTGAGTCTGCGGCTGTCCCGTCAGGGCCAGCCCGGCGAGGCGCTGATCCTGCTCGACCGTCGGCAGTGCGGCTACAGCGTCAGCCCGCCCGAGGCGGCCACGCCCGCGGTGATTGCCGGGGGGAGTTTCCGCCGCGACGCGCTGCCGTCCGAGCCGCACGACGCCATCGAACTCGCCCTCGGCCTCCGCGAGGAGAGCTGGGGGCTCTACGTGGGCAACCGCCTGGTGGCGCAGCTGCCGCCGGCGTTCGCACCGCCCCTGCGCGTCGAACAGGATGCCGCAAGCGTCCCGGTTGGAGAGACGCCCCAGGCCTTCTTCCAGAGGACCGAGGATTTCGCGTTTTCGGACGATTTCCTGGTGCCCGAGGGCGAGGAGAACCTCCTGGCCGCCTGGCAGAAGGTCTCCGGCGAGTGGGACTTGCACACCGCGATTGACGATGCGGTCGAACGCAAACTGATCGCGCCCGGCGGCCGCCAGCTCGAACCCCAGCGCAGCCCGAATTTCTACAGCCTCCGCGGCAAGGGCCAGCCGGGGATGCTGACGACCGGGTATCCCTTCTACGACCGCTACCAGCTGGCGGCCGCCGTCCAGGCCCAGGCCGGCGAGATGGGGCTGGTCTTCTACGTCCAGGAGGACGGTGCCTGCCACGGCTTCACGCTCGGCATGGGGCCGGGGGACGATACCGCCGTGCTGCGGCTCTGGCAGCAGGACGCCGGCGGGCCGGTCGGGCGCCGCCAGCTGGGCGCCGTGGAGACTCCGCTGGCCGCCGGCCAGTGGGTGAGGCTGTCGGTCGTGGCCGGCGACGGCCGCATCCAGGCGTTCATCGACCGCACCCGGGTGCTGGACGCCGCCGCCGACCTTCCGCCGGGCGGGCTGTTCGGGCTGTACGTGGATTCGGAGACCGGGGTGCGCTTCGACGACGTGCGCGCCGCCACGGTGCACGACCTGAACCTGGCGACTCCTGAGGCGATCCGCTTCCACACCGTGGCCGCCAGCGAGGGCTTTGCCGGACGGGCGCGTCCGTTCGCCCTGCCGTTGCTGCGTCCGCCGTCGCCGCGTTGGGGGATGATCCGCACGGCCCGGGATGAGACGCTGGTGGTGGGATCGCCGCGGCACGCGCCGCACGTGTTTGGGGTGGACGTCGCCCAGCTGTCGCCGCGGCTCTGCGTCGGGCTGCTGGCCGGCTGGCGCTCGGCCGCCGAACCCTACCTGCGCTGCATGTACGAACGCCACGCCGGGCAGGAAGTCTTCCGGGTCGAAGAAGTCACCGGCGAGTCGGTGAAGCGCCTGGCGGTCCGCGCGCTGCCGCTTTCGCGTCCAGCCGGAACCCTGGCGCGCGTCCGCCTGATGTGCGACGCCACCGAGCCCGGCCAGCTGCGGTTCTACCGCGACGGACGGCTCGTGCTCCTGCATCCGACCACGGCGTCGCTCGGCGGCGCCTCGGGCATCCACGTGGCCGGCCGCAGCGCGGTCAGCCTCTCCGCCCTCCGCTACCAGTTCCAGCGCGACGACGTCTACCGCAACCAGTTCGAGAAGAACCAGATCTTCATCACCGATCCGTTTATGCGCCACTGGTCGTCGCCCGAAGGCGAATGGATTGACGACCGGGCGGGGAAGTTGTGGAACAAGAGCGACTTCCTGGGCGCCTTCCTGATCCGGCTGCCGTACGTGCCGGGTTCGCAGGTCCACCTCGGCGTCGAGGAGGGCGCGACGGACGGGGCCTGGGTGCTGTCGGCCAGCGACACCGGGCTGGCGCTGAGCGGACCGGCCGCGGCCGGCGCCGCCCCCGCCGTCCGCCTGACCGTCCCCGTCGCCGAAATCACGGACGCCGACGGCGAGACCCGCTCGACTGAGGAGGACGCCCAGCGCTTCAAATGGTACGGCATCCACCGCGAGGACCACTGGCTGTGGCTGTCCAGCGGCGGCAAGATTCTGGGGACGGTCTTCGACCCCGATCCCTTCCGCGGACGGCGGGTGCGCATCCACGGCTTCACCACCGACCAGCTCACCCGCAGCCACGTCGAACGCTTCAACGTGAAGGACTTCCTGTTCACCGAGTCGTTGCATGAGTGGACGCGCAACGGCGGCAGCTGGGAGATCGTCAACCGCTTCCAGTGCCAGCCGCGGTGGTCGCACATGAACGGCGAGAGCGCCGACGGAGTGGCCGCGTTGTGGACGAAATACGCCTTCAAGGGCGACTTCTGCGTCGAGATGTATGCCGGCATGCGGCACGGCTGGTACGACCGCGCCGGCGACCTCAACCTGACCGTGCTGAACGGCGACAACACGGCCAACCAAGGCTACACCGTCACTTGCACGGGCTGGGATCCGGACCACTCGCAGCGCCTGACCCGCCTGTACCGCAACGGCGAGGCGATCGCGGAGACCGACAAGTACCTGGCGCCACGCCTGCGCGAGGGCAACGTGCGGCAGGGCTACGAGCCGCTGGTCGCCGAGGGACGCCCCATCCACGGGGCCTGGTACTACATCAAGTTCCGGCGGGTCGGCACACGGCTTGAATACTGGTTCGACAATGAACTGGCCATGACCGCTGAGGACACCGACCCGATCCCCGGCGGCTCCCTCGGCATCTGGACTTATATGAACTCGATGGTCGTCGCGCGCGTCCGCATCGCCGCCGAGGGCATCGCCCCGCGGCGCGCCCGCTTCTGGCCGGCCGACCGCCCGCCGGAAGGGTGGGAGGAATCCGCCCCCCCGCCGCCCTCGCCGCTGGCCGGACTGACCGTCAACGCCCGGCCGCTCGGCGGCCTGGCGCCCGCGGAGTGGAAGACTGACGATGAGGTCGGTTGGCCGCGCCTGGCCTGGCACACCGATGCCGACGGGATGCCATACTTCACGATGACCTCGCGCCTGGGGGCGGGATCCTTCATGGCGGTTGCCGACACTCCGCCGGTGCCGTACGCGCTGCTGGCCGGCTGGCAGTTCGAGGTCAAGCGCACTTCGCGCGCGCAGTTCAACCTGCACTACTCCCTGGGCCGCCGCAATGCCGCCGGCGAGTATGTCGCCGAACGGCGGTGTTTCGAGCAGCTCAGCGGCAGCGACCTTTCCCTGGGCGGCCACGAGAGGTCCGGGCAGACGCCGTTGCCCGCCACCGCCGCGCCTGGCGAGGGCTGGCACGCGCGCGGGGAATGGGTGCCGGTGACCGTGTGGGTCACGACCGACGGACTGCGCGAGGCGGCCCGCGACGCCGCGCTGCTGGTCAAGTTCGAAGGCTTCGGCAACCCGCAGCCCAGCTATGTCGCCCAGGGCCTGACCGGCAACGGCCCGGGCGAGGCCTACGCCGTCAAAGGCCTCCACGAGATCCACTACGCGCCGCCGCGGCTGGCCAGCGGGGTGGCGCTGCCGGGGCTGCGCGCCTTCGAGGTGACCGATTCGTCCGGCGTCCAACATTTCCGCGGGGCCAGCCTGGCCGAGCTGCAGGAGTGGCTCGGCGGCCAGGGCGCGGGGACGGGCTGGTTCAGCGGCCGCCTCATAATCGAGGGCGAAACCGGAGTCTCCCGCTTCCCGCTGTCGTGGATCGGTCCACCCGAAGAACCCTCGCTGAGCGCCTCCTGGGATCCGGCCCGCGCCGGCGCCATCCTCCTGCACGGCGGCACCGATTACCCCGACCGGCGGCTGCTGTTCTGCCAGGCCTCGGCCGGCGGCGTGCCCCTGCAACTCGAACCCCGAGGCGTCGCCACGCTCGCCGCGGCCGTGCCCCGGCGCTCGAACCTGGCGCCGGAAGCGGCATCCGACCTGGCGGTCACCGTCGCCACGCCGGACAAGATGTACGCCTTTGCCGTGCCGTGGTCGGCCAGCCCCCGCTCCGACGTCCCGGTCCTCATCGGCATTGACAACGGACCGCCCCTGCTGCTGACATTCGAGGACCGCGAGCTGCGCGCCCCCCTGCAGGCCGACCCGGCCCGCATGCGGCTGACCGACGCCGACCCGGCCGCCGGTGTCTGCCTCGAAGTGGGCAACCGGGGCCTTGCCCATCGTCTTGCCACGCTGCTGGCCATGGGCGGCGACGCCGCCGCCTGGCCCGTGCTGCAGATGCGCTACCGCGCCGGCCCGATGGGGCAGGTCTCGCTGGCCTTGGCCGGTCAGCACCTGGTGCGGCTCAGCGAACGACAGCTCGCCGCCCCCGCCGTGCGTGGCGGCGCCGACTGGGTGCTGGACGACGCCTGGCACACCTGGACCGGCCAGGTCACCGACGCCGTGAACGGCGGGCCGTTCTCCCGCTCGTGGTTCGCCTTCGGCAACCTGCAGATCGCGTCGCGCCACGGCTACGACCAGACCGGGCTGTTCACCCGGCTGTGCCTCGACGACATCGTCGCCGGCCCCGCCGTGAACCAGCGCGAACAGCTGGTCTGCACACCGCGCTACTTCGACTTCGACGGCGTCGAAAAGGTCAGCTTCGCCACCCGGGCCGGCACCCCCTCGTGGCATGAACTGTCCGACGGCGAGCGCGCCGCCGTCACCTGGTTCGAGGCGGACCCGGGCGCCGCCATCCTCCCGGACATCGGGTCCCTGCCCGACGGCATCGGACACCTCTTCCTCAAGGCCCGCGACCGCAAGGGCAACGAGTCGGCGGTCACCGACGTGCCGTTCCTGCGCGACACCCAGGCACCCCAAGTCACCGCCTCACTTCAGGACACTGACGACCCCCTGACCAACGGCAGCCTGCTCAGCCTGGCCGTCACCACCCACGGCGGCGCCCCCCTCGACCTGCGTGCACTGCAGTTCAAATGGGACGAGACCCCCGCCGAGCCGGCCGCCCCCTTCTCGACCTTCGCCCACACGCCGGGGGCCGACACCCTCAACCTCAACTGGATCCACCTCTTCCGCAAACAGCTTGACCAGACGGCCAACGGCCAGGCCCACCGCCTCATCGTCGCCGGCATCGCCGACGGCGCCGGCAACCGCGCCCCCGACGTCGGCATCCCGATCACGACCGACTACAGCAAGGACAAGCGGGGGCCAACCCTGCTCGGCGTCACCTGGCCGCCGACCGTGCTCTGGGCCACCGCCTGGGAACCGCCGCTGGTGAAGGTGCATGACTGGACCGCCGGCAGGGAGGCCCAGATCGAATTGCTGCGCCGGCCGGCCGAGGTGCCCTGCCTGCAAGTGCGCGCGCCGCGCGGCCAGGCCGAGATCGTCCGCCGCTTCGACGCCCCCGTCTGGGAACTGCAGAAACACCCCCTCGTCGGCTTCCGCTTGCGCCGCCCCGGACAGACCGCCGGGGACAAGGCCCAGCTCGCCTTCACCGTCGAACTCAGCGGCGGACAGAAACTCGCCTTCTCCCTCACCCACTCCGACAAAAACCCCCCCGGCGTCCAGCCGCCGTGGAAGACGGAGTGGACCCCCGGCCAGTGGCGCGGCTTCGCCTTCAACCTGCGCGAACTCGTCCTCGACGCCCTGACCGCCGAGTTGCGTGAGAAGGCCGGCGCCGCCAAGGAACTCAAGGATGAACCGCCGGCCGAGACCCGCAAGCGGGCCGAAAAGACGATGGCGGGCATGCGCGTGCTCCAGGCCGGCTTCCGGCTGGAGGGCGCCCCCGAGCAGTACCTGATTCAGGTGCAGAGCGTAGTGATCTACTCCCCGTGGGCGGGCGAGAGCGTGGCCCTTGACGCCTATGACGCCAGCGGCGTCGCCGGCCTGACCGTGCGCGGCAGCGCCGACTGGCCAGTGGCCGCCCTCGCCTGCAAGCCCGCCGAACTGCGGGCCGGCAGCGGACCCGACGGATGGGTCGAACTGCTCCCCCGCGACAAGGCCGGCAACCTCGGCCTGCCCGTCGCCGTCCCGTGCTGGAACCCCTAGCCTGCACGATCTCCCACAACGAGCCCCACATGGTTAGCCTGAGCCATTCATGAACAGAGAGGCAACGGAGATCACGGAAGCGCGTCTCATGGGTTCGCCATAGCCTATGAACCACTGAGAGAGCCGTCGGTTTCCACGCCGCCCATCCGCACGTGGTGTGGCAACCCCCTGCAGCGCAAACCCTTCGTTGTCTCCGTTTCCTCCTTGTCAATGATCCAGGAGGCGCTTGTCGAACTCCCGCGGACAACGACTGCCTCGTGCGATGGAGGGCGGACCTCCGTGTCCGCCAAGTCATACCCGAAGACCCGGTCTGCCGTAACGGAACCCGGACGACACGGAGGTCGTCCCTCCAGTCCGAAAGACAGCAGTTCTTGTCGAAGCCGGTGGCGGCCCAGACTCCGTCCCGGCCACTCATGCCAGGATTCTGCAAGCGCCTCCCAGGCCAAACCCCATCGAAGCCTTGAGCCCTGGCGGTTGATGGACGGGTCAGGTCGGTCCGCGCGTTCCCCATTCAACGGTGTGCAACCTTCCCGAGTGCGCCCTTCGCCATGGTCACCCTCATCCGCTTCCCGAAAATTGACGCCAACATCGAGACGGCGACCGTCACCGCTTGGTTGAAACGCGAGGGCGAGGCCGTCGCGCCCGGTGATGTCCTGGCCGAGATCACCACCGACAAAGGGGTGGTCGAGTTTGAGGCGACGGCGGCCGGCACGCTGCGGCGCATCACCGCCCCCGAGGGCAGCATGGTCCCCGTCGGGTATGTCCTGGCGTTGATCGGCGATCCCGCGGACGCCCTGCCCGACGTGGCGGCCGAGAACGCCGGCATCCTCCGTCGCCATCGTGAGTCCCTGACCGTGGCCGCCGCCCCGCTGCCCGTCGCCGCCCCGCCCGGCGGACGGGTCGTCGTGCGCGCCACACCCGCCGCCCGGCGCGTCGCCCGCGAGAAGGGCCTCGACCTCGCGCAGGTCCAAAAGGCCACGGGCGCCGACCTGGTCACCGAGAAGACCCTCGACGAGTTCCTTGCCACCCGCGCCGGCGGCTGACCCGCCCCGCCGCCCCGCGGGTTGCCGAGCTGTACAAGCGGGGGTACGGTTAGAACGCTTCGGCACGCCTAGGGTGACTTGCCATGCCGCCGCGCCCCGCCGCCAAACTCAGGCTGCTCCTCGACCTGTGTTCCCGTTACCTGGTGCAGGGCGTCGCCTACGTCGGCTTCGACCCCCCCGTGGCGGCCGTGCCGGGCAAGGGATTCTGCGGATTCTGCCGCATCTGCCTCGACCATCCAGCCACCGCCGACTACTGCCGCCGCATGATCCACGGCGGCGCCTACCAGGCCGCCATCACCGGCGAACCGTACTACTTCCGCTGCTGGGCCGGGCTGAACAGCTTCGTGCTGCCGGTGCTGCACCGTGACCGCCTGGCCGGCGCCATCGAGTTCGGCGGCTTCTTCTTCCCCGGCGCCGCCGACGAGGATACCGCCTTCATCCGCCAGGCCCTGCCGCCCGTGGACTCCGGCGCCCGCGGGCGGCTGGAACGCGAGATGCGCCGCATCCGCACCCTCGCCCCCGCCGACCTCCGCGGCTGCGCCGCCTTCGTGCACGAGGCCCTCCTCTCACACGGCATCAATGACCGGGCCGAGGTCGGGCGCCAGCACGAGAAGTACCTCCTCCAGCGCCGCATCGCCGAACAGATGCACGCCTACGCCCGCGGACACGCCGGCGAGGCCGACGTCTTCGACCTGTTCGCCGTGCTGGTGCCGGGGTTGCGCCGGCGCGACCGGCGCCAGGTGCTGTTGCTGCTGGACGTGTTCTTCACCCGGGTCATGCTCCAGTGCCGGCTCAAGCCGGAACAGGCCAAGGCCCAGGTGCATCTGCTCATGGCCCTGCTGGCGCGCGAGCAGGTCGTCGCCGGCGCCGTGCCGACGCTCCAGGCCGCCCTCGCCCGACAGGCGCCGCTGCAACGCGAGCTTGAAAGCCTGGATGACCTCACCGACATCTGCTACTGGGCGTTCCGCCAGGTCGAAGGTTTCCTCGGCCAGCCGGCGGCAGCCGGGCACAGCCCGCCGGCCCTGCACGAGCGCGTGGCGGAATGGCTGCGGCTCAACTACTGGAGGAAGGCCACCCTCGCGCAGGCCGCCCGCGACGTCGGTGCCAGCCCCTCCACCATCGTCAAGGCCCTGCGACGCGCCGCCGCCACCAGCTTCCACCGGCAACTCATGGCCACCCGCATCGCCGAGGCCAAGAGCCTGTTGGCCGCCGGCGACCTGAAACTCGATGCGGTGGCACGCCAGTGCGGTTTCGCCGACCAGAGCCATTTCACCCGCTGCTTCCGGCGCGAGGTCAACCTCACCCCCTCGAAATTCCGGCGGATGCTGACGTGGGTGGACGATTCGCTGCAGGGCCGCGCAGAGGCGTGACCCGCGCCGCCGCATCCCCCCGACGGCACCCCGCCGGCGAACCCCGCCCCGCCGCCGGCATCGCGCCGACGCCCGCGGTCGCAGTCGGCAGTGACTGCCGCGGCGAATCTGTCGCCCCGCCCCCGCCTTACCCGCTCAGCCAGTTGCGCAGCAGGCGGATGTTGGCGGCGAGGCGCTCGCGGGTGGGGATGTCGGGATTGTGCGCCTCCTCGATCAGCCAGCCGGAGAAGTCTGCGGCCCGCAGGGTGCGCACGATGCCCGGCCAGTCGGCGATGCCGTCGTCCAGCGGTGCCGCCTCGCAGCGCCAGCGCTGCCCGAGGGGACGGGCGGCGTCGCAGACCCAGCGGGAGTTCTTGACATGCACCTCGGCCAGGTACGGCCCGAGTGTGCCGACCGACACGGCCGCCGGCTCGTGCCCTTCGTAGACCATGTTGCCGGGGTCGTACATGACCCCAAGATCCTCCGCGTCGAACCCGTCAACCACGCGCCGGACGGCGGCCGTGTTCTGGACCAGCGACCCCATGTGAATCTCGATCACCATCTGCACCCCGGCCGGGCGCGCCGTGCGCAGGAGCCGACGGTAGCGGCGGCGCGACTCTTCGACCAGCCCGTCAATGTCCATCACCGGTACGCCGGGCGGCAACGGCATCGGCCCCATGCGGAGGCGGCGCACACCGGCGCGGCCGCAGGCCCGGAGCAGGGCGACCGCCCGGTCCATCTCCGCCACCGTGCAATAGGACGGCAGGCTGGTCACCTCGAGGCCGGCGTCGGCCACCGGCTGCAGCGCGGCGACCGGATCGTCGAGGAAATCCGCCTCCGGGATGGTGCCGCGGTTGTTCCCCCACGGGTTGGGCGGACGGCTCTCGTCGAACGCCTTGCCCGGCGCCACCCGCGGCTGGATGCCTTCGTAGCCAAGCTCGCGGGCCAGGGCGCACGACTGGGCCAGCGTGTACTCGGGCGTGAATGTGCTGAAGAATCCAATGCGCATGACGGTCTCCTGCTGTGGACCGGTTGAAGACGCAGGGGCGGCGGAAAGGTAGCGTCGCGGCCACCTGCGCGCAACCCGCCCCGCAACGGAGCGGCGTTGTGCGTGAAAACGGCGGCGCGTTTTCACGCACTCGCGGCGGGTGCAGCGGCAGGGCAGGGGGGAATGGGAATGGGTGGGGCGGGGCGGCGTGAGGCCGCGCCGTGCTGCCCGGTACGCGTACGGCGCCCCACCCTCGCTTCTGCCAGGCGCGGTTGCCGGAGGCAGGGAGGAGGTCAGAACGCGGCGGCGGCGTTTTCGAGGTCAATCACCACCGTGCTCCAGAAGCGCAGGCGGGGCACGGTGAAGGCGATGCCCCCGGCGGCGGCCTGGTGCGGCAGGCGTTCCTGCGTGAGGTCGTACTCGGGGGTCAGGAACCAGACCCCGCGCACCGTCGGCGAGCCGGGCAGCCTCACGGTCAGCGGGAGGTTGGCGCGGGGCGGGGGGACCTTGCCGTCGTCGTGAGTGTAGAGGTTGGTCTCGAGCGGGGCGTTGATGAGGTGGAGGATGAGCTGCCGGCGGCCGCCGCCGAGGTCGCGCTGGTGGACATAGTCGCGCCACAGCCACAGGACGGGGGCGGCGTCGCCGACCTCGATCCACTTTGCGGGGTCCGCAACGCGGGTGACCTGCAGGTCCCAGAGCAGTCCGGCGTAGCGGGTGGCGAACTGGGCGTAGTTGGCGACGGCGGCGTCGGCCCAGTCGTAGCACATATGGGTGTTGGCGGCGAACCAGAAGATGTACTGGTAGACGAGGTCGTTGGGGTAGCACTTGTCCATGCCGATGGCGACGAAGTGGCTGCCCGACTCGCGGGCCTCGGCGCTGAAGTCGAGGACACGGCGGGCGAAGGCTTCGTAGGAGGCCTGGCC
>MVZH01000051.1 GCA_002068325.1 Lentisphaerae bacterium ADurb.BinA184 | reverse complement strand
CCTGCCGCTCCTCCCCGCGACGCCCCGGCAGGTAGCAGGCGCCGAACAGGGCGGGAATCATCAGCACCGTGCACATCGCGTAGAAGAAATGGAACTGGCCGAACCGGAACGGCCCCAGCTTCCACGCCCAGCCGGACATGAACCCGAGCACCGGAATGGCCGCCAGCGCGCCCAGCCCGCACAGGCCGCTGTTGAGCAGGCTGGCAAAGGCGAAGTAGGCGGGCCGCGCCCGCGTCTCGGGAATGACCCCATAAAGCACAGCCGTAACGGAGACGTTCCACGCCGCGTCGGCGGCGCCGACCAGCGCCCAGGCCACCAGGATCATCCACGCCCGCTCCGTCCCGGCCAGCGGATACATGAGGAAGAACACCGTGTAGATCGCGCCGGCCCGGAGGATGAGGCGCCGCGACCCCCAGCGGTCGTGCAGGCGGCCGCACCAGCGCGTGACGAACAGCTTGGTGAGGAGGTAGCCGATCATCGTGGTCGCGATCAGGCTCTCCGGCATGTGGAGGACGGTGAGGTGGAAGACTTGGTAGTAGGGGCAGGCAAAAAGGAACGGCAGGTTGTAGATGGCAAAGGCGTACAGGTAGCGCCGGAAGGCGCGCTGGTGCAGGATCTGGCGGACGTCCGCCCACGAGGCGCGGGCCTCCGCCGACAGCGCCGGCATGGTGGCGTGCCGGAGCACCAGCACCGAGAGGAAGCCAAAGACCCCGCCGGCCGCCAGCACACAGCCCAGGCCGAACGAGTCCTGCTTGTCAATGCGTTCCGCGATGAAGCCGGCGGCCAGGGTGCAGACAATCGTCACCCCGCTGAGGAGCTGGAAGCGGCGCCCCAGGTAGCGGCCGCGCACCCCGGCCGGGATGGTGCAGGAGACCCAGTTGTCGAGCAGCGGCCGGGTCAGCTGCAGGCAGGCCGCGGCGGCAAAGACCGCGGTCAGCAGCGCGAGGACGCGCAACCATGGCGGCAGGAAAGGCAGCGCCAGGACCGCGGCCATCATGATCAGCGGCTCGGCCAGGGCCACACGCATGATGAACCGCTTCTTGTCCTCGATCACGCCGAGGAGCATGACCGCGACGATCTGCAACAGGCAGGCCAGGCTGGTGATGAGCGTGATCAGCCCGATCTTCTCGCGGGCGATGCCCAGCGACAGGGCGAACCCGACGAAGACGAATGTCGCCCGCCAGTCACGTCGAGAACCGCCCCAGTGATGTAGGCCGCCGCCGACGAGGCCAGGAAGAGCACGGCCGCGGCGACTTCCGGCGGCTCCCCAAAACGGCGCAGCGGCACCATCTGGCGGTAGGCGGCCGCCTGCTCAGCCGGCAGGTCGGCGATCAGGTCGGTCGCGATGAAGCCGGGCGAGACGCAGTTGACCGTGATGTTGCGGCGGGCGACTTCGCGGGCCAGCGAGCGGCAGAACGCCACCTGCCCGGCCTTGCTGGCGGCGTAGTTGGCCTGGCCTTCGAAGCCGATGACACCGGAGGGCGAAGTGATCGTCACGATGCGCCCGTAGCGGGCCTGCATCATTTTCAGCACCGCGAACTTGGACATGGTGTAGGTGCCGGTGAGGTTGGTCTGGATGACCTGCTGCCAGCTCTCGGGGGGCATCATGCCGACGACGGCGTCGCGGCGGATGCCGGCGTTGTTCACCAGCACATCGAGCCGGGCATGGCGGCCGTCAAGCTCCTTGAAGAAGCGCTCGACCTGCGGGTAGTCGCCGACGTCGAGGGCATGGACTTCGAGGCGGTCGGCGGCGGCGGCGTGGGCGGCGGCAAAGGCGTCCGCCGCCTGACGGTTGCCCGCGTAGACGGCCAGCACCGTCGCGCCGGCGTCAAGAAAGGCCTCGGACACGGCGCGCCCGATCCCGCGCGTCCCGCCCGTGATCAGGATCGTTTGTCCGCTGAAGTCGTACCGGAGACTTTCCTGCATGCGTGAGTCCCAAGCTGAGTCCGTGTCTGCTTCGCCGTCTGCCGGGTGCCTGTCCCCCGCCGCCTATCACCTACCACTTGCGCCTTGCCGTCTGCCAGCCGCGACCTGCCATCTGCTATCTGGGCCTTGCCGCCTGCCGCCTGCCGTCTGCCATCTGCTATCTGCGATCTGCTATCTGCGGTTTGCAATCTGCTATCTGCTATTTGCGATTTGCTATCCCACGGACGGGTCAGGCGACCCGCCGCCGGCGCA
Organism: Lentisphaerae bacterium ADurb.BinA184; assembly: GCA_002068325.1. Lineage (GTDB taxonomy): Bacteria > Verrucomicrobiota > Lentisphaeria > Oligosphaerales > MVZH01 > MVZH01. Next base: position 18,151 of record MVZH01000051.1, on the reverse strand, counting down.
GGGCGAACAGACCCGCGAGGGCGGCCAGCGCGGCGGTGCCCGGCTCAGGAATCGCCATCAGGGTGATGTTGTTGCCGACGCGCTCGACGACCGTGCGTCCGTAGCCCGGAACCGTGAGCCCGTTGTTGACGAAGGCGCCGGTGACCGTGAAAATGGTGTAGGTCTCTCCCATGATGAAGCCGCCGTCCACCTGGACGGTGCCATCAACGGTGAGGTCGCCGGCCACCGCGATGAGGTCGGAAGTGGTGCCGGGGCCGAACTCGTAGTCCAGCACCGAGCCGGGGTGCATGACGAGGTCGCCCTGGATCGTCAGCGTGCCGATCGACAGTCCCGGCGCGAGTGTGCCGTAGTTGTCGAGGGTCTGGGATGTGGTGCCAAGGACATCGAGGATCCCGTCTCCCCTGAGCGTGCCGGCGGCCTGGTTGGTGAACGACGCGCCGGTGACGATCAGCTCGGCGTAACCGCCAGCGGCTTTGGTGACAAAGGAGTCGAGGGTGACCGTGCCGCTGTTGGTGTTGGCGGCGCCGGCCACGCCGATGCGGGTGTCCCAGCAGTAGACGTTGAACTGGCCCTGGTTGTCGACTTCGCCGGCGATCTGCCGCGTCGACCACGTGTACCCGCCGTTCGTGGTGCCGAAGTTGGTGGCGCTGCGCGGGTAGGTGTTGATCACGCCGCCGGGGTTGTTGGTGAACTTGCCCGAACTGACCACCAGGCGGTGGACGGCCGGGTAGTCTCCGCCGGCCGTGTAGCGCCCCATCTGCAGCGTGCCGCTGTTGTTCACATTCTGCGCGACGGTGAGTTGGGTGACGCTGGCACCCGCGTTGGGCTCGAACTCGAGTTTCTGCCCGCTGAGGATGTTCCAGGCGGAGGTGCGGTTCAGCGTCAGACGGCTGTCGGTGTTGATGTAGAAGGTCACCGCGCCGGCCGGGTCGGGCCCGTTCCAGTTCACCACGTCCGTGGCGCCGCCGGTGCCCAGCCTTAGGGTGCCACCGCCGGTGATGCTGCCGCCGCTGTTGTAATCGAAGGTCGGCACGCGGATATTGAACACGGAGTTGGTGGTGTTCAGCGCGAGGACACCGTTGTTGGTGAAGGAGGTCCCGGTGAACGTCAAGGCGCCCGAGTTGCCGCTGCCGGTCAGGGAGCCGTCGGCGGCGATGGTGCCGTCGTTGACGTGATTGGCGCCGCTACGGCCGACCGCGGTGTTGAGTACCGCGTAGGAGGTGAGCGTGCCGTCGTTGTGTAGCTCGAGGCTCAGGTAGCGCTCCGACCAGTTCTGCTGCGCCCCGCTGCCGTCACTGCATCGCGGGTAGAGGACGATCTGGCCGGTCGCCGCGTTGGTCAGCGTGCCACTGGCGATACTCACGGTGATGTCCGGCGCCGGGTAGCCCCAGCCCGCGATCGGGTAACTGCCCAGTTGAATGGTACCGGCGTTGGTGAAGCTGTTGCTGACGGCGAAAACGCGATCGTTGGTGTTGGTGGCCCATTCCCCGTCGATCCGCAGCGTCTGCCCGCTGGCGATGCCCCAGTTGCCGGTCGAATTGTCCAGCGTGGCCAGGGGCGGGGTCGACAGGCTGCCGGCTACCGGCAGATGCCAAGTCAGGCTGCCGCCGGGGGCGGTGGCCGATGACCACGTCACCGCGGCGCCGTTCTGCAGGCGCACCGTGCCACTGCCGTCGAGTGTGCCGCCGCTGATGGTCGAGCTGCCGCCGCTCTGGATGAGGGTGCCGTTGACCGTTAGGGTGGGATCGGCGCCGCTGACCGTCAGCCCGCCCACCGTGCGGGTGTCGCCGAGGGTCACCGTGTAGGCAGCGCCGAGATTGCCCAGGCTGGCAGTGTCGGTGCCCGCATTCGGGATGCCGTCGGGATTCCAGTCTGCCGCGGTCGCCCAGCTGCCGCCGGAGGCGTTCCCCCACGCGTAGTCGGTGGCGCGCAGGGAACTCGCGCCCAGCAGCGCCGTCGCCGCCACTCCTGCCATCACCATCCCCGCCACAGTCCGCTTCGTGCTCTTCATCGTCGTCATCCTTTCTCTCTCTGGGGTTTGAGGGCCGTGCGACACGAGTCGCATCGTCGCCAACAGAGTTATTGTTGGAATGGAAACGCGCCGGTCTCGCGTGTCCTCGGACCGGTTCGATGAGGCAGGGGGCGATGCAACAGAATGCCCGGCGGCGCCGGGCACTGCCCCGCCTGTCGCCATGGGCGTAATATAGCGCTGTCGCACCGGCGGCGCGCGGCAGGCGCGGGCGGACGGAGACGGTCCGAACCGCCTCAGCGGGGCCGGGCGGCCCGGGCCGCGCCGGCGCGACGGACAGGCCGCAGGCCACGGAGGATGGCGAGGGCCTTGGCGCAACGGGCGACACGCTCAGGCTGGTCTTCGGGCATCCACGGATTGACCCCCTTGCTGAGGCGTCGCAGCATCCGCGGCAGTTCCACAAGCCGTTGGCGGAGCTGTGCGGTCTCGGCGGCGAACGTCGAGGGATCGCGCGAGATCCGGTTGCCGGTCTGGGCGATCTCAACGGCCAGCCGTTCCTGGGGGTCGAGGATGGGGCCGGCCATCGAAATCGCCGTGTAGTAGTCCACTCGGGCAAGGCGGGTCATCAGCCCCTTCAGCCCGTCGGCCAGAGCCTGCGGCAGGGCGGGGTCTTCCTCGACCGCGATGCGGACTCCGCGCCGCAGGTCGGCGTCTGCGAGCCGGACAACCGTGGTGGCCGTATGGCCGTCGTAGGACCAGTGACCGTCGGCGGGCCGCGCCGCCCAGGGAATCGCCTTGCCGCCGGCCCGCACGGCGCGCGGCGGAGTCGTGGCGGGAAGCCGGACTTCAAGCGAACGCCGGGCCGCGAAACCCCGGCACTCCCCGCTGGCGGGGCCGACGGTGATCTGGCGTGTGCCACGCAACACTTTCTGCCGCAGCGGGATCCAGACGCAGGAACCGTCCTGGTAGTCGGGGCTGATGCCATCATCCTCGTAGAGATCGTAGGCGCCGTCGCCGCCGGGGTAGGCGGTCACCAGGAGATCGCGTGCCGAGCCTTCGTTCACCCGCGAGGCGCCGCACTGTCCGGGCAGGATGGCGCCCGGGCGCACGAAGACCGGGATTTCGCCGATCATGTAGCGGCGCACGGCCCAGCTGCCGCCCGCCTCCCAGCGGCCCCGCGCCACGTCGAACCATTGGCCGGCCGGCAGCCACACGCGCACCGCCGCCATCTCATCGGTGTCCGAGGCCTTGGCCAGCACCGGCGCGACCAGCATGGCGTCGCCGAACAGGTACTGGTTGCGGGCCGCGTAGGCCTCGTCGGCCTCGGGCCAGTCGTAGTACATCGGCCGGCACAGGCTGAGCCCGGTCTCCCAGGCGCGGCGGGCCTCGGTGTAGATGTAGGGGATCAGCTCGTAGCGCAGCCGGACGGCGTCGGCCAGCACCTCGCCGTAGGGGTCGGGGTAGGCCCACACGCGCCGCTCCGCCCGGGGGTTCTTGGTGGTGTGTGTGCGGAGGATGGGCGAGAACACGCCGAACTGCATCCAGCGCGCGTACAGTTCCGGCTCGATGGCGCCGGGCTGGTGCCCGCCGATGTCGTGGCTCCAGTAGCCGTACAGGACGTTGGCCGCGGTGGCGGTGAAGTAGGGCTGGAAGGCCAGCGAATCCCACACCGAAAACGTGTCGCCCGAGAAGCCCACGCAGTACCGCCCCGCCCCCAGCCCGCCGAAACGGCTGAAGATCAGCGGCCGCCGGCCGCGGCGCTCGGGGTTGCTCTCCATATCGTTCCAGTGCAAGTGGTTTATCCACGGCAACGGATCGAGCCCGGGCAGCTTGGTCTGCTGCCCCTGCTGCCAGTCCATCCACCAGAAATCCACGCCGGCCTTCTCCTGCGGGTGGTGGAGGATGCGAAAGTAGGCCTCGATGAAACGGCGGTCGGTGCAGTCAAACGGGATGTGGTCGGCCTTGGCGGGGTTCACCCCCATGGCGCGGGCCATGGCGGGAAATGCCTCTTCGTGGCGCCGCACACCGTCGGCGGGGTGAAGGTTCAGGGTGATCTTCAGATCGCGCGCCTTCAGCCAGCGCAGGAAGTCGGCGGGGTCGGGGAAGTAGCGGCGATCCCAGGTATACCCGGTCCAGCCTTCGAGGTGCCAGTCCATGTCCACGACCATGACATCAATGGGGACCTCATGGCGGTCGAACTGGCGGACGAGCGACTCGATCTGGCGGTCGGTGTAGGCCCAGTAGCGGCTCCACCAGTACCCGAAGGCGTAGCGGGGCGGCAGGGGCTGGCGGCCGAAGACCTGGGCGGCGTCGGCGACCGCGCCGCGGTAGTCGTGCCCGTGCAGCAGCAGGTACCAGTCCTGCCGCCGGCCGTTCGCCCGTGCCGTCACCCACCCGGGGTCGCCGTCGAGGATGATGCCCCGGCTGTCATCCACCAGCGCCCACCCGGCGCGCGAGACCAGCCCCGCCCCCATGTCAACCGGAACCCACTTCTTCGTCGGAACCCACTTGCCGGAACGCAACTTCTTCCATTCCTGGCGCCGGCCACCCTTGATGCCGTCCAGCGTGCGCAACGTGGCCCCCAGATTCTGCGGATTCCGCATTCCCGGCCGCCAGACGCGGGCCCGGCGGCGCTGGCGGAAGGTCACGCTAAGGTTGCGCGCCGAGAACGGCCGCCCGTCGTCAACATAGGTCAGAGTAAAGCCGGGCGCGGTCACCGTGAGCTTGCGGCCGGAGACCGCGGCCCGGCGCCGCACCGGGGGCAGCGCGCGGTTGACGACGGCCAGGGTGGCGCGATCTTCAAAGTGCCCGTCGGCGGCCCATTCCAGCCGGAGCATGCGCCCGGTCAGGAGGGTAAAGCGTGCATTGCCGTGGGTGATGACGTTGCCCGGGGTCGGCCGCGGGTTGTAGACGTGCATCAGCAAGACCCTCTTGGGTAAAGGCGACTCGTGGGTCGTGGGTCGTGGATCGTCGATCGTCGATCATGGGGTTCTGGAGCCGGCGGTCTCCGGCGGTAATGCTCGTGGGCCGCGGGTCGTGGCGGCCCCGGAGGGGCCGAGGTCTGTAGCCCCCGGTGCAACCGGGGGACTCGCCCGACCACCCCACGCGGAGCGCCCCAAAGCGGGCGCGTGTGCCGCGGGTCGTCGGTCATGGGGTTTTGGAGCCGGCGGTCTCCGCCGGTAATTCCGTGGATCGTGAGTCATGGGTCGTGCAACACGGGCGGGTGTGGCGTCACGCCGCCGCGCCGGCGGAACCTGAATGATCTCACCGTGAGGACGCCAGCTCACGCCACGCCCGCCACGCGGGCCGCCACCGGCGCCAGTGCCGGCAGGCCGTTCTCCGGCCGATCCAGATAGAAATACGCGCAACTCGACCAGTCGTCATGGCGCTCGAACAAGCCGTACCCTTTGGCCCCGACGGCCGCCGCCATATCCACCGGCTTCCCGCCAAGGGTCAGCCGCACACCAAGACCATGAAGCTGCGCGATCGTGTCCGGCCCCCAGCAGCCGATCTGCTGGATCGTGACGCGAATCTCGCGGTGGAAGAACACCGGATCCGGAATGTGCAACCGATAGAAGCCGTACCGGTGTTTCTCGTGGTCCGCCAGCGGGCAGCCCTGGAACGGCGTGGCGTACGCCCCCTGCCCCCAGCCGGTGCCGATGTAGTCCTCGGTGCCCGTGCCGCACAGGGTCGGGTGCACACTGTCCCCGTCGAGGTAGACCTTGACCTCGCCTTCGCCCCACCAGGTCTTGAGGAAGCCCGCGGTGTCGGCCATCACCCCGAGCGTCACGCCGAGAAACCGCCCGTGGCCGCCCAGCCGCGGCATGATCTCGAAATCGCGCAGGGGCGTGGTCGGGCTCTCGCGCCGCCAGTGGGCATGAAAGTACAGCGCGTCGGCCTCGATTCGGTCGCCAAGGGTGTAGTCCACTTCGTAGTATAACATGGACAGATCCTTGCCCGACTCGTTGGTCACCTGGATGCGCATGCCGGTGCGGAACGGCATCGGAACCCAGGCGTTGAAGCTGCGCCCCTCGGGGCTGCCGAAAAGGGCATTCTGAAAGGTCGTCATCCGGGCGGTGCCATGGCCGAAGAAATCCCCGAGCGGGACGCTGACCGCCGGCGTCGCGGCCCCGTCCCAGAACATGTCCAGCCGCAGGCTGCGCAACATCTCGGGAGTGCGGTCGCCGATGGTGATCCAGATACGGCGCACGATCCCCGAAGCGGCCGTTGCGTCGGCGAGGACGGCGGTCTGCCCGGCCCGCAACGGCGAGAGGCAAGGGTGCGCCTTGCGGCTGGCGGCGAGGACGGCGGCCGTGTCCTGCGCGCCGTTGGCGGGACGGCAAGCGCCACCGGGTTCGCCGTGCGGATTCTCGGCCGTCGCCCAGCGGGTCTGCACATGGGCACAGTAACGGATCAGGTTGTCGTAGTCGTTCATGGCTCTCCTGTGGCGGGGGGGGACCGCGAACCATAGCCCCGACTTCTCCGCCGCGCCAGCCCGGTGGAGTTCCGACCTCCACGGGCTATACTGCCGCGCCAAGGCCCCGCCCCCCCCGAAAACCGAGGCGATTGAAGAGCCCCAGCGGACAGCAACGGCCTCGTGCGATGGAGGGCGGACCTCCGCCTGCCTGCCGCGACGTACGCGGCGCAGACAGGTGTCCGCCAGGTCATACCCGAAGACCCGGTCTGCTGTAACGGAACCCGGACGACACCTTCCACCCTCCACCGTCCACCGTCCACCGTCTACCCTGCCCCGCCCGAGGTGAGAAGATATGCCGCAACCTGCCGCCCCAGACGCCCGTCCCCTGCCCGCCGAACCGCGCACCGCATGGCGCGGACGCTGGACGTGGACGCACCCCGACGAGACCCCGGCGGAAGACCGCAACGCCTACGCCTTCTTCCGGCGGGAGTTCAACTGCCCGTCCGACGCACGCCTGGCCATCCACATCAGCGCCGACTCGGCCTACACACTCAGTCTCGACGGACGACGGCTGCACCGCGGCCCGGCGCGCTCGCACCACGGGGCGTGGGCCTTCGACACCCTCGAACCCGCTGTGGCCGCCGGACGCCACTGCCTCGGCGTACTCGTCCACCACGTCGGAATCGTCAATGCCACCATGATGCTCGGGCGGCCCGCCTGGCTGGCGGACATCACACTCGACGCGGGCGGAAGCCCCTCGCAGGACCTCTCCAGCGGCGCTGGCTGGCAATGCCTGGCGGCCGACTGCTGGCGGCGTGAGTTCCCCGAGATGATGTCGCACTTCGGTTACCCCGAGGAGCTGGACTGGCGCCGTTTCCCGGCCGGCTGGGACCGCCCGGGCTTCGACGCCGCCGGCTGGCGGCCGGCCGTCGCCGTCGCCGCGGCAGGCGACTCGCCTTGGGGAGCGTTGGTTGCGCGCGGGATCGCGCTTCTGCCGTGCATGCCGGTCGGTGCGGCCCGCCCGGCGGCGGCCGGCGCCTGGCAACCCGGCGCGAGCGGCCCGATGCCGTCAACCACCGCGGCCCAACGCCTCCGCACCCGTTCGCCGGAGGCGCCCCGCCTGCCCTGGCGCACACCGCCGGCCCCCGGCCACGCCGGACACTACCTGACCGTCAACTTCGGCCGCGTCATCTCCGGCTACCCCGTCATCCGCTTCGCCAGTTCGTCACCCGGACAGGCCGTGGACATCCTCTACGATGAACTGGCGAGCGCCGGCACCGGCGCCGTCAACCCTGAACGCACATACGCCAAGTACGCCGACCGACACATCCTGCCCGGCGGCCCCTGCAAAATCCGCTCGACGCACCCCCGCGGCTTCCAATTCCTGACCCTCGACATCGAGGGCACGGACACGCCGGCTGAAGTCGTGGCCGTGACCGCCGATGAAGAAGTCTATCCCTTCGAGATGCAACCCGTCTTCACGGCGTCGGACGCCGAACTGACGCGGCTCGTGCGCCAGAGCGTCATGACGGTCCGGACGGCCACCGCCGACGCCTTCATGGACTGTCCGACGCGCGAACGAGTCCAGTGGATGCAGGACCTTTACATCCACGCCCTCGTCGCCTTGGACGCCTGCGGCGACAGCGCCATGCCGCGGCGGGCCCTGTTCGAGGGCGCCCGCAGCCAACTGCCCGACGGGCGCATCAACGGCTTCTTCCCATCGGAACGCACCAACTGCGCCTTTGCTTCGAGCACGCTGCTGTGGCTCCTCCTCCTCGAAGAATACTGGCTCCATACCGGCAGCGACGACGACCTTCGGCGCCTTCTCCCCACCGCCCGGCGCACCCTCGATCTCCTTGCCAGCCTCACCGATGCCGACGGACTGCTCAGCGGCTGGAAGTGGGGACAGTTCTGGTCCTGGGAACCCATCGAGGGCACCGGCACGATCCTCCTGACCCAGGCCTTTTACCTGCTTGTCCTTGAAAGGTTCGCCGCCCACGACGCCCTGGCCCAAGCCTTGGGGGCCGACGCCAGGCAACGCGCCGACCGCCTCCGCCAGGCCGCACGGCAACGCCTCCGCCTGCCCGGGCGCGGCGTCTACTCGGACGCCATCCTCCCGGACGGCACACTCAGCCCCGTGTGCAGCCAGTTCGCCAACGCCATGGCCGCCCTCGCCGGGGTCTGTCCCCAAGAGGAACGCGCGGCCCTGCTGCGGCGCATCATTGATCCCGCCAGCCTCGGCCCCGTCCCTCTCGGTGAGGACTCCCTGAAGCCCGAGCGCGACCGCCTGCCAGGGCGCCCGTTGGTGCCCGTCGGAACCCTGTTCGCGGGGCACTGGCTGTGCCGGGCGTTGTTCGAGTGCGGGCTGGATGCCGAGGCCTTGGCGCAGATGCGCCTGCTCTGGCTCCCCTACCGCGACAGCGTGACCTTGCCGGAGACCCGCAGGCAACACGGCAACACGGGGTTCTGCCACGGCTGGGCCGGCGGCCCCGCTTTCCTCTTGCCGCGCTACGCCCTGGGCCTCCGGATCGAGGCCCCGCGCCGTGCCGTCTTCGCCCCCTGCCCCGGCGATCTCACGCAGGCTTCCGGTGCCATCCCCCACGGCCCGGAGGCGCACTGGCGGCGGCAGGCCGATGGCAGTCTGCACTGGCAGCTTACGATCCCCCAAGGCTGGCGCGTGCGGATCCCCGGGGCGGCCGACGCCTCCGACCTCGCCGGCCCCTGGCGCGGCACCGGCGCCCTGCCCGCCCCGAGCCCGGCCCCCTGACCGGGGACCCAGGAGTGCGTGAAAACGCCCGCTCCTCTCGACCGGCCGCTGCCTGCCAGGCGCACAAGGACAAGCCATCGCCCCCTTCCCCGCGTGAGCCGCGAGTGCGTGAAAACACCGCGTTTTTCGCGAACTCCGCCCCGGACCGTTTTCACGAACTGGCCGTTGCAGGGGGTCGTGCGCCCCGTGCACGCCCCCCCCACACGGACACGGCGTTTTCACGCACAACCAAGTTCGTGAAAACGCCCGCCTCCCTCGACCGGCCACCCCAGACAGGCGCACGCGGACAGACTATCGCCCCCCCCCCGCATAAGCCGCGAGTGCGTGAAAACGCCGCGGTTTTCGCGAACTCCGCCCCGGACCGTTTTCACGAACTGGCCGTTGCAGGAGGTCGTGCGCCCCGTGCACGCCCCCCCACGCGGATACGGCGTTTTCACGCACAAGGGGGCCTGCGAACCGGTCGTTTTCGCGAACGGGCGACGGCACGCCTGGCAGCGGGGACGACCGATGACGACAAGATGGATCGGGGGTGGCGGGGGGGCAGGGAGGGTAAGGCAGCGCGGGCAGCCAACGGCGGGGCGTGGCTCAGTAGTGGTAGCCCCACATGCGCAGGCGTTCGAGGTCGCCGGGGATCGGCCGGCCAACCGGGCCCTTGATGCTGATTGTGCCGCCGGTGCCGTAGGGCCAGGCAAGGCCGGACCCGCGCACCTGCCCCCACGTGTCGTGGGTCGTCGGCCAGAACGAACACGAGGCGACGTAGAACATGCTGACCGGCCGCCAGCCGCCCGAGCCGTCGCCGACCATGATGTTGCCGCCGGCGGGGGCCGCCCCCTTCAAGTGGTTGCTGTTGCGGTAGATCCAGTCCGTGTGCCCCGGGTTCCCGCACCACGACTGCTGGATGTGATCGGTCAGCACCAGCTTCGGAAAACCGTCGTAGGGTTCGACGGCGGCACTGAAGCGCGAGAACCCGAAGGGCAGGCTGTACCAGCGATGCGCGCCCATGGCGTTGAAGTTGTAGTGCAGGTTGGTGAACCCCTGCCCCATCCGGTTCAGGCTCTGGCTGGGACAGCGCGCCACGCCGAGGGCCTGGTCGCTGGGGATAGAATGATAGACCGCGCCCAGCACGGGGATGTCGAGGTACCGGCACCAGTCCGCGGCGGTCGGGATCTGGTCGGGCTGTCCCCAGTAGATCGAGTTGATGACGTCGCTGCCCGGGCAGAGGAGGACGTCGTCGTAGTCGCTGGCGTAGTGGCTCATCTGCATGTACAACTGCCGCATGTTGCCCAGGCAGACGATGCGCCGCCCCCGCTCCCGCGACAGGGCCAGCGAGGGCAGCAGCAACGACGCGAGCAGCGCGATGATGGCGACCACCACCAAGAGCTCGATCAGCGTGAACTCGGCGCGCCCGCGGCGCCCCGGATCTTGGCCGCCGGGCCTGCCGCACAACGGCGCCCCGCCCCCCACCAGGCATGGCAAGGCCGAAGCGGGCCGCCCTGACTTCTGACCGCCGGGGTACGGCATGCATCTGGCTCCGGGGCGGAGCGCGTGGCTTCCGCCCGTCTCAGGCGACGCGCGGGGGGCGACGCCGCCGCAGCGCCGCCAGCAACCCCACGCCCAGTGCGGCGGCCGTACCCGGCTCGGGAATGACCTGCAGCAGTATGTCGTTCCCGGCGCCGATCAAGCCCGTCGCAGAGTCGTAAAGATAACTGATGGCGATCTTCTTGCCACCGGGCGCGCCGGCCAGCATGTCGCCCTCGCCGAGCAGCGTGCCACCATACGAGAGAAGTCCCGCAACCGCGTCCGTCCCGTCGTTCTCGACGATGACGAACTGGTCGAAGGCCGCCGGGCTGAAGCCGCCGTACAGCGTCAGGATCAGTTCCGTGCCGGCGGCGCCGGTTCCGAGGCTGACTGCGCCGGTCACGTTCGCCTGATCGTAGAGTCCGGGGGTGGCACCGCCTAGTTCGACGGCCAGCGTCGCTTCCTCGGCCAGCGTCAGGCCACCGTTGAGGGTGAGGATGCCGGGGCCCGCGCCGGGCGCCAGGGCACCGCCGGCGGCGACCGTCGTCGCGCCGGTCACGGTTCCGGATCCGGCGAGGGTCGCGCCGTCGTTCACCTCGACGGGGCCGCTGCCGGTGCTGCTGGTGACAAGCAGCGTGCCCTCGGCGACGGTGGTGGCGATGGAGTAGGTGTTGGGGCCGGCCAGCTCGAGGGTGCCGTCGCCGGTCTTGACCAGGGTGAGCCGGGCGTCGGTCCCGGTGACGGCGCCGGAGAGGCGGGCAAGATCCGTAGTCGAGTTCGGGTTGTCAATGACCTCGATGGTGCGGAAGGTGTTGTCGGTGCGGTCGCCGCTGGCGACGTCAAACGTTCCGAGGGCAAGGGCGTTCTGGAGAGCGACCACATTGTCGGCGGTCGCCGAGCCGAGGATCAGGTTGCGGTGTCCCTGCACAAAGTATGCGGTGTTATCCCAGGTCACCGCCCCAGTGCCGCCGTTGAGCTGGATGTTGAAGACCCCGCCGTTGGCGGCGAAGCCGCCGCTGTTGTGTTCGTCCCAGCGTACGTTGGCGCCGCCCGTGCCCAGGCTGCGGGTGAAGGTGCCGGCACCTTCGAGCACGCCGCCGGTGAAATGAACCGTACTGTTGGCCGGCAGGCTGACGCCGTCGGTCGCCCGCAGCGCGCCGTTGGCCAGGTAGGTCGTGCCCGAGTAGGCGTTGGTTCCGGTGAGGACGGCCGTGCCTTCGCCGCTCTTGATCAGGCCCGCGGTGACGCCGCTCCCGATGGCGCTGGAGACCGTAAGCTGGTCCGTCGCCTCCGGCGTGATCAGCCGCACCGCCCCGCCCGTGCCTGTGGCGAGGCCGGCGGCGTCAATGGCGCCGTTGCTGCCCGTGGACATGATCAGCCCGCTCTCGACGGTCAGCATGCCCGCGCCCGACACCGAGCCATTGTCTTCCAGCAGGAGGGTGTTGACGCGGGTGGCACTGTTGATACCGGCGACAGCCGTCGAGAGCTTCGTGTTGGCGATGGTGCTGAGGACGCCGCCCGCCCCGTCGGCGAGCGTCGTCGCATACTCGCTGGCGGTCAGCAGGCGGACGCCGGGATCGTCGTCGTCCTGCTGGTGGTCCGGCCCGCGGTCATAGGTGACGAAGCCGCTTCCCAGCCCGGTGGAACTGTTGTCGCCGTACATGCGGTAGATGACACTGACCTGCGGGGTGCCGGCCTGGCCGGGTGGATTAGGAGCAACGGAGTCGGCCATCACCTGCCCTGCGCCGCCGATCAGCACGGTGTTGAAATTCTGCGACTGGATAGTGAACCGGGAGCGCGTGCCGGAGGCCTGCGCCAGGCCGTCGCCGCGCACGAACGCCGTCACCTCGGGGCCGACGCCGCACATGTTGTTGTCGCCGCCGTTGCGCTGGCGGTACTGCGCCTCGAAGCCGGTGCCGGGGACGAGAGTCAGCGTCGGATTGCCGAGAAGAGTGAACTGGAACTGGGTGTTGGCCGGCCCCCCGGCGGCGGTGTTGGCGGAGAGACTCCCGAGCACCTTGTACTCGCCGCCGACGTAGGTACTCTGGGTTCGGTTGTCCACGTGGGTGCCGGTGTCGTCGAACAGCAGCGTGGCGCCGCCGTACACCCGCGTGCCGGCAGGCGAGCTGCCGTTGTCGTACATGCGCAGGGTGCCGTCGGTGACCCCAAGCCAGCTGCCCAGCGTTCCGAGTGGAGCCGTGATCGTGGCCGTGCCCTTGCCCAGTTTGTCCACCCCCGGCCCGTCAGGGGTGCCGCCGGCCTGCAGGAAGGAGCCGGCGAACGTGCTGTCGGAGTTGTCACAGCCAAACCGGAAGATGTTGTTACTGGTTGTGCCGTTGATGAGGCCGTTGCCTTCGAGGGCGCCGACGTAGAGGTTGTTCGGGAAGCGCAGCGTCGCGCCCTGGGCCACGTGCACGTCCACGGGCGGGTAGAGGTTCGAGAGCACCGCCCCCGACGCCAGGTCGAGCACGCCGGCGGAGACCGTCACCGCCCCGCTGAAAGCCTGCGCCGTACTGCTGAGGCTGAGCATGCCGGGGCCGGCCTTGGTGATGCCTGCACTGCCGGAGAGAGCGCTGCTGATGGTCGCGGTGGTGGCCGCTCCCGCCGCGTGGAGGACGCCCTCACGCCCGCCGAAGTCCAGCGGCTTGCTGATGCCGCCGTTGCCGGCCAGGGCGAGGACCGCCCCGCTGTTGACGGTCAGCGCCGACGTGCCGGCCAGGCTACCGCCGTTGTCCAGCACCAGGGCATTGATGGTGGCGGTGCCGTTGACCGTGGCCGCGCCGGACAGCCGCACGTTGTCAAGCTGTGTCTGCCCGGAGGTGATGGTGGTTGCATACTCGCCGGCACCGCTGTCGAGGGGGCGGACGCCAGTCGTGGCATCGTACGTGACCAGGTCTGCGCCAGCGCCGCTGGCGCTCGCGTCTCCCCGCGCAAACGGGCAGATGCTGATCGTCGTCGTGCCGGCCCCGCCGCCCCCGCCGACCAGCTCGAATCCGGATGCGTCCGTGAAGGCCAGGTTGCCGACGTTGGCGGCCGGGTAAGCTGCCGATCCCAGCCCGGGGCCGCGCAGGAGCAACGTTCCCGGGGCCGCGCGGTCGAGGTCGCTGAAGGTCAGCCGCGCCCCAAAGCCCGCCCCCGGCGCGACGGTGACGACCGCCTCGCCGTCGGTCGCATCGAGCGTCTGCATCGCCTGGTCGGTGTGGGCCGCCGTGTCGCCGTTGACCCGCAGTTCGCTGCCGCCGATCAGGCTCAGCTGGGTGGCGCCGGACAGTGACCCCGTGCTGGCAAGCGCAAGTTGCCCCTGCACCACCGCGACCTGCCCGCTGAAGGTGTTGGCGCCGGACAGTTCGAGCTGCCCGGTGCCGGCCTTGCGAAGGATGCCGGTGCCCGAGAGCACGCCGGAGAGGATGGTCTTGTCCGCCGCCGAAGCCGTGTTGTCGGTGACGTTGATCTGGCGCACCGCGCCGGCGTCCGCGCCCAGGCCAATGTTGTCAACGAAAGTCAGCACGTTGTCGGACTTGGTCGAGCCGAACTGCAGCACCGCCCCGTTGCCGATGAAGCTCGGGGTACTTCCCCAGGCCAGGTTGTCGGCCCCGCCGCCGTTGAGATTGACGGTTGCCGCCCCGCCGTACGCGGAGAACCCGCCGCTGCTGGCGGCGTCCCAGTTCACGTTGCCGGCCGCGGTGCCGAGGGTGCGGGTGAAGGCGCCGCTCATTTCGAGCACCCCGCCGCGGATCTGCAGCAGGCTCGCGGTCGGCAGTCCGGCCCCGTCGCTGGCCCGCAGCACGCCGGCGCTGATCGTGGTGGCGCCGCTGTAGCTGCTGGTGCCGCCGATCACGAGCCATCCGGCGCCGGCCTTCGCGAGCGCGCGCCCCGCCGCATTCTCCCCAACTCCACCTGCCAAGGCGAATGTGTCGTTGTTCACGGTGATCGTGCGGTTGCCAGTGAGCGTGGCTGCCCCCGCGAAGGCCAGGTTGTAGCTTCCCTGCACGACAAAATCCCCTTCAAGGCTGAGGCTGTTGGCCAGCGAGCGGGCGGCGCCGAGGGCCTCGACCGGCTTGCCGCGCAGGTGCACGGTGCCCTGGCCGAGCGCGGTGTCACTGCCGATGCCGAGGCGGGAGGCGTAGTCGGCCGTGTAGGTCGTGAAGTCCCCCAGGAACGTGTTGTTCCCGTAGAGGTCAATGGCACCGCGGCCCGTGTTCAGAAAGCCGCCAGCCCCGGAGGTGTCGCCGTTGATCGTCAGCCCTACACCCTGGCCGACGGTGAGAGTGACATTGGAGTTCAGAACCATGTCGGTGTCGATGCGGTTGAGCGTCCTCGAAGACACCGTGAGTGTGGCGTTGGCCGCACTGCCGGTGTCCATCGTCAGGGCATTGGAGCCGATCAAGATCCAGTCGGCATTGACTGTCGTCAGATCCTCCATCGTCAGGTAACCGACCGTCACCGGAACGTCGAGCGTCACGGTGCGGCTGGCGGCGATGTTGTAGGTGAGGTTCGCCGTATCGCCGGCGGCGTTGGGGATACTGGGATTGCTGCTCCAGTTCGTCGGCGTGTTCCAAGTGCCGTCGGCGTCAACCGCCCAGTTGCCGGTCACGGCCCCGCTGGCGGCGGAGGCCAGCAACAGGGCCAGGCACACAAGGGTCGGTGCCAGGCCATGCCGAGGCGACGTCTGACGGTTCGCGGCGTTGGCTGAGGGCGGGCGCGTCATCATGGCAATCTCCTTTCGAACGTGTGGGCACGACAAGGGAAGGGTGAGGTACCGATGGCTCGTCATGGCAGTCTCCTTTCGATGGGGTTAGACAAGCGGGTAACCGCGGCAGCAGCCGCGCGTGATGGGACGGAAGAGACGGAAGGCCGTCCTCGCCTTCGCCGGCCTGAGGCTTATGCCGTGCCTCCTGTCACGAGATGCTGGCAGTATACCATCTTGCCCGCGGCCCCGCCACTGTCCGACGCGGCCGGGGGCGCAGGTCCGTTCCGTGGCCGGGCAATTTCCCGGGGCCTCTCCAATGGTTCCGTAAAACGGGTTCGGAAGCAGGCGCGGACTCCATTCCAGTGCTATCCTGATGAGGCGCTTGCAGAACCCCAGCAGACAACAACCGCCTCGTGCGATGGAGGGCGGGCCTCCGTGTCCGCCAGGTCATGCCCGAGGATCCGACCTGCCGTAACGGAACCCGGACGACACGGAGGTCGTCCCTCCAGCCCGACAGGCAGCAGTCCCTGTCGAGGCCAGGGGAGGCCCGGGCTCCGTACCGGCCACTCAGGCCAGGGTTCTGCAAGCGGCTCTGATTTGCTCACCACTGAGGACACAGAGTTCCACAGAGGGCTTTGCACGTGCGTTGACGCGAAACACCCGCCAACGTAAGCGCACAGCCAGTCTCCTCTCTGTGATCTCTGTGCCCTCTGTGGTTGACGGCAACAACGCCCCCCTCGTCGTACCGGAAGAGGTCAGGCCATGACAGACGGGCCGTATCCCAGCCTGCCGGCAGGCTGGCACCCGTGGCCGACTTGGGGCCGGGGGCCGAATCCCTCGATCTTGCAGCGGCCGGAGATCTCCCGGTGTCTCACTTGCCCGGCCCCGGGAGACTAAGGCAATTATCAGGACTGGTACCTTTCCCACGGTGCCATCCGATTGAGTCGAACCGAGCCCGAAGGGCGAAGCTCGGCGCCACTGACCCCCAAACTTGACGGCCACGTGGCTCCGCGCTAGGGTATGCCCTTGTGTGAAAGGGTGTGCAGGCGCCATGGTCAGCATCGAGACAGCCGGCGACGATGTGACGCTGCGTGTGCTCGGCAGCCACCGGATGTGGGCGGTGAAACGGACCATCCGGTTCAAGCGGCAACAGGTCGTAACGGCGGCCCCGGCCGAGCGCGGTCTCTGGCCGCCGTGGTGCCGTTGCCCCGGCACCGCCTTGCCCTGGGTCATCGTCGCGGGAACCTACTATGGCCGGGGCCGGAAGGAGTTCTGGGATCACGTCCGCAAGGGCAAGGCGATCCGGATAGACTTGCGCAACGGGCCGTATACCCGGATCGTCGTGGACGTGGCGGATCCGGAGACCGCCCTTGCGGCACTGGCCCCGCCCGCTTCCGGCCCACGGGCATCCGAATGACTTGGCGCCGAGGCGCCGCCGTGCCGTCCGGACACCGACGTGACCGGCAGTTGGCGGACAACGCGTGTGGGCCGGTTGACCGTCCCTGGTCTCCCATCCCCCCCATCAGGAGCCGTGGCCATGAAACCGCTTCTCCCTCTTGACGTGAAGGGGCAGCAGTCCGTGCGGCGCGCCATGACGGGGGCGGCGTTGCGGCTCCTCCTGGCCGAACTCGCCCGGCGGCCCGCCGCCGTCCTGCCCATTCTGCGCCGGTTCCGGCGGATGTACCGCGCCGCCCACCTCGTCGCCGACGGCTCGAAGGTCATGCATCTGGGCGAGAAGGACGGCGGCCGCTGCACCAAGCTGTCCGTGTATGTCCCGCACTTCCCGGGGAAGGCCTTCGAGGGGCGCGTCCGCCGGGCCCTGCGCTCCGACACCGTCTGGCACGAACAGGTCACGCTCTCCATCACCGACAGCTGCCCCTACCACTGCCGGCACTGCTCCAACAGCCGCGGCGCGCGTCCGCCCCTGCCCCTCCCCAGGCTCCTCCAGGTCGTGCACGAAATCCAGGACATCGGTGGCAGCTGGCTGAACATCGGCGGCGGCGAGCCCGGCGTCGTCTTCGACCGCGCGCTGGCCGTGGTCGCCGAGGCCGGCGACCGTTCCGAGACCTGGCTCAACACCACCGGCTTCGGCCTCGACTTGGACAAGGTGCGCCGCCTGCGCGACGCCGGCCTGTTCGGCGGCCGCGTCTCGCTGCACAGTCACCGGCCCGAGGAGCACGACGCGTTCGTCGGCTATCCCGGCGCGTTCAAGATCGCCGCGGACGCCATCCGGACGTTCCGCGAGGCCGACCTGTTCACCGTGCTCTCCGCCGCCTTGCCCGAGGAACGCATCACCCGGGAGATGGTGGTCGAGATGATGCGGCTGGGCCGGGATCTGGGCGCCGGCTTCGTCGAGATCATCCCGGTGCGTCCGGTCGGCCGCGCCGTCATCGCCTGCACCCACGCGGAACTTCAGCACCGCGACATCAACCGCGACCAGTTCCGCTCCCTCAACACCGACCCGGCCTTGGCGGACTGCCCCGGCGTCAACTCCCCCGCCTATCTGGAGACGCCCGACCGGTTCGGCTGCGTGGCCGGCGCCGAGAGGCTCTATATCAGTGCGTCCGGCGACGTTCAGCCCTGTCCGCTGGTCAGCCTGGCCGTCGGGAATGTGCTCGACGAGAGCCTGGCCGCGATCTGCGGGCGGATGCGGGAGTTGGTCAAGGGGCCCCGCGCCGAGCAGCTCTGCTATGAACTTGGCCCCCAGGTGGCGGCGCACGTCGCCCAAGGCGGGCCCGACTGCGCTGCCCTGCCCATCCCGCCCGACAAGACGGCCGAGATCCTCGGCAG
>MVZH01000050.1 GCA_002068325.1 Lentisphaerae bacterium ADurb.BinA184 | reverse complement strand
GCATCACCATCTTCCCGCTCGCCCACCTGGCCTGGCTGCGCGAGCGCCAGCCCGCCCTCTACCGCGCGGCCGGACACCTCGGCATGGACACGGACTGGCTGCTCTATCGCTTGACCGGACAATGGGTTATGGATCACTCGACGGCGACGACGTTCCACCTGCAGGAACAGCGGAGCGGCACCTATTACGCGCCCTTCCTGGAGCGGCTGGAGATTCCGCGGGCGAAGCTGTCCGCGCTGGTGGGCTCGGGGGCCGCGGTGGGGCCGCTGACGGCGACGGCGCGGCGCGAGACGGGGCTGTCGCCCCGGACGGTGGTGGTGACCGGCTGCTTCGACCATCCGGCGGCGGCCCGCGCGGTCGGGGTCGAATCGCCAGGCCAGCTCATGCTGTCCTGCGGCACCTCCTGGGTGGGGTTTGCGCCGTGCCCGGGCCGGCAGGCCGTGCTTGACGCGAACATGCTCTGTGATCCGTTCCTCTCGGCCGACGGCGGCCCGTGGGCAGGAATGTTCTCGGTGCCGCAGATCGGCCAGACGATCGAGTGGTACATTGACCATGTCATTGCACCGGGCGAGCACGACCGCCTGCACATCTTCAACGAGTCGGCGGCGGCGGCGCCACCCGGCGCGGGCGGACTGCGGATCGATCTGCGCGAAGCGCCCCGGCCGCCGGACGCCAGCCGGGCCTGCGTCAGCCGTGCGGTCATGGAAGGCGCGGCGCGGCTTCTGAATGAGAAGCTGGCGGCCCTGCGGGACGGCGGATTCCGGTACGAACGGGCGGTGATGGTCGGCGGGCCGGCCGGCAGCCCGGTGTGGCCGGGCATCGTCGCCGGGATCACCGGGCTGGAGGTCGAGGTCGGGACGCGGTCGGCGGGTGCGCGGGGGGCGGCGAGGCTGGCGGGGGAGGGGATTGGCAGGGAAAATAGCAAATGGCAAATAGCAAATAGCAGAGAGCAGACAGAAAACGAAGATGTCAAGAAGCACAGGGCAAATGGCAAATAGCAGGGAGCAAAGAGCAGACAGCAGACAGCAGAGAGCAAAGGGCAAACAGCAGACAGCAAAGAGCAGACAGCAAAGAACAGACACCAACGAGCAGAGAGCAGGAAGCAAAACAGCAAAGAGCAGAGGCCACAGGGCAAGAGGCAAAGAGCGGGAATATGAGCACGGACTACTGCGAGGCCGGCCGGCGGGTGTACGAGCAGGAGTTGCGGGGCTTCCTGCCGGCCAGGCTCTTCGACGCGCACGTGCACCTTTTCGACGGCTCCTGCCTGACACCCGGGACTGTGTTCCCCGAGCGCAGCATCTACCGCAAGTTCGGCGGCGTGTTTACGATCGAGCAGTGCCTCGAGTGGGCGGCGGCGCTGTTGCCGGAGCAGGAGTTCCACCTCAACAGCTTCGGGCATCCGGCGCCCGACTGCGACCTTGAAGCGTCGGCGGCCTACACGGGGGCGGTCTCGGACAACCGGCGCTTCTTTGGCATGGCGTTGGTGTCTCCCGAGGACTCGGCGGAGTCCGTGGTCAGGCGGATCGAGTCCCACCGCCTGATCGGCTACAAGCCCTACCACGCCTTTGTCAAGGGCAAGGCGGCCGGCGAGGTCACGATCCGCGACATGCTGCCGGCCGCGCAGATGGAGGTTGCCGACGCGCGCGGGTTGGCGGTCACACTGCACATCCCTCGCGCGGCGCGGCTGGCGGATCCGCTCAACCAGGCCCACATGGTCGAGCTGTGCCGGCGCTATCCGAATGCGCGCATCGTTTTCGCGCACATCGGGAGGGCCTATTACCTCAACGGCGTCGTCGGCCTTCTCGACGGCATCGCCGCCTGCCCCAACGCCTTTCTCGACACCGCCATGGTCAACCACGAGGCCGTCCTCGAATACGCCTTCCGCAACTTCCCGCGCGACCGGATCCTCTTCGGCAGCGACGCGCCGGTCGCCTTCCTGCGCGGCAAGTCGGTCGAGGTCAACAACCAGTACGCCTACCTGATGGGGGAGCCGTACGAGATCGGGACGGCGATCTACGACGCTGCCCACGCCGTGGCGTTCACCTACTTCTACTACGAGCAGCTGCGGGGCATCCGGCGGGCGGCCGAGCGCGCCGGACTGTCCAGCGGCGACATCGCGAACCTGTTCTTCAACAACGCCAGCCGCTTGTTCACGGACGTGGCGGCGCGCAACCACGGCCGGCGAAAGGACTGACTAACAATGGGTTCCCCCCGCATGCCCAAGGCCGGACTCCTTCCCTTCTACCTCAAGCTGTACGACGACGCGCTGCCCGAGTGCCGTGCCGGGTTCGAGAGCTTCCTGCGGCGGATCGCGGCCGGGTTCGAGGCGCGCGGGATCGCGGTCGAGACCGCGCCCGTCTGCCGCGTCGCCGACGAGTTCGCCGCCGCGCTGGCAGGCTTCGAGGCGGCCGGGGTGGACGCCGTCGTCACGCTCCACCTGGCCTACTCGCCCTCGCTCGAAGCCCTCGACGCCTTCTGCGCCGGCCTCCTCCCGGTCATCATCCTCGACACCACCATGGACGCGGACTTCGGACGCACGGTCTCCCCGGCGCGCATCATGTACAACCACGGCGTCCACGGCGTCATGGACTTCGCCTCCATGCTGCGCCGCCGCGGCCGCAGCTTCGAGATCGTGGCCGGCCACGACTCCGACCCGCGCACGCTCGACCGGGCCGCGGACCTCGTGCGGGCCGCCGTGGCCGCCGGCGCCCTGCGCGACAGCCGCGTCCTCCGCATCGGCGACGCGTTCGCCGGGATGGGGGACTTCTCGGTCCCCGAGGGCGCCCTTGCCGGGCGGCTGGGTATCCGCGTCCGGCAGGCGGGCATCGAGGCTCTGGACGAAGCGGTGTTCGACGTGTCCGACGATGCCGTCGCCGCGGAGACCGCCGCCGACCGGGCGCGCTTCGCCTGCGAGCTCAGCGAGCAGGTCCACGAGCGCTCCGTCCGCGTCGGCCTGGGGTTGCGCGAGCTTCTGCAGACCAGTGCGTGCGACGCCTTCAGCGTCAACTTCCAGGCCTTCGACCGCACCGACGGCGAGGCCAACACCATGCCGTTCCTGGAGATCTCCAAGGCCATGGCCCGCGGCCTCGGCTACGCGGGCGAAGGCGATGTGCTGACGGCCGCCCTCGTCGGCGCCCTGGCCCGAGCCTTCGGGGCCGTGACGTTCACCGAGGTCTTCTGCCCCGACTGGGCCGGGGACACGCTCTTCCTCTCGCACATGGGGAGATCAATCCGGCGACCGGCCGCGCCTGATCCGCAAGCCGGCCTTCGGCGGCAGGGGCCTCGACCCCGCGATCCTGACCTGCGCGGTCAAGCCCGGGCCGGCCGTGTTCGTCAATCTCGCCCCTGGCCCCGACGACAGTTTCTCGCTGATTGTCGCGCCCGTCGAGGTGCTGCCCGAAGACGGGGCGCTCGCCCCGGGGATGCGTGACGTGGTGCGGGCTTGGATCCGGCCGCCATGCCCGGTGGCGCCCTTCCTCGAGGCGTACTCGCGCGCCGGCGGCACCCACCACAGCGCGCTGCTTCTTGGCGACCGGGCCGAGGCGGTGGCCGCCTTCGGGCGCATGAACGGGCTGGAGGTGGTGCGCCTCGAAGCCCAGCCCCAGTCTTGTCGCGGCAAGATCTGAACGGCGTCATCGACAAGGGGCAGTCTCCCTCGGGTTGTACCGCTCTGCGATGCCGGGGCCTGACGGCCGTACACGGCGGGACCTGCGGGATCGCTGCCTTGAACCCAGCGGGTGCGCAGCCCCCGCAATGCGGCGGGCCGGCCACCGGGGGGTTGCCCCGGAGGGGAGGCAGGCTATCTTCAGCGGTCTCGCAGGGACGGCGTTCGGCACATTGGTCTTGCGCGCGCCGGTGGCGCGGCAGCATGAGGGGCGTTTCCCGGCAGAGGCCGGTCGGCGTGTTTAGGAGAGTGAAGGCATGCGGACAAGACAGTTGGCGCGGCGTGCGGGCAGGGCGGCGGCGGGGGTGGCGGTGGCGGTGGCGGCGCTGGCCGCAGGCACAGCCCCGGCCGGGGAGTTTGTCGGGCCGTTCCCAAGCTGGGCCAATGTCCGGAGCGAGTACGGCGCGGTGGGCGACGGCGCCGCCGACGACACCGCCGCCATCCAGAAGGCGCTCCTCGATGTCCGGCGTGCGGACTCCGCAAAACGGGTTTTGTACTTCCCCGCGGGAACCTACCGCATCACCGAGACGCTGAGACTCGACCGCATCTCGCACAGCGAGCCGCTGGGCATGAGCCTGACCGGCGAGGATCCCGAGAAGACGGTCATCCGCTGGGACGGCCCGGCCGGACAGAGCATGCTCCTCTACGACGCCTGGTATGCCAGCATCGGCCGGCTGACCCTCGACGGCGCCGGCAAGGCCAAGACCGCCATCCAGCACGGCCCTTCCTTCGCCACCGCCAACGAATGCACGGACATGATCATCCGGGATGTGCAGTTCGGCATCGAGGCGGGCATGAAGGCCGGCATCGCCGAGACCGCCGTGCTGCGCTGCCGCTTCTACCGCTGCGCCCAGGCGGCGATCAGCATCCAGAACTTCAACTCGCTGGACTGGTACATCTGGGAGGGCTGGTTCGAGGACTGCGGCATCGGCGTGACCAACGAGTTCGGGGCCGGCAACTTCCACGTCTACCAGAGCACCTTCCTGCGCTCGAAGGACGCCGACATCACGATGCGCCACTGCGGCTACTTCTCGTTCGCCGACAACCTCTCGCTCGGCTCGCGCCGCTTCTTCCACGCCAAGCGCGCCGGCAATTGGAAGGAGACCGAGACCTGGGGCGCGCAGGCGGCGCTGCAGCGCAACATCATCGTCGGACCGACCGACCCCACGCCAATCGTCATCGAGAACAACGGGCCGAACCTGCTCGTCGACAACGTCATCATGGGCATGGCCGCCGACACCGCCGGGCCGCTGGTGCGCAACGAACCGCCGGCCGAGACCGCCGACCTGATCGCCGTGGGCAACCGCTGGCCGGTCGCCAAGGCTCTGCAGGTGAAAGGACGGCTGACTGAGTTTGACAATCAGGTTGACCCGGCCGGCGTCGCGCTGACGGCCCCGCAGCCGGTGCCGTTCGCGGCGCGCGCCGAGCGTCCGGTCATCGAGGTGGCGTCCGGGGCGTCCGGGGCGGCGATTCAGTCGGCGATCGACCGGGCCGTCGCACTGAACGGCCAGCGGCCGGTCGTGCATCTGCCCACGGGCAACTACGCGGTTGACAGGACGCTCGTGATCCCGGCGGGGTGCGACGTGCAACTGGTCGGCGACGGCCCGGAGAACGCGACCCAGCTCCAAGGCGGCGGCGCCGATCCGCTGATCCGTGTGCAGGGGCCGTCACACGCGACCTTCCGCAATCTGCTGGTCAACGCCGGGAACGGCGCCGTCGGCATCCTCGTCGAGGGCTGTGACCAGGCGGGCGGGCGCGTCTTCGGCGAGCAGCTCAACACGACGGGGTTCGAATACGGGCTGGTGGTCGAAGGGTTGCGACACACCGCCGTCGAGATGCGCGACGCCGGGCACAACGGGATGCAGGTGGTCGGCGCGGGGCCGGGCCCCAACCCGTGGGTGGCGCTGTTTGCCGGCGCGTCCTCGCGGCACCAACACCACAAGGCCGGCATCCACCTCTACGACGTGCAGAACGACGCCCGGCTGTTTGTGCGCGACATCTGGTACGAGGGGGAGGCGTTCAGCCTGATGAACCTGACCGGCAGCGGCGAGTTTGCCTACCACTGCGGCTTTGTCGCGCCGTATCCCGGTTTCGAGCCGGCCCGGTACACCGACGTGGCGTGGGAGGCAGACCTGCGCAAGACGGTGGCGCCGCTGCAGTTCGACGGCTTCCGCGGGCGGCTCTCCTTCACGCTGGTGTCAACCAACGGCGCCGACATCCGGGTCGTCCCGCCCAGCCCGGAACTGAAACTGCACCTGCTCGGATTTCTGACCAACAAGGCGATGGACTTGGGCGGCCCCGACGTGAAAGGCCAGGTTGTGGCCGAGCATGTCAAAGCCTTCCGCAAGGACGCGACCGGGCTGGATTCGATCGCGGGTGTGGGTCAGTCCACGCCCGAGTTCCTGCGCGAGACGTTGAAACCCCTGCGCGAAGTCAGGCCGCAGGGGGTCGGCCCCGCGGTGGGCCCGTCGAGTGACGTGCGCTTCTACCGCGTCTGGGCCAACGGCCGCAACGGCGTGCGGATTCAGGCGAGGGGCGGGGAGAAGTGATGCCGTACGGGCGGCGCTGACTCCGCGGCCATGGAGCTCAGACCGGCATCGAAGTCGCCCCCGACGCCGATGCCGACCGCGACCCCGATTTCGATCGCGACCACGAGAACAAGTCCAGTTTAGGGAGAGGCAAGCATGAGTTCACTGCGCGCGCGTCAGGTTCATCTGGATTTCCACACCTCCGAGCACATCCCCGACGTCGGGGCCCGCTTCTCGAAGAAGCAGTGGCAGCAGGCGCTGCGGCTGGGCTGCGTCAACTCGATCAACATCTTCGCCAAGTGTCATCACGGGTGGAGCTACTACCCGACGCAGGTTGGCCATACGCACCCGACCCTCCGGCGCGACCTGCTCGGCGAGCAGATCGCGGCGTGCCATGAGATGGACGTGCGGGCGCCGATCTACTTCACGGTCGGCTGGTCGGCCAACGACGCCGAGACCCACCCCGAGTGGTGCGTACGGCACGCCGACGGCTCCATCGCCGGCGTCAACATCGACCCCAAGG
Source organism: Lentisphaerae bacterium ADurb.BinA184 (assembly GCA_002068325.1). Classification (GTDB taxonomy): domain Bacteria; phylum Verrucomicrobiota; class Lentisphaeria; order Oligosphaerales; family MVZH01; genus MVZH01. Next base: position 14,072 of record MVZH01000050.1, on the reverse strand, counting down.
CGACGCCGGACACCGACCGCCCCACCTGTTCCTGGAAGTTCCTCTGCCCCAGCGGCGGATACCTCGAACTCATCGTCGCGCAGACCACGGAGATCTGCCGACGATACGCCGTGGACGGCTTCTGGTACGACATCTGCAGCGGGCCGGTGTGTTACTGTCAGAGCTGCCGCGCAGGCATGGCGGCCGAGGGGGTGGATGCCGGCGACGCGGCCGCGGCGGCGGCCTACAACGTGCGCAAGTGGCGGCGCTTCTACACCGCCTGCCGCCAGGTGGTCGAGGCCCATCACCCCGGCGCCGTGCTCTACTTCAACGGAACCACCCACCTGCACATCCTTGACCGCCTCGACCTCGACAACACCCAGCAGGATCTCGAAGACCTGCCGACGACCTGGGGCGGGTACAACCGCTTCCCCCTGCGCGCCCGGTTCTACGCCCGCGAACCCCGGCCCTACGTCGCCATGAGCGGCAAATTCCACACCTCGTGGGGCGAGTTCGGCGGCTTCAAACACCCCGATGCCCTGCGTTACGAAGCGGCCGCCATGGTCGCCTACGGCGCCGGCTGCAACTTCGGCGACCAGCTCCACCCCGGCGGCGAGATGGATCTGGCAACCTACCGCAACATCGGGCACGCCTTCCGCTACGTGAAACGCATCGAACCGTACGGCCTCGGCGGCCGCCCCCACGCCAACCTCGCCGTGTGGTGGGGACTGAAAACGGCCACCTCGACCGGCGCGTTCGCCCTGCCCGACAACCACCACGGCATCAGCGAGATGCTACTCGACACCCAGACCGACTACGAGATCGCCGACACCGGCGACGACCTCACCCGCTTCGACGCCATCATCCTCCCCGGCGCCGCCTGCCTTGACGAGGCCGCGGCCGCCCAGCTGAACGCCTGGCGAAAGGCCGGCGGCAAGCTGCTGATCCTGGGCGAGGGCGGACTCGATGCGGCGACCCGCAGCCGCTTCCTCCTCGACGTCGGCGCGGAGTACGTCGGCGGGCCGCGCCACAAGATCGACTATCTGATCGCTGGGCGGAAGTTGCGGCGGGGGCTGGTCGAGTCGCCGTTCCTCAACATCCATGCCGGCATCCGCGTCCGGCTCACGGACGGCGTGGCGCTGGCGACGGTGCGCGAGCCCTACTTCGACCGCACGTACGGGCACTACTGCTCGCACATGAACACCCCGTACCGGCTCGAGGATGCGGGGCATCCCGGCGCCTGGATGAAGGCAGGCGTGGTCTGCCTCGCCAACCCCCTCGGGTGCCTCTACCACAAGGAGGCGGCGCGGCTGCACCGCGAGCTGTTCCTCAACGCCCTCCGCCTCGTCTACCCGCGGGGCAGGCAGACGCTGGTGACCGACATGCCCAGCGGCGCCCGCGTCAGCCTGGTCCATCAGCCCGAGCGCCGACGCTACGCGGCGCATCTGCTGTACGGGCCCCCGATGCCGCGCGGACGCTGCCAGGTCATCGAGGATCTGGTGCCGCTGTACGACGTGCCGGTGCGGCTGCGGGTGCCCGAGAGCATCCGGAAGGCCAGCCTTCCGCTCGAACGCAAGCCCCTGCGCCTGAGCCGTTCCGCCGACGCGGTCACGGTGACGGTCCCGCGCGTGCAGTGCCACCAAGTGGTGCTGTTCGAGTATTGACCCGCGGCCGCCCGCCCTACCTGAGGGCCGGCAGGGCCTGCCGACGGCGCCTCAGCAGCGCGGCGCCGGCGAGGGCGAGGAGCGCGGCCGAGGCCGGCTCCGGGATGGGCGCGAGGATGGTGAGCACGACGTCGTTGCCGCTGCCGCCGTCGTAGTCAATCCGCCAGTTGATGCTGCCGCCGAGGTACTCGGTGCCGTCCGGCAGGTCGAGGAAGGAGCCGGCCACGGCGTCGTCGAGGTCGTTGTCAATGAGGGTGAAGGTGGTGCCGGGCGTGGGGGTGAAGCCCGGCATCCAGGTCAGGTTCAGGGTGGCGTCGGCGAGGGTGACGGCACCGAAGATGTTCAGCTGGTCGTAGCCGCTGCCGGCCGTGGCATCATTCAGTTCGATCTGCAGGCTGGTGGCGCCGGCGCTGGTGAAGTTGACGTTGCCGTAAACGGTGAGGATGGCAGTGGTGGGGCCGGGGGAGATCGCACCGCCGTTGGCGCCGAAACTGATGTTGGCGGCATTGCTCGCGAGGCCTACGATGCCGTCGCCGGCCAACGTGCCGCCGTTGATGAGGACGTCGCCGGTGCCGACCGCGCTGCCGGTGATGTTCGCCACCCGCAGCGTGCCGTCTGAGATCGTCGTCCCCCCCGCGTAGGTGTTGGGCGCGCTCAGCGCCAGCACGCCGGCGCCCGTCTTGACCAGGCTGCCGTTCGAGAGCAGGCCTTGGATATCCGCCTCGGGGGCGGTGCCGGTGCCGCGCATGACCCAGACGGTGCGGGCGGCGTTGTTCAAGTTGATGTTGTCGCTCCAGCGCACGGTGGCGTCGGCGGTCGCCGAGCCGAAGATCAGCGGCGCGTTGACCCGGGGGAACAGCGCGGTGGTGGCCCACACAAAGGTGTCGGGCCCGGGGTTGTTCAAGTCAACGGTGAGGTCGCCGCCGTAGGCCGAGAAGCCCCCGCCGGCGGTGTTGTTCGGCCACTGCACCTGGTTGGCCGCCGTGCCGAGGGAACGGCTGAACGTGCCGCTGCTTTCAAGCACGCCGCCGAGCAGGCTGATGTTGTAGTTCTCCAGCGAGTTCGAGTTGTCGCCAGTGCCGATGGGGGGGACGCGCACCGCCCCGTCGTACACGGCGTTGCTGCCGGAGCCGATCTGCCAGAGGAACTGGCCCGAAGTGTCGCCGCTGCCGTCCATCGTGGTGTAGGCGATGTTCTCAAGGATCAGGGTGCCGCTGCCGCGCTTGATGAGCGTGCGCGTCCCTGTGGCGTCGGTGTAGGTGGTGGCCGGCTGGGAGCGGGTGATGGGCGTGGCGTTGGTGTCGTTGCCGGTGACCGGCACGAACCGCAGCGGATTGCCGGCGGCCCCGAGTTCGAGGACGCCCCCGCGCACCAGCAGGCTCAGGTTCTGGCTGCCGCCGACCAGGTCGCTGTGGATCAGCACGTTGCTGCCTTCCAGCGAGGCGCTGTCGCCGGTCAGCCCGGTGCTGCCGAGCACGGCTTGGATGTTGCTGCCGAAGGCCCAGTTCAGGTTGGTTCCCGTGTCGTATACGGCACCGCCGGGGGCCGCGGTCACCAGGTAACCGCTGATGCCGCCGCTACGATTGAACGCCGACAGATAGGCGGTGTTGCCGGCGTTGCCGGTGGGCAGGCTGGCCGGGCTGGCGAAGGTCGTGAACACTGGCTGGGTATTTCCCGAGGTCATCAGCCCGCCCAGTCCGCAGAAGTGGCGCGAGACGACACTGCCGATGCTGTTGGCATCCGTGCCATGCGAGCCTGTCCAGGTGTTGGCGCCGGCCAGGATGACTTCGCTGTAGGTGCTGGGGCTGGCTGTGATTTTCACGCCCCCGCGCAGGGCCGGCCCGCCGTCGCTCAGGTCGGCGGTGATGGTGTGCACCAGTCCCGTGCCGTGGGTGCCGTTGAACCCCGGCCCGGCGCCGGCCATCTCGATGGTTCGGCAGTCAGTGAACCGGGTGTCGGTGTCGAGGGTGACGGGCTGGTTGGCGTAGAAGGCGCCGCCCTTCTGGTGCGGGGCGCCGATGCCGAAACTGCGGTCGAAGTAGTTGTTCGTGTTCACCCCGGCGGCATCGAGGCCGCTGTCCTGGATGAGCAGTGGGGCCGTGCGCGCCCCGAAGCGGGCCCCGCCCCCGATCTGGAACTGGTTGGCGCCGGTGCCCCAGCCGCCCGAGCGGTTCGCCATGAGATCCGACCACGCCACGCCGTCGAGGATCAACGCACCGTTCGCCGCGCCCATCACCAGGTTGCCTGAAGTAAGCTGGTTCAGGTTGTTGATCGCCAGCGCGCCACGGAACAACTCGATGTTCCCCGCGCCGGTCGTGGGGGCGTCGAGGATGAGCAGGTGCTGGACGTTGTTGTGATAGCCGAAGCGAAGTCGGGTGCCTGCCGGGATGTCGATGCCGCCGGCCAGGGTGACGGGCATGTAGGCCGACAGGTGGCGGTCGCCGGCGCCGACCAGGGCGATGGGGTTGATGACCGTCTGCTCGACCCCGCCGAACAGGAGGCTGGCGTTGGCGCCCAGCGTGAGGTCGCCGCTGCCCAGCCCGCCGGCGGCCCAGATGCCGAGGGCGCCCTCGCCGTTGACGGTCGTGGAAGTGAGAGTGATCGGAACCGAGCGCGTCAGCGCCCCACGAAGTTCGAGAGTGCTGTTGTCCGCGGCGCGATAGCCGCTGATGCTCCAGGTGTTGGTTCCGGCGACGGGCAGCAGATTCAGATTGCAGGTTATGATCTGTTTGACCTCGTTCCCGGTCACGTTCTGGCGGGTGACGCTGCCGCTGGTCAGGTCGAGGGTGTTGCCGACGCCGGCGAGGGTGAAGCCGGTGATGGTGGCGAAGGTCAGGCTGTTGGCGGCGCGGTCGGCGCCGTTGAGGCTGACGCCGGATGTGTAGGTGCCGGCCGCGGGGAAAGTCACGTCGTCATCGCCGTCGGGGATGCCGTCGGCGTCGCTGCCCGAGGTGACGTTCCAGTTGGCGGCGTTGTCCCAGTTGGCGTTGCCGCCGCCGCCCGTCCAGTCGATTGTCGCGCCCCAGAGTGTCGACAACCCTGCCAGCGACAGCCCGATGGCACCCAGCACCCGGATCGGTCGTGTTCTCATCGTGCACCTCCTGTGGGTTGAATCCGTCTCGCGCCTCGCGCCGCAACGGTTCACAGCACGAAAAACGGTGTTTTGGCGGCAGTCAGTACAAATATAGGCCTGGAACGAGCGTCTCTCCACTCACGCCCGCCTGCGCCCGCGAAACCTCGTTCCCGTGCCCGCCGTCTGTATTCGGCCCGGCCGTCGCGACTCAGCTGGGCGCCAAGGCAGGCTATGGAGGGACGCCCTCCGTGGCGTCCGGGTCGTACCCGACAGACCCTGCCATCCGATCAGACCTGGCGGGCACCTGCCTGCGCCGCGTACGTCACGGCGGGCAGGCGGAGGCTCGCCCTCCACGTGGGCAGACCGTGCCTCACTGCCTGAGCGACGACGCCGTCACCCGTCGCCACGGCGTTGCTTTCGGGGGAGGCCGGGACTACGGTATGCTCCGGCTCGCGGGCCTGCTCTTCCGAACGCGGCCGGCCGCGCCGTCACGCGGGAACCTTTCGGCGTCTCGCCCGTTCTAAGCACGGAGAAAACGGCTCCGCAACGGGCGAGGCGGCTTCGCCAGCCCGGCACCGGGCGAGACGAAAGGGACGCACACATGAACAGGAGTTCTATCGTTTGTGCAGGACGGGCCGGGGCACTCATCGGGCTGCTGGCGCTCGCCGCATGGGTGCCGCCCGCCGCGGCGGACGACGGGCTGGACACGGCGCTGAAGCTCGAACAGGTCTTCAGCAGCGTCGCCGAACGGGCCTCGAAGGCCGTGGTCGTCATCACCAACAAACAGACCCTGCGCTACGGCCAGTCGCTGCAGGGCATCCCGCCCGAGTTCCGGCGGTTCTTCGGCATCCCCGACGAAGACCCGGAGCGGCCCGCACCCGGCGCCCGGCAGGTGCCGCGCGTGGCCGGCAAGGGGTCGGGCGTCGTCATGGCGGACGGCTATATCGTGACCAACTACCACGTGATCAAGGACCACGACGCCCTCGAAGTCAAACTGCACGACGGACGCACCTTCGACACCGAGCGCGACCCCAAGGCGGTCGAGGTCGTCGGCACCGACGAGGAGACCGACCTGGCCGTGCTCAGGCTGGGCAACGGCGCCTTGAGCAACGTGCCGGGCCTGGCATTCGCCGACTCCGACGAGGTGCGCGTCGGCCAGTGGGCCGTGGCCGTCGGCGCGCCCTTCAACTTCGACTACTCGGTGACGGTCGGGGTGGTCAGCCAGAAGGGCCGCCACGACGTGCGCATGAACACCTACGAGAACTACATCCAAACCGACGCCTCGATCAACCCCGGCAACAGCGGCGGCCCGCTGCTCAACCTGAAGGGCGAGGTGATCGGCATCAACGATTTCATCGTCACCGGGGGGGGCGGCCTGTCGCCCGGCAACGTCGGGCTGGGGTTCGCCATCGCCAGCAACCTGGCCAAGCAGGTCGTCGCCGACATCGTCGCCGAAGGCAAGGTGGTGCGGCCGTGGCTGGGCATCGCCATGCAGGAACTCGACGAAGACCTGAAGAAGCAGTTCAAGGTTGACCACGGGGTGCTGATCAGCGACGTGCTCAGGGGCGACCCGGCGGAGAAGGCCGGCCTCGAAGCCGGCGACGTGATCCTCGAAGTCGGCGGCCGCGCCATGGCCAGCCCGCACGACGTGCAGTTCGCCGTCCTCAAGTATCGCCCCGGCGAAGGCATCCCGGTGCTGGTGGACCGCCGCGGCGAACGGATGAAGTTCACGGTCACCGCCAAGCGCAAGGACGGCGGCGACGGCCTCGCCGGCCCTGTCGAGGCCCCTGACGACCTGCTCACGCAGTTCGGACTGGGGCTGGACGAGGGCGAGGACGGCGTCGTCGTGGCCGGCGTCGCCCCCGGCAGCGCCGCCGCGGCGGCGGACCTGCGCAAGGGCGACGTCGTGCTCGAAGTCAACCGCCGGCCGGTGAAGACCCTCGGCGACGTGATGGACGCGATGCGGGAGGGCACCGGCGGCGTCGCCGTGCTCTATGTGCAACGCGCCGGCCGCAAGTTCTTCGTCCCTTTGCACGAGAGGGAACGCGATTGAGCGCGCTTCGCCTGCCCTATCCGGAGATCTGCGAACTCGAGTGCAAGGCCTGCGGGCGTTGCGTGGCCGCCTGCCCGAAGGGCGTGCTCCGGCTGAGCGAAGGCTTCAACCCGCGCGGGTACCATTACGCCGAGTACGGCGGGGAAGGGTGCATCGGCTGCGGCCGCTGCTTCTACACCTGCCCCGAACCCTACACGCTGCGCATCCACCTGCCGGCCAGGGACAAGGCCGCGAAAAAGGCGGAAGCGTGAGGCGGCGCTGACCAGCGAGGTGTCAAGGTGGCGGATTCGCGGGACAATCCGGCGGCCGGACAGCGGCTCCTGATGAAGGGCAACTCGGCGACCGTCGTCGGGGCGCTGTACGCCGGCTGCGAGTGCTTCTTCGGCTACCCGATCACACCGGCCAGCGAGATCGCCCACGACGCCTCGCAGTTCTTCCCGCGCGCCGGACGCGTCTTCCTGCAGGCCGAGTCGGAGACCGCCGCCATCAACATGCTCTACGGCGCCGCCGGCGCCGGCCGCCGCGCCATGACCGCCTCCTCAGGCCCCGGCATCAGCCTCATGCAGGAGGGCTTCTCCTACCTGGCCGGGGCGGAGCTGCCATGCGTCATCGTGGATATCGTGAGGGCCGGGCCCGGCCTCGGCAACATCGGCCCCGAACAGAGCGACTACAACCAGATCGTCAAGGGCGGCGGACACGGCAACTACGCCAACATCGTGCTCGCGCCCGCCACCGTGCAGGAGATGTGCGACTTCACCTTCGACGCCTTCGACTGGGCTTTCCGCTGGCGCAACCCGGTCGTCGTGCTCGCCGACGCCGTCCTCGGACAGATGATGGAAACCCTGCGCCTGCCGGCCACCGCCGTCCGCCCACAGGGCGAGGACGCGTGGGCCGTGAACGCCACCCCGGCCGGCCGCGGCAATGTCATCACCTCGATCATGCTGGACTTCGACACCCTCGAAACCCACAACCGCAACCTGATCGCCAAGTACGACCGCCTCCGCGCCGCCGGCGCCCGGGTGGAAGCCTGGCATACCGACGACGCCGAGCTGGTCATCGTCGCCTACGGAGTCTGCGCCCGCCTCGCCCGCTCCGTGGTCGAGCTCGCACGCGCTGAGGGACTCCCGGTCGGACTGCTGCGCCCGCAGACGCTCTTCCCCTTCCCCGAAACCGAACTGCGCGCGCTGGCCGAGGACGCCGGCCGCCGCTTCCTCGTGATGGAACTGAGCAACGGCCAGTTCCAGCAGGACGTCCGCCTGGCCATCGAGTGCCGCCGGCCCGTTGACTTGCTCTGCCGCTACGGCGGCAATCTCATCACCGTCGAAGACGCCATGGCCAAGGTGCGCAACCTGCTCGGCGCCCATCCGCCGAAGGCAGGGCGCCCGCCAACGGTCGCCCACAACGCGGGAGGACGGTGAACCATGGCCGACACCGAGCGCATCCTCGAAGCCCGCGGCCTCTACGCCACCTTCCCCCGCAAGGGCGGCTCCGCCCCCCGCGCCACCCACTACTGCGCCGGCTGCGGACACGGCATCCTCCACAAACTCATCGGCGAAGCCCTCGCCGACCTCGGGCTCCAGGACCGCGCCGTCTTCATCAGCCCCGTCGGCTGCACGGTCTTCGGTTACTACTACTTCGACTGCGGAAACATCCAGGCCGCCCACGGCCGGGCCCCCGCCGTCGGCACCGGCATGCGACGCGTCCTCCCCCACGCCGTCATCGTCTGTTACCAGGGCGACGGCGACCTCGCCTCCATCGGCATGAACCAGACCTTCCAGGCCGCCAACCGCGGCGAAGGCATGGCGGTCCTCTTCGTCAACAACGCCGTCTACGGTATGACCGGCGGCCAGATGGCCCCTACCTCCCTGCTCGGACAGCGCACGGTCACCAGCCCGCGCGGACGCGACCCCGCCAACGACGGCTACCCGGTCCACGCCTGCGAGATCATCAACCAGCTCCAGGCCCCCGTCTACATCGAACGCTGCTCGCTGGCCGACGCCGCCCGCGTCCAGAAAGCCCGCCAGGCCGTGCGCAAGGCCCTCCGCATCCAGGCCGAAAACAAAGGCTACGCCTTCGTCGAATTCCTCAGCCCATGCCCGACCAACATGCGCAGCGACAGCGCCGCCACGACGGCATTCCTCATCGAGGAGATGGAAAAGGAATTCCCGCTGGCCTGCTTCCGCGACCGCAGCCGCGAGGCCGTCCCCCGTACCAGCCCCCAGCCGTGTTTCGACCGCGCCGCCCTCGACGCCCTGTTCTCCGAGGGTGCCGCCGCCGCCACGCCCGCCCCCACGGCCCGCGGCGTTCTGCGCGTCAAGGTCGCCGGCTTTGGCGGCCAGGGCGTTCTCAGCCTGGGCTTGATGCTGGCGCGCGCGGCCACGCAGGCCGGCTGCACGGCAACCTGGTTCCCCAGCTACGGCCCCGAGCAGCGCGGCGGTACCGCCAACTGCTCGGTCGTCATCGCCGACGGGCCGATCGGCTCGCCCGTGGTCTCGACCACCGATGTGCTGCTCGCCCTGAACCGGCCGTCCCTCGAACGCTTCGTCGGCGATGTCGTGCCGGGAGGCAAGGTCTTCTACGACGCCACCGTCGGTGACGTCACCCTCCCCGACAGCCTCGAAGCAACCGCGGTGCCGGCCTTTGAACTGGCCACCGCCTGCAGCGCCGCCAAGGCGGCCAACACCGCCATGCTCGGCGCCGTCGCCGCCTGCGGCCTCGCCGGAATCCCACGTGACACCTTCCGCGCCGTGGTCGGACACAGCTTCGCCGGCAAACCGGCTGTCCAGGTGCTCAACCAGCGCGTCTTCGACGCCGCCTGCGACTGGATCGACACCCATCCCCGCCGGCAGGACGCCGCGGGCCGCTGAAAGTCCACCCCGCGCCCCGGCGTATCCCACTTGACACACGCGAGCGGCCAGTGCCATCTCGCCTGCCGGTACGCGCCGGGTATGCATGCCGGAGCTGGACGGCTCGCCAGGACAACGGGGCTGTGCATCCGCTGTCCGGGAGGCACCGGCAGTCCTGCGAACCGCGCAAGACCGCTCCGGGACATCACGAGCCCCCGCAGAGACGGATCACCAGCGCCTCAGCCATCGGAGGCCTGCCGGCCACACCCGGCACACGGCACTCGGCCAGCAGCCAGTGCCAGAACGCCCGCCGCGGCCGCTTCAGGAAGAGCGTAACCCTCCCGTGCGTGCCGAACTCCTCCGCACCGGTGCCCCGCACGCTGACCGCGATCCGCGTGCAACCTTCCCGGCCCCTGAACACGTCGATCAGCGGCTTCCCCGTTGTGGCGTCGCCCACTCGGGCAGAGCGCCTCCTGACCCAGTCGCCGCCACAGGCGTAGGCGTCCCAAGTGCCGCCGACAGGGAAGAGAACCTGCGCATCGGCCGTGCCCGCGTTCCCCGGTGCACCGAACCGGAAGACAACATCGAGATCGCCAAGGCGGACGTTCCGGGGCACCCGGACGTCGAGCATCACCCAGGCGACCCGCGGATCCCTGAGCTCGATCCACGCACACGCTCCGTCCACGGGGCGAAACAGGTCGAACTCCGCGGTTTCGCCCCAGTCGGGGAACAGCCGCACCGATCCGGCGATGGCGACCGCCGCGATCACCAGAAGCGTGACCTTGCGACGGGCAATCCAGGCTGGGCTGAACCTGCGCAATGGCGCTACCTTTCTCTGCCGTGACAACAGTATAAAGTCGCCGTGGCCCCGTGCAACCCGCGTCGCCGCAGTCAACGATCCGGTGGGGGGGAGTTCGTGAAAACAACCCGTGTTTTCACGCACAACCAGCCGGCGCGCCAGCGGGCGTTGATAGACCCCGCGCGTCCAGTTCACTGTCTGCGTTTTCGCGAACTCCCATGGCACCGCCCGGTTGGAGGACGGGACGCCGCACAACCCGCGCAACCCCCGCCAGTTCGTGAAAACGCGCCCCCGCATCAGCCCGGCGCGCCCCCCGCCGGTTGTATCCATCCGCACGACGACTCCCACAGGTTGTGCCTGTTCGCGAAAACAACCCGTGTTTTCACGCACAACCAGCCCGTGCCGTTCCGGCGGCCGTGCGGTGGCGGAGAACCGACGCGGCCGGGAGACGAGTTCGCGAAAACGATCCGCGTTTTCACGCACAACCAGCCCGTGCCGTTCCGGCGGCTCTGCGACGGGAAGAGCCAGTGCGGCGGGGGGGACGAGTTCGCGAAAACAACTCGTGTTTTCACGCACACTCGGCCTGCCTGCCAGCGGGCGTTGAGAAAGCCGGCGGCGCCCAGCTCGCAGCCTGCGTTTTCGCGAACTCCCATGGCACCGCCCGGTTGGAGGACGGGACGCCGCACAACCCGCGCAACCCCCGCCAGTTCGTGAAAACGCGACCCCGCATCAGCCCGGCGCGCCCCCCGCCGGTTGTATCCATCCGCATGGCGACCCCCACAGGCTGTGCCTGTTCGTGAAAACAACCCGTGTTTTCACGCACAACCGGGCCGTGCCGTTCCAGCAGCCCCGCGACGGGAAGAGCCAGTGCGGCCGGGAGACGAGTTCGCGAAAACGATCCGCGTTTTCACGCACATTCGGCCTGCCAGCCAGCGGGCGTTGAGAAAGCCGGCGTCGTCCAGCTCACTGTCTGCGTTTTCGCGAACACGGGCGGCGAGGCAGGGGAAGACGAGGGGCGGCGGGTGGCGGCGGGGCGGAGGCGGGCGTGGCGAACCAGACTGCGCGCACGCCGCGGCCGGTCAGTCGGCCACGAAGCGGATCGTCGGCGGGCCGTGCGAGTAGTCGACGATGTACCGTCCGCCGCTGACGGGGTAGACGACATCCTGCTTGCGCTCGAAGTCATTGGGCCCCGGCACGGCCAGGGCCAACGCGCCGTCTTCGCGCAGGTACACGTCGGCAAACCGCTCGACCACGAGCATGCGGTTGCCGACCGGGTGGCCGGTCGTGGTGACGGCCTTGCCGTCGATCGCGGCCGCAGTCAGGAAATGCCCGTCGGGGCGGAAACCGGCGGCGACCATGTCGTGGAAGATGCGGATCTTGTCGACGGCCGGACACGAGGTGTCGTCCAGTCCGTGGACGATGACGGCCTTGTAGGCGGAGTTGGCCTTGAACTGGATGGCAAGGTGGGCGGGGAACCCGGGGTCGCGGATCTCCTGCATGTGCCGGGCCAGGAAGGCGGGGCTGGCGGGATCGCGCGAGTACCCCGCGTTGAGGGAGGTCCCCGTTTCGCGCAGGCCGTAGGCGATGCCGTCGGTCAGGCCCGGCATGCCGCAGATATCAATGATGCAGGCGAAGGTGTGCGGCGCCAGCTTGGCGACCATCAGGGCGACGTTGCCGCCGCCGCTGCCGCCCATGGCATAGCAGCGCCGCGGGTTGAAAGGCGTGCCGGCGGCCCGCAACTGCCCGCCGATGCTGTGGAGCGCCCGCAGGCCATCGATCCCCTGCAGGTAGCCGAAGTCGTACGGCTGGACGGCGGCGTGTGCCGGCTGATCCCCGCTCTGCAGGTAGTTGACGCTGGCCGCGATGACGTTGTAGCGGTCGGCGAACTCGCGGCACCAGGCAACGTAGTGCGGCTCGTTGTAGCGGCCGCCCCAGTTGTGCAGAACCAGCATCAGCCCGGTGTTGGCGGTGATGCCGGCGGCCGGCGTTTCGAGGTGCATCCTGACCGTGCGCTCGCCCGGTTCAAACGGCCATTCCTGCGAGATGAATGCCTGCTCGTTCTCCATGGGGCCTGCCCCTTGTGCCGTCTCGCCACTCCAAATCGCCGGTTGCGCCGCGAGCGCCACGCCCACGGCCGCCAGGCACTGTCGCGCCGTCCGTCGCATGGTCTCTCCCGTCACGGATCGGGGGCTGTCGCCGCCCGGTCGCTCTCGCACCGGGGTGCCCCGCGACCCGCCGTCACATGGCCGCGACTGCCGCCGTTGCACCCTTGACCTTCGCAACGAGGGCCTTGACGTCGGCTGGCGTCCATCGTGGGCTCAGCCCCACCAGCACCGTGCGGTCGAGGATGGCCAGCGAGCGCGGGCACATCTTCTTGCTGTAGGTCATGCGGCAGCCGCGGTTCTGCGGCAGGCGGAAGGGGTCGAGGGCCGGGTGTGGCGCGCCGCGGCGGGCAAGGATTGGATCCCACTCCGTGAACGTGTGCCGTCCGGTGCGCGAGGTCACCGTTCCGCCTGCGAGCTCCGCAAACCTCAAGGCCTGGGCGGCGGTGGGCAGCTGGTAGACCAGGGAGGTGGCGCATTCGCCCTCGAGGGCGCGGGCCGGGGCCGCGCCGAGAGGACCGGCTACGGTGGCGGCGAGGATCTTTTTCTTCATGGCCCGCAGGTTGGCGATGAGGCCCGGCAGGCGGTCGAGTTGGGCGTTGAGGATGGCCCCCTCGAACTCGCTGGCGCGGGCGCCGTTCGAGGCAAAGGGCTTGAAGTCCTCCCGGCGGCCGCTCCAGAAGTACCCGCAGCAGTCGATGATGCAGCGCACCCTGGCCATCACCTTATCGTCATCGCTCGCCACCGCGCCGCCCTCGCCGCAGGTCATGTTCTTGAAGTAGTTGAAGCTGAAGGCGCCGGCGTGTCCGAGTGAACCGACCGGGCGGCCGTGGTAGGCGCCGCCGACGCACTGGCAGGCGTCCTCGACGACTTTGATGCGGCGTCGGCGTGCCACCCGCAGGATGGGTTCCATGTCGCAGACGGTTCCCCACATGTGCACCGGGATGACGGCCTTGGTGCGCGGGCCGATGGCGTCGGCGAACGCCTGCGGGTCGAGCGTGATGGATTCGTCCACGTCCACGATCACCGGGATAGCGCCGGCGGCGAGCACCGCGGTGGCGCTGGCCATGTAGGTGTGGCTGGGCACGATGACCTCGCAACCGGGGCCGATGCCGAGCGCCGAGAGGGCGGCGGCTATCGCGGAAGAGCCGCTGGCGGTCATGCAGACATGCCGGACTCCGAGGAACTCGCCGTAGCGCCGCTCGAAACGGCCGCACTGGCCGTCCTTGTCGTAGCGGAACATGCGCCCGCTGGTGACCACCGCCGCGACGGCATCAATCTCTTCCTGTCCGATGTACAGCATGTCTGCCTGTCTCCTGTGACTGACTGTCGCCTGGATCGTGGCCGTCGCGCCCGCCGACGTGGGCGCGGCAGGCTGGGTACCGCGCGCCGTCTCCGCCGGGCCGGCGCAGGGGCCCGCCGGCCGGGTCGGCCGTGGTTGCGCCGGTAATCTACACCACAATGTGCGTGAAAACACCCCGTTTTCGCGAACTGGGCGCGCGGTGGGGACCGACCCCGCGAAGTGCGGCCCGCCGGCCACCGGCCCTTGACCCCCC
>MVZH01000049.1 GCA_002068325.1 Lentisphaerae bacterium ADurb.BinA184 | reverse complement strand
GCCGCCCCCGCCGCCTCTTGCCCCCCCCCGCAAGATAGTTCCACCGCTGGAACCACCTGCGTTCTGACAGGCTGATAGTGCCTTGTCCGCTCGCCATGACAGGCTTACCGTGTTTGCGCACACGGAGCCGGAGTCATGGCGGCAGACACCGAAGCGACCATTGAGGACGCCCTCGCGGCCCCCCGCAGGGTCAAGGCCGACGGGGTTGAGGTCGAGCAGCACCCGCTGCCCGACCAGGTCGACGCCGCCCGCTACCTGGACGCAAAGGCCGCCACGGCGAAGCGCAACTCCCTGGGCGTCAGGCTGACGAGGCTGGTGCCTCCGGGGGGCGACTGATGCTCGCCGCCCTCCGCAGAGTCCTCTACCTGGCCGTCCGCCCGCGGGTGATCCTGCACCGCGTCCCGGTTGTCCGCGCCCGCTACGACGCGGCGCAGACGACCCCCGACAACTTCCGCCACTGGGCCGCGGCCGACTCCCTCAGCGCCAACGCGGCCAACTCCCCAGCCGTCCGGCACACGCTGCGCATCCGCTCCCGGTACGAGATCGCGAACAACAGCTATGCCAAGGGGATCGTCCTCACCCTGGCCAACGACACCATCGGCACCGGGCCGCGGCTTCAGACGCAGATCGACGACGACGCCCTGAGCCGCGCGGTCGAACGCGAGTTCGCCGCCTGGGCCGAGGAAGTCCGCCTGGCCGACCTGCTGCGCACCATGCGCATGGCCAAGGCCACGGACGGGGAGGTGTTCGCCCTGCTCGCCCGCGCCGACGCCCCCATGACCCGTGGTGGCATCGCCCCACCGATTTCTTGAGCAGGAATCCGGAAGTGACATGCGCCCGTTGGCGGTCTGTCAGAGGCAGGATATACTACCGTCAGATATGAACGACGAGACCCTCAGAGTGGTACGCGACGCCGCCGCCGCGGCTTTTCGGGACACGCCTGTATTTCTGGCGTACGCCTATGGCAGCCGGGCAAGCGGCACGCCGCGTGCGGACAGCGACCTCGATATCGGTTACTACCTGTCGCGGAGCTACGAGCGCCACGATCTTCCGCTCTACGACCAGATGCTGATCGAGGCGCGCCTGAGCGGCGCCATCGGCCTGTCCGTCGACCTGCGCAACCTGGCCGATGCTCCTCTCGAACTGCGGGGAAAGGCCCTGGAGGAAGGCGTCAGGGTCTACTGCTCGGATCAGAAGGCGCGGGTCGCCATCGAGACCGCCCTTCTCAGCCGCTATCACGACTACAAGCCAACGCTGGCCGCCTCGCACGAGCAGCGCCTGGCCGCGCTGGCAGCCGCCGGTAGCCTTCCCCATGGTTGACAAGCCCAAGCTCGACCAAGTCCTGAGCAACTGCAGAGAATACGTGCGGTCGCTGGCGCGACTGCGGGACGTCCCGCGCGACGCATTTCTGAGCGACCCGGACCGCGTGGCGAGCGCCAAGTACTTCTTCGTCATCGCGATCGAGGCGTGCCTTGACGCCGCCAACCACATCGTCTCATCGGAGTGCTTTCGACTTCCCTCTGACCACGCGGACAGTTTCCGCGTCCTGGCAGAGAATGGCGTCGTTGGCGAGGAATTGCTTCCTGCCCTGATGGCCATGGCTCGGTTCCGCAATCGCCTGGTCCACGTCTACTGGCAGGTGGATGACAGCCTGGTCCGCGAGTACCTCGAGACACGGCTGGGGGACTTCGAAGCCTACGTGGCTCAGGTTGCCCGGTTCTCCCGCTCCAAGCCGGCGGAGTGACTGCGGCAGAGGAGGAAAGACAGCAGGGGACGGATGTCCCTGGCTCCAGTCGGCTGTCCTGCCCCTGCCGGTCTGCGGCGGGTCGGGGCGCCCCGCGGTCAGCGCGCGGCCACGTTGATGACCTGGCCGTCGCGGGCGATGGCGCGTTGGAGGCGTTCGAAGACGTTGCTGCGGGCCCCGCGCTTGAGGCACTCGATGTCGGCGATCACGGCCATCTCCCGGCGGCAACGGGTGTGGGCGACGTTAATGCGGTTGGGGTCGTCCACGAAGCCGATGCTGTTCTGGGGGTTGCTGCGCACGTAGGACATGATGACGGCGTCGCTTTCGCCGCCTTGGAAGCTGTCTACGGTATCGACGCGGGTGGCGAGGAAGCGTTCCCACCCGGCGTCGTCAAAGGGGTGGCGGGCGGCGTGGCGGCGGGCGGTTTCGCGGTCGAGCAGTTTTTCGATGAGGCGGGCCTGGCGGCGGTAGGGGGTGATGATGCTGATCTCGGCCAGGGGATAGCGTTCGAGCGTGGCGTAGAATTCGGCGGCCACCAGCTCGGCCTCGAAGCGGTTTTCCAGCCCCGGCCGGCTGCCGCTGAAGCAGAGCGCCTCGTGGCGTTTTTCCGGCGCGACGTTGCTGGTGGACAGCAGGCGCAGGCTCGAAGGGGGGTACCGGGTGGCGCGCTGGGCGTAGGAGAGCCGGTAGTACTCGGCCTGTTCGCTGGGGCGCACACGGGCGTCGTAGAACAGGGTCGAGGCGAAGCGCATCAGGCGCGGGTTCTGGCAACGGTAGGAGTTCTGCAGCAGGAATAGGGGGAAGCGGCGCTCCTCGTTGAGCCATTCGAGGGCGCTGCGCTTGACCAGCCGCCAGGCGTGCCGCGGGACGGCCCCGAACTCCCCGGCGATGCGTTCGAGCACCGACTGCGGCAGCGGGAACGGCGGCAGCTGCTGATGGTCGCCGAACAGCACCACCCGCTTCGCCAGCCCCGCGCACAGGAGGAACTCGGCCAGGTTCGACATGCCGGCCTCGTCGAAGATGATGACGTCGTGGAGGCCGTTCCTCTCGTGGTCGGCGGCGATCACCTCGTCGCGCAGGCAGCCGACGTGGGTGCCGGCGAAGACGCCTTCCCGGCCCTGCTGTTTGCGCTTGAACTCGTGGAGGGAGGCGACCTCGCCGACCCAGCAGGCCGCGGCCACGTCGGGCGACATCGCCTCGGGCCGGTTGCCGAAGCGCAGCACGGGCAGGTCGAGCACGCGGCGGCAGACGTTGTCCACCGCGGTGTTCGAAGGGGCGGTGACGAGGACGCGCTGCCCGAGTCGGCAGAGTTCGCGGATGACGGTCTCCAGCAGTGCCGTCTTGCCGGTGCCTGGCGGGCCTTGGACGAGCACCACCGGGTTGTCGCCGCAGACGGCGTTGCGCCAGCCGCGGGCCTGGCTGGCATCGAGGTGCGCGGGCGGCGGGGTGTCGGCCTCGATCCCGGCGCGGGCCTCGGACAGCCCCAGCACGGCGTCCACCGCCGGCGAGGCCAGGCGGCCCTCCCGCCGGAAACGGGCGGCCGCATCCTCCATGGACAGCGCCAGGTACTTCCACGGGCTGCGCTGCGGGCGCGCCACAAGCTCGTGGTCGATCTCGAAGCCCGCCGCCGCGTCGTTCCATTCGATGCGCCCGCACAACCGGGTGCGGTCAACCACATCGGCAATGAAGACGCCGACGGGCTCACGCCCGCCGTGGCGCAGGACGTGGAAGCGGTCGCCCTCATCGATCGGGTAGTCGCCGGCGATGGGGAGGCTCACGCCGACGCCGCGGGTCGCGTCGCGCCAGAGGATTTCGGCCTCGGCGAACTGGAGCAGGAAGAGGTTCTCGGCCTCGGCCATGAAGCGGCAGGCGGCGGCGACGAAGCGCAGGTCGGCGTGGATGCGGCAGCGGGTGCGCGGCGGCACGGTCATGCCGGCGAAGGCGCCGTTGGCAGGCGGGGTGGGCGGCGGCCGGTCCGGTTCGCGGCGCGGGGCCACATAGCTGTCGCCGAGGGGCAATGTCAGCTGCGGGGTGAGTTCGTCGGGCGGCATGTCCTCGGTGGCCCGCTCGAAGAGCCGGCGGACGAATTCGAGTTTGAGGTTGCGGAGCACGCGGATGGCGCGCGGGGGATGCCGGTCCGCCACCCGGTCGAGGGCCAGATGGAACTCCTTGAGGGGCAGCCGCCGCACGTCGCGGCCGGGGGCGTGCGTGCGCAGGTCGGCGATGACGTCGTAGACGATTTCGAGGCGTTCGCCGAAGCTCAGCTCGTCGTCCTCGTGCACCACCGGCGGGAGCTCCTGCACGACGGCCTCGCCGTCGCTGAGGCCGAGCAGGAAGATCTGGTCATGGGTGCCGCCCTCGACGACCAGGGTGGGGGCGGCCTCGTCGTCGTTCCACGTCACGAAGGCGATGCGGTCGCCCTCCGCCGTGAGCTTGAGCGCCTCGCCGGCCAGGCGCAACTCGGGCCCGGTGACGGCGAACGGCTGCGGCTGGCAGTGCTCCTCCCACAGTTCAAAGAACGTGCGGGAGACCACCATCTCGGGGTGGGTCGGCCACAGCTTGCGCCCCTCGGCGAAAAACTGTTCGATCTTGTCCAGCTCGGTTGACAAGGCGCCCTCCGGGGCAGAGGGATGGGACGGTGACGGGTGCGCTTACCATATTCGGACTCGTCGGGGCCGCAAGAGCCTGGCGTCCGGGCCGGGCGCGCGGTATATTCCGGGCTTGTCCGTGCGAGGTCCGCAGGAAACGGAGATCCTTGGACATGGCTGGCAGGCTCATCCTTCCCCCAGGCTACACGCGCATCCTCCCGCCGCGGGAGACCGAGACGGCGATCCGGCTGATCAAGGAGTTCTTCCAGGTCAACCTTGCCTTCGAACTCAACCTGATCCGCGCCACCGCCCCGCTGTTCGTCGAGTCCGGCACCGGAATCAACGACGACCTCAACGGCGTCGAACGTCCGGTCTCCTTCACGGTGCGGGACATCGGCGGCGTCCGCGCCGAGATCGTGCATTCCTTGGCCAAATGGAAACGCATGACCCTGGCCGACCTCGGCTTCAAGCCCGGCGAAGGCCTCTACACCGACATGAACGCCATCCGGCCCGACGAGGATCTCGACAACACGCACTCGCTGTACGTTGACCAGTGGGACTGGGAGCGCGTCATGGCCGCCGGCGAGCGCAACCTTGATTTCCTCAAAGCCGTCGTGCGCCGCATCTACGACGTCATCCGCCGCACCGAGCTGCGCGTCGCCTACGAATACCCCGCGATCACACCGTGCCTGCCCGAGACGATCACCTTCGTGCACTCCGAGGATCTATGCGCCGAGTTCCCCGGGCGGACGCCGCGCGAGCGCGAGGCCGCGGCCTGCCGGCGTCACGGCGCCGTCTTCGTCATCGGCATCGGCGGCCCGTTGCAGGACGGCCGGGCCCACGACGGCCGGGCCCCGGACTACGACGACTGGACGACCCCGGCCGACGCCACGCACCGCGGGCTGAACGGCGACATCCTCGTCCACAACCCCATCCTGGACACGGTCTTCGAGCTGTCGTCCATGGGCATCCGCGTCGATTCCGCCGCCCTCGACCGCCAGCTTGAGCTGAGTGGCCAGACGGCGCGGCGGCAGCTGTACTGGCACCGGCGCCTGCTCGGCGGTGAGCTGCCGCAGACCATCGGCGGCGGCATCGGCCAGTCGCGGCTGTGCATGCTCTACCTGCGCAAGGCGCACATCGGGGAGATCCAGGCCAGCCTGTGGCCGCCGGCCATGGTGTCCGAGTGCCGCCGGCACGGCATCGAGCTGCTGTAGGCCGGTCTGTTCATCAACGAGGCGCGTGCAGGACCCCCGCCGACGACACCTGCCCCGTGCGATGGAGGGCGGACCTCCGTGTCCGCCAGGTCATACGCGGACACCCGGTTCGCCGCGGACGAACCCGGACGATACGGAGGTCGTCCCTCCAGCCCGGCACACGGCAATCGCTACCGGGGCCGATGGAGGCCGGAGCTTTGTCCCAGCCACGCACGCCTGGGTTCCGCAAGCGGCTCCAACCTCAAAGGCTCAGAGACTCGAAGCGCTCCAACCGCTTGGGTTTCTGCGCGGTAGGTCGCCCGGCGCAGGGCGTGTGGGCGGACGCAGGCCTGGGGGGTCAGAGCGCGCGCAGGGTGGCAACGGCGCGGCGGACGGCTTCGGCAGGCGGGTAGAGGTTGCCCTCGTACTCGATGTTGATGCAGCCGGTGTAGCCGGCGGCGCGCAGCGCGGCGAGGCAACGGGCCTGCGGCACCACGCCTTCGCCGATGAGCGCGGGCTGGTAGTAGCGGCCGTCGCGCATGCGGGTGTAGCCGTCGGCCGCGTCATCGCGCACCACCCAGTCCTTGAAGTGGGCGTGCACGATGTAGGGGGCGCAGCGGCGGCACGACTCCTCGGGATCCTCCCCCGAGGCGGCGTTGCCGTTGTCGTAGGTCAGCATCAGGCCCGGAATCTCGCGGCGGGCTTCGAGGAAGTCGGCGGCGGTGACGAAGGGGCTGTTGCAGCCGGGGAAGTTCTCGACGGTCACGGCCGGGCCGTCGCCGCCGGCAGGGGGCATGAACTCGCGGAGGCCGCGGATCCAGTTGGCGCGGGCGGCGGCGACCGCCTGTCGGCGCTCGGCCGCGTCGGGGCTGGTCAGTCCCTGGGCCATGAAGGTGTAGGCGATGACGGGCACGCCATGGTCGTCGGCGATGCGGCGCAGTTCGTCGGCGGTGCGGCCGTGCAGGGTCACGAAGTCAATGCCGGCCAGATCGAGTTCCCGGGTCAGCCGGAGCATCGCCTCCAGGTTGAACAGCTCGGGTCGCCGGGCCATGGTGTAGGACATCATCGAGTAGCGCATGGGGGGCGTCCTGTCTTTCCTCGGCTGCGGGTTCACTTGCCTTCGAGGCGGCTGCGGGCGGCCGCCAGCCGGCGCAGGTGCTCATGCTCCTCGCTCTCGATCTGGCGGAGCATCTCGATCTCGGCGGCGAAACGTTCCGGCAACGCATCGCTGAGTTCGCGGTAGAAGAGGATCGAGTTCTTCTCCATTTCGACGGCGACGCCGAACAGCTCGGCCTGGCTCAGGGCGGCGGGGTCGGCCTTGCCGAAGACCTCGGTGCCGGCGAACGCGGCCACCAGGTAATCGTCGTCGAGGTGCGGGACCTCGAAGCGCTCCTCGCGGATGCGCCCGCCGTCCTGGCCGAAAATCCCCTGGAAGACGCGGATGTGCCGCTTCTCCTCGCCGATGAGCCACTCGATCAGCGGGTCGGCGAAGCGCCGGGCGGCGGCGCTGTAGAAGGCGATCCCCTTGTTCTCGATGGCCAGGGCGATCTGCAGGATGGTGGCGCGGGTGATGGACATGGGGCAGTTCCTTGTGGATTGTGGGTCGTGGGTCGTGGATCGTGGGTCGTGAGTCGTGAGTCGTGAGTCGTGGCCCCGGCCGGTGGAATCTTGAGTCGTGGGTGGTGGAGGGCTGTCCTGCTTGAACCTGAGCCTTGGCGGCCGTCGTGCGGAGTCCGCACCATCACGGGGCGGCGGACGGTGCCGTCGCGCCCGCCGGGCCTGACCCCTTCGCGGACCCTTGGGCACCCGTGGTCAATGCCGGTAACATACCGACCCCCCGACAATAGTCCAGACCCCCGCCGCGCCGGACACCATTCGTCCCGCCTTGAAGCGCACGGTTGAAGGGCTATACTACGATTTTGACCGTTCCCCAGACGGCGTCTGCCGATCCACCCCAATCCGGAGTACCGCCTTGAACGAGAAGTACCTTGAGCAGGCGAAGACCAAGGTCTCGGACTTGCGGCTCTTGATCAACGGCGCCTCGAAGCGGGCCGGCGAGCTGGCGCACGGCGCCCGTCCGCTGGTGCCTCTGGCCCCCGGACAGGAGATCGACTTCCTCGACCTGGCGTTGCTGGAGATCGCCGAAGGCCGGCTGGTGATTGTGGCGCCGGCGCCCCGGCCCACGGCCTGAGTGCGGCCCCGTGTCCCCTCCCATCGTCATCGCTGACCCCGCCGCCCTGCGCACCTTCTGCGAGCGGGCGCGCGGCGCGGTGTTCTGTGCGGTCGATACGGAGTTCTTCTGGGAGCGCACCTACTTCCCCGCCCTGAGCCTGATCCAGGTGGCGGTGGCGGACGCGGTGGCGGTGGTTGACGTGCTGGCGGTTGCGGACCTCGCACCGCTGCGCGAGCTCCTGCTGGCCCCCGCCACGGTCAAAGTCTTCCACAGCGCCTCGCAGGATCTGTTTGTCCTGCGCCGCGCCCTTGGGGCCTGCCCCGCGCCCGTCCTGGACACGCAGATTGCCGCGGCGCTCGTCGGTGAGCGCCATCAGATCGGCTATGCCGAGCTGGTCCAGAGCCGCCTTGGCGTCACGCTCAGCAAGGAGCATCAGCGCACGGACTGGCTGACCCGTCCGCTGGCGCCCGAGCGGGTCGCCTATGCGGGCGACGACGTCCGTTTCCTGGTCACGTTGTACGAGGGGCTTGCGGCTCAGCTGGCGGCTCTGGGCCGGCGGCCGTGGGCCGAGGAGGATTCGGCGTGGATGGCCACGCACCTGCCCGAGGAGACGGTTCCGCCCTCCGAGGCCTGGCAGGCGATCGAGGGGTACGGCCGGCTCAACGCGCGGCAGCTACTGGGGTTGCGCGAGCTGGCCGCCTGGCGCGAACGCACCGGGCGGGAACGCGACCTGCGGCCGCGGCTGCTGGTTCCCGACCGTGTCCTGCTGGAGATGGCCCGCCACGGGGCGTTCCACCCGCGGATGCTGGCGGGGCTGTACCGCTCGGCCAGCCGCCGGGTGACGGACTGCCTGCCGCAGATGGAGCCGATCCTGGCGGCGGCCGCCGCCTTGCCCGAGGACCACCTCCCCCGAGTCGCGCAGAACCGGCGGCTCACCCCGCGCGAGAAGGAGGCGGTTGAGAGGGCCGGGAAGGTCGTGGCGGAGCGGGCGAAGACCCTCGGCATCGAGCGCTGCATGTTGGCGACCAACAGCCAGCTGCTGCATCTGGTCCGGCAGGTCTCCGAGCGGCCGGGGGCGGTGGATTCGCGGCTGGTCGAGGGGTGGCGGGGGGCGGAGGTCGGGTCGGCGGTGTTGCGCGCGGTCACCGAGGCCCTGGCGGCGAGTCCGGCCTAGGGGGGCGGGCTGAGCGGATCATACGGCGGGGCGGCGGCGGAGGCGGAAGGGGTTGCGCACCGCGCGTTTGACCTGGGCAGGCCGCGGGGTATGCTCCTCGCGACGGGCCGGGGCGGCCGGAACGCGTGCCGGAACAGGCCGGCCGCGGGCGGTTGGCAGGGAACGGCAGACCGTGCGGACGATCCTGTTTGTCAATCAGACGGCGGCCTTGGGCGGGGCGGAGACCAGCCTGTTCGAGCTGGCGGGCGCGCTCGACCCGGCGGTGTTCCGCGCCGTGGTCGCGTTGCCCGGTCCGGGCCCGCTCGAAGAGGCGTTGCGGGGGCGCGGCGTCCCGGTTGTCCACGTGCCGATGGGCCGTCTGCGCAAGTCGGTCAACCCGGTGCGACTGGCTCTCGCGCTGCGGGGCCTTCAACGGTGTGCGGGAGCCCTCCGCCGGGTCGCCGCCGCGCACGGGGCCGAGGTGATCCATGCCAACAGCGACACCGCCCACATCTACACGGCGTGGGCACTGCACGGCCGGGCGCCGCTGGTCTGGCACAGCCGCGATCTGGTCAGCCTCGGGCCGGCCGGGGGCTGGATGTTCCGCCGGGCGGCCGCCGTCATCGCGATCTCCGATTGCGTGCGCCGACGCCTGACCGCCTACGCGGACCGGCCGGACCGGCTGGTGACGATCCGCAACGGCATTGACCTCACCCGCTTCCGCGCCGCCGGCCGCCGGGCCGAGGCGCGGGCGGGGTTGGGCTTGGCGCCGGACGCCGTGGCGGTCGGTATGGTGGCGCACCTGGTGCCGTGGAAGCGGCACGACCTGTTCCTCGAGGCGGGGGCGCGGTTGGCGGCGCGTCTTCCGGGGCTGCGCCTGGTGATCGCCGGCGACGATGTCTTCGGCGACGGCCGCGGCTACGGCGACGCCCTGCGCGGCCTGGCGCGGCGGCTGGGGCTGTCGGAACGGGTGGTGTTTGCCGGTGCGGTGCACGACCCGGCGGCGCTGATCGAGGGGTTGGACGTGCTCGTGCATCCCGCCGCGCGCGAGCCGTTCGGCCGGGTGATTGTCGAGGCGATGGCGGTTGGCACCCCGGTGGTGGCCGTGGACGCCTGCGGGCCGGCGGAGATCGTCCGCCACGGGATTGACGGGATGCTGGCGGCGCCGGGTTCGGCCGACGCCCTGGCCGCGGCGGTGGAACTGTTGTGCGCCGATCCCGGTCTGAGAGCGAGGCTGTGCCAGGCCGCGGCCCGCCGCGTGGCCGAGGCGTTCGATGTGCGGCGCGTCGCGGCCGAGGTGCAGGCGCTCTACGACGGCCTGCGGAAGTGAGAGTATATTGCGGGCGACGTCCGTCCGCCGGGCGGCTCGGCACGGCGGGCCGGCGGCGGCGGGGAGGCGGGTGACGGGGGGAAAGGTCGAGGAGGTGGAAGGTTGACGGTGGAGGGTTGACGGTTGAGGGGGGAGGTGGAAGGTGGCGGGCAGTGAGTTGCGGGTGGCGTGGACTCAGCAAGGGCCTTGAGCGGAGAACAGAGGAGTTGACGCGATGCGTGCATGCAGGTTCGGGTCTGCCGTTGGTCTGACTGTGGTCCTCGGGTTGGCCTCGTGCCAGACGGTGCCGTTGACCGGGCGGTCGCAGCTGAATTTCGTGCCGATGGCGACAATGCTGTCCATGAGCCAGGATCAGTACGGGCAGTTCCTCAAGGAGAACAGGGTCAGCGGCAACGCCGCGCAGACGCAACGGGTGAAGAGCGTGGGGTTGCGGATTGCGCGGGCGGTGGAGGACTACCTGCGGGCAAACAACTTGGCCGAGGAGGTGGCGGCCTTCCAGTGGGAGTTCAACCTGATCGAGGACGCGTCGGTCAACGCCTGGGCCATGCCGGGAGGGAAGGTGGTCGTCTACACCGGGATTCTGCCGGTGACGCAGACCGAGGGCGGCCTGGCGACGGTCTTGGGGCACGAGATTGCGCACGTGGTGGCCAAACACGGCAACGAGCGCATGAGCCAGCAGCTGCTGCAGCAGTTCGGGGGCGTGGCGCTGTCGGCGGCGTTGCAGACTTCGCCGGCCGCGACACAGCAGCTGTGGATGGGCGTCTACGGGGCCGGCTCGCAGTATGGCATCCTCTTGCCCTACAGCCGCAAACAGGAGTACGAGGCCGACCAGCTCGGGCTGATCTTCATGGCCATGGCCGGCTACAATCCCGAGGACGCGGTCGCGTTCTGGCAGCGCATGGCGGCGGAGAAGAAGGGGGGGCAGACGCCGGAGTTCCTCAGCACGCACCCGGCCGATGCCAACCGCATCGCCAAGCTGCGCGAACTGGTCCCCACGGCCAAGGCGCATTACCGCAGTCTGTAGCCGGGCCGGGGTTCGGGGCGGCGGCGGCGGCGCGGTCAGGCCGCCTGGCAGCAGCGGTTGAGGGCGCGCATGATGGGCCCGCAGGCGTCACGGACGGTGGTGAGCACCTCTTCGTGCGCCAGGGGTCGCTGACCGTAGCCGGCGGCCATGTTGCCGACTACGGCCAGGCCGAGCACCTCGCAGCCGAGGGCGCGGGCGGCGATCGTCTCCAGCACCAGGCTCATCCCAACCACGTCGGCGCCGTTGCGACGCGCCGCCTCGACCTCCATGGGGGTCTCGAACTGCGGCCCGAGGTTGGCCTGGTAGACGCCGAGGCGCGGGGCGAACCCCATGCCGGCGGCGGTGTTGACGAAGTCCGCGATCAACGCCTGCGAATAGGCCTCGCCCATGGCCACAAAACCGGTCGGCCCCAACCCGGCCGGCCCGACCAGCGGCGAGGCGCCGAGGTTGTTGATGTGGTCGGTGACCAGCATGGTGGCGCCAGGGGCGTAGAGCGGGTTCACGGCGCCGGCCGCGCACAGAAGGAACGCCTGGCGGGCCCCGCTGAGGACGGCGGCGCACAACGGCAGGACGCAGGGCAGCGGCCCGAACCCCTCGTAGAGGTGCCGCCGGCCGTGCGCCACCAGCACGGGCCGGTCGCCGCAGCGGCCGAGGAGCAGCCGCAGGGGGTGGCCGGCCGGGGACGGGGTGGCGGGCAGGTTGGGCAGGGCGGACAGTTCGATGGCGCCCAGCTCCTCGTCCAGCAGCCCTCCGATGTCAAACCCGGTGCCGACCTGCACGAAGGCGGCCGGCTCCTGCCAGCTCGCGAACGCCCGATGGAGGAACTCCGCCGCCTCGACGGCCTGGTCGTTGAGTGTCTTCATGGCAGCTTCCGACTGAGCTTTTCGATGACGGTCACCGGATTGCCTTCAGGGTCGAGGAAGGTCAGCGCGGCCTGGCCCGAGGGCAGGGTGCTGGTGGCCTGCGGCCCGCAGCCGTGGCTGACCAGCCGCTGCCGGAACCCGTACAGGTCCAGCACTTCGAGGCAGACGGCGACGTTCCCGGTGCAGATGCCTTCCTGAGGCCTGACGTTCTGCGACTGCTCGAGCGCCAGCACCATGCCACCCGGGACCACCTCGAACTCGACCCAGAAGTTGCTGTCCAACACCGGCTGTCCCAGCCCGACCACGTTGGCGTAGAAGGCCCGGCACCGGCTGATGTCGAGGACACGGATCACGCATCCGTAGAAGCGAAACGGGGCGGGGGTGGCGGGCGTGTCGTTGCGCATGGGGTGTGGTCGGCCTCCGCACCCGCCTCCCGCGGGCCGGCCGGCCGTCGGGCCGCGGCATTGCTTTTGTCACCGCATCAGGGTATTGTAGCCGCTCGGGCGAAAAAGGAAAGACCGCATGGACCGCACGGCCTACGAGAATCCGCTGACCGACCGCTACGCCAGCCGCGAGATGAGTTTCAACTGGTCGCCGCAGAAGAAGTTCGCGACCTGGCGGCGGTTGTGGATCGCCCTGGCGCGGGCCGAGCGGGAGCTGGGCCTGGACATCCGGGCCGAGCAGATCGCCGAGATGGAGGCGATGGCGGAGAGCGTGAACTTCGAGCGGGCGGAGGCGTGGGAGAGGCAGTTGCGGCACGACGTGATGAGCCACGTCTACGCCTTCGGCGAGCAGTGCCCGGCGGCGCGTCCGATCATCCATCTGGGCGCCACCAGCTGTTACGTCACCGACAACGCCGAGCTGCTGCAGATGCGGGACGGGCTGGGGATCGTGCGCGACCGCCTCGTCGGCCTGCTCGTCGCCCTGCGCGGTTTCGCGGTGCGCCAGCGGGCCCTGGCGACACTGGGGTTCACCCATTTTCAGCCGGCCCAGCTGACGACCGTCGGCAAGCGGGCCTGCCTGTGGATGTACGATTTCCTGCTCGATCTCGGCGAGGTCGAGCGGGTGGCCGCCGGCCTGCCCTTCCGCGGCGTCAAGGGCACCACCGGGACCCAGGCCAGCTTCCTGGAGCTGTTCGACGGCGACCACGCCAAGGTGCGGCGGCTCGAACGGCGCGTCTGCGAGCTGATGGGCTTCAGCCATTGCGTGCCGGTCAGCGGGCAGACCTACACGCGCAAGATTGACTACCAAGTGCTGGCCACGCTGGCCGGCGTCGCCCAGTCGGCCGCCAAGATGGCCACCGACATCCGCCTGCTGGCCCACCGCCGCGAGGTCGAGGAGCCGTTCGGCAAGGGGCAGGTCGGCTCCAGCGCCATGGCCTACAAACGCAACCCCATGCGCTGCGAACGCGTCTGCGGGCTGGCCCGCTTCGTACTTTCGCTGACCGACAATGCGGCCCACACGCACGCCGCCCAATGGCTGGAGCGCACCCTGGACGACTCGGCCAACCGCCGCCTCAGCCTCCCGCAGTCGTTCCTGGCCACGGACGTCATCCTCACCACCCTGGCCAGCGTGGCCGACGGGCTGGTGGTGTGGCCGCGGGTCATCGCCGCCAACCTCGCCGCCGAGCTGCCGTTCATGGCGACTGAGAACATCCTCATGGCCGGGGTCAAGGCCGGAGGCGACCGCCAGGACTTGCACGAGGCCATCCGCCAGCACGCGCTGGCCGCCGCCCAGCAGGTCAAGGAGGAGGGCCGCCCCAACGACCTCATCGAACGCATCCGCAACGATCCCCGCTTCGCCGCCATCCACGGCCGGCTGGACAGCCTCCTCGACCCCGCCGCCTTCGTCGGCCGGGCCCCGCAGCAAGTTGACGAGTTCGTGGCCGAGCAGGTGGATCCCGTCCTGGCCCGGCTGGCCCCGGCGGTGCAAACCGCGGGCGAGGCGGTGAACCTGTGAGGGGGGTCGGTGCGCCGTCGGGTTCTGCGCCCGGGGACGGGGGGCGGGGTCTGGGGATCTGGGTTCAGGGTTCTGCAAGAGCCATTGCAAGATGAGGTTGCGAATGTCGAAGCTCCCGCTCAAGGCCTACGAAGACGCCGAGTTCCTGAAGGGCGACGCCTGCCGGGCGGTCCGCCTCGAACTTGAGTTCCTCAAGCCCGAGGTGACCATGGACCGGCACAACATCCAGTCAACGATTGTGCTGTTCGGCAGCGCCCGCACGCTGCCGCCGGAGGTGGCCGCCGCCGCCTTGGCCAAGGCGACCGAGGCGCTCGACCGCGCCCCGGGATCGGCCGAGCGGCAGGCGGCGGTCGCGCGCGCCCGCCGGCAGGTCGAGACGAGCCACTACTACCAAGTCGCGCGGGAGTTCGCCGCCCTGGTCAGCCGGGCGGCGCAGTCGCCGGAGGTCTGCGACTTTGTGATCATGACCGGCGGCGGCCCCGGGATCATGGAGGCCGGCAACCGCGGCGCCGCCGACGTCGGCGCCAAATCCATCGGCCTGAACATCTCGCTGCCCTTCGAGCAGAGTGTCAACCCGTACGTCTCCGAGGGACTCGCCTTCCAGTTCCATTACTTCAGCATCCGAAAAATGCATTTCCTGAAGCGCACGAAGGCCCTCTGCGCCTGCCCCGGCGGCTACGGCACGCTTGACGAGCTGTTCGAGGTCCTGACCCTGATCCAGACGCGGAAGATCGCCCCCATCCCCATCGTGCTGTTCGGGCGCTCATTCTGGGAACGGCTCATTCACTGGGACCTGCTCGTCGAGGACGGCCTGATCAGCCCTGGCGACACGGAGCTGTTCCGCTTCTGCGAAACCGCCGAGGAAGCCTGGGCCTTCATCCGCGCGTTCTGGGCCTACGGGCAGACGGCAGCGGCCACCCAACCGGAGTCGCCCTGATGCACGCCCTCCGCCCCGGCCCGCGCCGCCGCCGGACCCCGCCGGCTGAACCGACCAGCCTGGCCAAGATCGCGCTGTTCGCGGCGATCATCGCCTCGCTGATCGGCGTCGTCACGATCCTCAGGCCCTTCCTGGCGCCGATTGTGCTGGCGCTGCTGCTGGCGACCGTCTTCGGGCCGGTGCATCGGCGCCTGCGCGACCGGTTCGGGCGGCGGCGCAGCCTGGCGGCGCTGGTGACGGTGGCCATCGTGGCGCTGCTGATCGTGGTGCCCGCCGGGCTGTTCGTCACCGCCCTGGCCCACGAGGGCGTCGAGGCCTTCGAGCGGACACGGGCGTGGATCCAGGAGGGCAAGTTCCGCGCCGCTCTCGACAACCCGCACGTCCGGCAAGTGCTGGACGGCCCGGCCTGGGAACGCGTCCGCGCGGCCGTCGAAGAGGAGTTTTCCGGCGGAGGCGGCGAGGGCACCACCGCCGGTGGCCGGCTCATCGAATGGTGCACCAAGCTGATCAACTACTCGAGCCGGAACCTCCTCCCGCTGCTCTCGAACGTCCTGGTGCAGGTCCTCAACTTCGGCGTCATGCTGTTCGTGATGTTCTACGCCTTCCGGGACGGCGGGAAGATGCTCGCCTACGCCCGCCACTTCATCCCCATCTCGGCCTCCCACGGGCAGCTGGTGCTGGATCGCGTCAAGAACATTGCCCTGGCGATCGTGCTGGGCACGTTCGGCACCGCCGCGGCGCAGGCCTGCGCGGCTTTCGTCGCCTTCCTGGCCGTGCGTCTGCCGGGGGCGTTTTTCTGGGCGGTGATGCTGGGGCTGGCCTCGATGGTGCCGGTGGCGGGGACCGCCCTGGTCTGGGTGCCGACGGTGGCCTACCTCTTCCTGGTCGGCCGCACCGGCGCCGCCGCCTTCGTGCTGGTCTGGAGCATGGTGGTGGTGGGGCTGATGGACAACCTGCTCAAGCCCTACCTGATGCAGGGGCAGTCGGGCATGTCGACGCTGGTGGTCTTTTTCGCGATCCTCGGCGGCATCCGGCTGTTCGGGCCGATGGGGATCATCTACGGGCCGCTGATCTTCGGCGTCAGCGCCGTGCTGCTGTACATCTTCCGTCTCGAGTACGTGAAGACCTTCGAGCAGCTGCGGCGGCAGTGAGGGGGGGGTCAGCGGCCGAAGAGGTCGTCCGGCGGGGGCCGCCGCTGGGAGTCGGCGATCGTGGCGTCGGTGAACTTGATCTGGGTCTTCCAGTCCGGCCCCTCGATGCGGACCGACTTGATGTACCACAGGTTGCCCTGGCGCTCGAAGTCCGTAAACTCCATCACCCGGGTCGCCGCCCCCCCGGCGGGGGGATAGAACTCGGCGCGCAGCGGCGCCATGTACTCGGTGGAGAAGGACACCTTCACCGTCTCGAAGGTCTGCGGATTCCGCAACCGCATGACGCGGCAGGCCTGTCCGCGCACGGTCTCGCCGGGCAGCTCCTCGACCAGGTTCCAGTAGAGCACGAAGAACGTGACGTCTTCGAGGCGCAGGCCGAGGGCCTTGAGCGGGCTGCGGCTTTCGGGCGGCATGACTTCGAAGTGCAGGGTGGGCAGCCCGCCGGCGCCGTGCGCCTGGGTGACGCGGTAGACCACGTCGGGGTCGAACACCACCTGCGCCCGCAGGAAGTTCTCGTTGATCAGCAGGTCCACCGCGATGTCGCGCTTGCTGCTGCCGCCCTTGGCGCGGTTCTGGACGGTGCCGCGGAAGCGCCCCCAGGCATGGTTGTGGAACGGCCGCCGCGAGCGCAACAGGAACTCCTCGGCCGTCATGGACGCGCCGTCCTCGCCGCCGGCGGCGAACGCCGGAACCGCCGCCAGCACCCCCAGCGCCAGACCCATCCCGAGCAGACGACGCAACATGGTACACCTCGCAGACGTTGGCTTGCCGTACTCTGTGCTATGGACGTTGCGGGCGGGCCGGCTATTCATCCGACCACCGGCAGCCCGCCGATCTCGTCGAACCGCGGCGTGGCCACCGCCCGCCACCGGCAGTCGGCGTCGGGGGGGCCACTTTCATGGGCGAAACGGTGTTGCCACCGCCGTTTGAACCGCAGCCCGTTGCGGACGATCACGCGGGTGTTGGGGATCGTCTCCGTGCCCGCCGTGGTCACGCTCTCGAAGTGGTACATCTCGACGGCCGGCACGTAGTAGAGCCGTCCGCCGGCCTCGCGCAGGCGGTAGCAGAGGTCGAAATCCTCGAACTGGACCGGGTTGAAGGCTTCGTCGAAGCCGCCGGCCTCGCGTACGGCGCCGAGGCGTGCCAGGCAACAGGCGCTGATCAGGCACTGCACCTCGGCGGGTTGGCTGAAGCGCGGATCATCGCGTGGCTCGCCCCGGCCGCGGAACTGGACGCGGCCGTGCGGCGAGATCGCGACGCCGGCGCACTGGATGTCGTGCGGCGGGAAGGGATACACCAGTTTCGGCCCCACGGCCACGGCGTCCTTCTCCCGGTCGAGGGCGCGGCCGAGGGCCGCCAGCCAGTCGCGGTTGCGCAGGGCGACATCGTTGTCCATAAAGGCCACCAACTCGCCGCGGGCCTCGGCCAGGGCCTGGTTGCGCGCGGTCGAACAGCCGAGGTTGCGGTCGTTGAGGATCACCCGCACCTCGACGCCCCGCGCGGCGGCGGTGCGCGCAAAGCCGGCGAGCCACTCGCGGGTGCCGTCGGCGGAACCGTTCTCGACCACCACCAGCTCCCACTCGGCCCCGGTCGCCTCCAGCCACGACTCGAGGCACCGGCGGGTGACCGCCAGCTGGTTGTGCGTCAGGGTGATGACCGAAACCCGCATGAGACCCGCCCGCCGTCTGACCGGCCCGCCGCGCAAAAGGTGTAACATACCGCCGCATCGGGCGTTGGCGACTGCCCGCCCGCCGCGTCGTCGCTCCTCGGGGTCAGTCCTAAACATTGCCTTTATCTCGGCATGGCGGGGGGGTGGAGGGTGAACGGTTGACGGTTGACGGTGGACGGTGGAAGGTGGAGGGTGGGCGGTCGGCGGGCGGGGACGGGGTGCCTGGGGCCGCGGGAATCTGTGCGCGGGGCGAGTTGTGTTTCCGGCGCGCCTGTTTATATAGCTCGTGTGTCGGCGCGGCGCGGGGCCGGCCGGCGCGTTGCATCTTGTCGCACCGCGATGATATTGTGTTTTTCCGATGGTGCGCGTTGAAGCGCCCGGCCGGGTCAGGCGTCTACCAGGCCAAGGACAGGACGTGACCGCTCGCGGCGCCGGCAGGTTTTGGCCAACAGGAGCGATACCCATGCGGCAACCCAGTTTTTTCCGTCTGCACCTTGTCTTGGCCGGGGCGCTGAGTGCGGGGCTGTTGCTGGCGGCCTGGCTGCCTGGGCTGGCCGGGGCGGCGCCGCTGGACGACGCGCGCAAGCTACTGGCCGACGGCGACTTCCTGAAGGTTGACGAGGTCTTGAACAAGGAGCTGGCGTCGCAGACGCCGGCGGTGGACGTGTTGCGGGTCTCGCTCGAGGCGGCGGAGAAGGGTGGCCGCTACATCACCGCCAACAAGCGGATCACGTCGTTGTTGCGGGCGACGGACAACCAGGACATGGAGATGGTGTTCCGCGCCGCCCAGATAGCCGACCGCATCGGCCACACCCGGCTGGCGCTGTCGCGCTACCTGTTGTTTGCGCAGAAGCAGACGCAGGCCAGCCCCAAGCTCGAGGAGGCGTTCACCTACCTGTTCATCAACGGCACCTTCCCC
Source organism: Lentisphaerae bacterium ADurb.BinA184 (assembly GCA_002068325.1). Classification (GTDB taxonomy): domain Bacteria; phylum Verrucomicrobiota; class Lentisphaeria; order Oligosphaerales; family MVZH01; genus MVZH01. The sequence goes on along the minus strand of MVZH01000049.1, from coordinate 2,250 downwards.
GAGGAGTACAAGAAATTCGTGGACCTGTACGGGGCCGGGCCGGGGGCGTGGCGGTTTGGCACGAAGGCCCTGAACAATCTGCTTGAGGACGCGGACGCGACCGGTGCGCTGGGGGTGGCGGCGGCCATGGTCAAGGCCTTCGGCAACAACGGCGGGGCGATGGACTACGTGCACGGGGTGTTGCGCAGCGCGGCCGACAACTATGTGCTCGGGCAGAGCGTTGAGGATCGCTACGCCCGCGCGGTGCGGGTGCTGGCGGCGAGCGCTCCCAACGAGCTGGGTCACATCAACCACATGTTCAACCAGGCGGCGGCGGCGATCCCCGGCCCCGAGCGGTTGCAGCTGATCCTGGCGCTCCAGGGCGCCTGCAAGCGGCCCCTGCCCTACGACCTGCTCCGCCACGTTGGTGCGGCCAAGGAGATCTTCGACCTTGAAGCCCGGCTGAAGGCGGGCCGCGACGTCCTGGCGATGGAGCCCTTCTACAAGGACAGCCCGGACCCGGGCGACTACGGCACCTTCGTGCGCGTCATCGTAGATACGCCCGAGGTGTTCAACATTTTCGGCCAAGTGCTCGCCCCGACCGACCAGATGCAGGCCCGCCTCAACGTGTTGAAGGAGAAGTACGACGGCTCGGCCGGCACCCTCGACGGCTACATCCAAGGTGTGCGCGCCCGCATCACCGAGGACGACAAGCAGACCGCGCTTCTGGCCGCCAACATTGCCGTGTTGACCCCGGACCGTTTTTCCGAGCTGGTCACGCGCACTGCGGGCGCGACGATCGACCCTCAGCTCGGGCAGTGGACGCCGAACAAGCCGCGTTCGGCGGTCATCGGTGCCAACGCCAACCTGCTGCCCATCTACAACCAGCTCAAGCGCAAGGATGCGCTGGTGGCGGCCGCCCGCGAGTACATGACCGCCTACCCCGGCACGTTCAACTGGCAGCATGTCAACGCCCACGTCGCCGGCAGCGAGCTGCTGACGATTCCGGAAAAGGTGGCGTTGCTCGATGAGATCGTGACCAAGGCGGGGGCGACGGGGACGGTCGGCGAGATCCTCAAGGCGCGGGCCAAGGACTGGGGCGAGGACGCGGCCTTCAAGGCGCTCGACGGCAAGTTCAAGACCAACCCGCAGGGCGCCGACCTGGTGATGCGCACGCAGGCGGCGATGGTCCGCACCAACAAGTTCGACGAGGTGGCCGGGATCGTCGAGGCTTTCCTCAAGGAGTTCAAGGGCGAGTTGCCCGGCGGCTGGGAGCAGACGGCCAGCGCGCAGGACGTCACGCTGATGGACATGGTGGACCGCTTTGCCGGGATGAGCTGGAACAACGCCGATCAGATACAGCGTTGCGGCGCCGTCTGGCTGGAGCGCATGAAGTTTGGGTCCAGCTACCAGTCGCTGGCGCAGCGCATCCGCGAGCATGGGCGCCAGGCCTCGCTGGCCGCGCAGGCGCCGCGTTTCATCGCCCTGGCGAAGGCAGCCGGGAAGCGCAGCCCGCTGTTCGACCGCATTGCCTACGAGTTTTCGCAGACCAGCCAGCCGAAGGACAACCTCGTCCCGCTCTTCACGGAGATCTATCCGTTGTTCGGGGCGGAGAACGCGGCCCGCTTCCTGTACAACAACCGTGGTGACTGGGACGGCCCCAACCGGCAGGCGTGGATGAACGAGCTTGAGAAGGTTACGGCGATCCCCGGTTCGACCCTGAGTCGCGGGATGGTGCGGGCGCTGGCGGATCACATCAACGCCTGGGTCGCCGCCGAGTGCAAGGTTCCGGTGAAGTTCACGCAGGGGGCCTGGGCGGCGCTGGTTGCCGAGGAGAACAAGACGAAGCAGTACGACGTGGTGGCGGAGGCGTTGCTGTACGGGCAGCTGGCGAAGTCGGGGCACGCCGAGGCGGCGGGGTTGCTGCAGCAGTACTTCGGCGAGGTTGGCAAGCGGGCGCCGGAGGAGCAGGCGTCGGCCCTGAATGCGCTGTTTGGCTACGTCGGGCTGCCGGCCGAGGAGGTCGGCAAGTTCGCCGCGGGTCAGCAGTACCACACAATCCTGAATGTGGCCAAGCCGCTGTTCGAGCGCATCCCGATGCGCGACTGGTACCAGACGCCGATCCCCGAGCGCGTGTTGCTGGGCGCCTACAGCCTGGCGATGGCCGAGCCGCTCAAGGGCAAGCCGGAGCAGCAACAGGCCGCGGCCCTGGTCAGCCGCCTGGTCGGGATGATGACGTTCGGCGCCTCCTACCAGGGGCACATGCCGAAC
>MVZH01000048.1 GCA_002068325.1 Lentisphaerae bacterium ADurb.BinA184 | reverse complement strand
CGGTAGTGGGGGGCGTGGGCGAGGTAGAGGCGGAAGGCGGAAGATGGATGGTTGATGATGGAGGGTGGAAGGCGTGGGGTGGGCGGTCGGTCGTGCCAGCTTCGGCGCGCGAGGCGCCGACGACAGGAGATCCACATGTCTGGAGTGCTGAGCCTTGGCAATCGCCGCGAGCTGTTGGTTGACCACTGCCTGATCGAACGCCTGGAGGGGGCGCGGATGGCCCTGCATCATCCGCAGCCGCAGGAACTGTCCATCACCTGCGATGCGCCATGGGAGGCCGGCGGGCCAGGCTACCCGACCGTCTTCTTCGACAACGGCCGTTATCGCCTCTATTACCGGACGTCGGCCGGCGCCACCGGCGACAGCGACGCATGCCAATGCACCTGCTACGCCGAGAGCGCGGACGGCATCCGCTGGCACAAGCCGGAGCTGGGGCTGTTCGAGTTCGCGGGATCGAAGAAGAACAACATCCTCTGGCGCGGCGTCATGTCGCACAACTTCACCCCGTTCTGCGACACCAACCCGGCCTGCCCGCCGCACCAGCGCTACAAGGCGGTCGGCGGCTGCAAGGCGGAGTGGGGCGGCGAGGGCCTCATCGCCGTCGTCTCGGACGACGGCATCCACTGGCGCCGCCTCGACGACAAGTGCCTGGCGCTGGACGGCAATTTCGACTCCCAAAACCTGATCTTCTGGGATGCCGCCGGCAGAATCTACCGCGCATACTGGCGCGACCATCGCGTCGCAGACCCCACAGTCCCCAATGGCCGCGACGTGCGCACCGCAACCTCGCCGGACTTCCTTCACTGGAGCGGCTCGCGCTGGCTCGATTACGACCCGAACCGCAGCGGCTCGCCCGAGCGTGACCAGACCGACGACCCCTCCGGCGACCATCATCAGTTCTACACCAACGGAATCCTGCCCTACGCCCGCGCGCCACACCTGCTGCTCGGCTTCCCGCAACGCTACGTGGACCGCGGCTGGACGGTTTCGACGGACTCGCTGCCCGAGCGCGAGGCTCGACGGCGGCACGCCGGCCAGGGTATTGGCGGCGGCCGCCCGACCCGCGAGGGAACCGTGGTCACGGATGTCCTGTTCATGGCCAGCCGCGACGGGGAGCGCTTCTTCGTCTGGCCGGAGGCGTTCGTGCGGCCGGGCATCCAGCGCCCGGGCAGTTGGTACTATGGCGGCGCCTGGTATACCTGGGGATTGGTCGAAACCGCATCGGCTCTGGGCGGCGCCCCGGACGAGCTGTCCTTCTACATCCAGGAAGGCGTCTCCCGCGACGGCTCCGGCCGCCTGCGCCGACACAGCCTGCGGCTCGACGGCTTCGGCTCAGTCTACGCGCCGTTGCCCGGCGGGACGATGACCACCCGCCCGCTGACCTTCGCCGGCCGCCGCCTGGAGATCAACTTCTCAACCTCCGCCGGCGGGCGGCTGCGCGTCGAAATCCAAGGCCAGGACGGCCGGTCTTTCCCCGGCTTCGCCCTCGACGATTGCCACCTCCAGTATGGCGACCAGCTCGACCGCATCGTCTCGTGGAACGGCGGCGACGACGTCGGCGCCCTCGCCGGCAGGCCGATGCGCCTGCGCATCGAGCTGAAGGACGCCGACCTGTTCGGATTCCGATTTGCCCAGTGACGCGTATGCCAGCCGAGTCTGTGCGTCAACCTAAGAGGCTCAAAGACTCGAAGAGCTTCAACCGCTTGCGCCTCTGGAGTTTGCGGTAGTTCCGCCCGGCGGCGTCCAGCCCGTCCGTGTGGGAACCGTGCGGTTTCGGCAAGCCGCAACGCACACGATTGTCAAGTCCTGACTTCCGTTTGACACCTACTGTGTGACGAATCCCCCTTCAAACGCCTATCCATGTCTTCCGGTTGCGGGGACGGACCGGCGGCCCGGCAGCAGCGGGTGCATCGCCGCCAGGTAGCCCGCCCTGGCAAGATCGGGCATCAAGTACGCCTCGGCCGGCACAGCCATCGAGGACGGGTGATACTGGATGACTCGCACCCCGGCCGCCGCCGCGCCGAGAGGGCGCACGTCCCTAGGCGAACCCGACCTCGCGGCCACGGCCACCGCAACCGGCGCCAGAACCGCCAGGCCCCCGCCACACCCGCCTCAAGCCAGCGCCACCACCCGCCCCTCGTCCCCGGAGAGCGTCGCCGCCAACCCGATGCGCACCGCCACCGCCGCCTCGGCCGGCCGCACCACCGCCGCCTCGCGCCCGTTTGCGAACTCCGCAAACCCGTCGAGGATCAGCTGGTCGGCGCCGCCATGCCCGCCCACGCCCTCGGCGGCCAAGTCGAAACGCTGCGGCGCCTCGCCCGAGTCGCGCCGCCGGCAGACCACTTCGTTGCGCGCCAGGTCGGCCTCGATGCACCCCTCCGTCCCGGAAACCCGCATCTGCCGGTTGTCGAAGGAGGCGACGACATTGCAGCAGTATGAGGCCACCACTCCGTTGGCAAACTCCACCACGGCCAGCCCATGGTCGAACGTGTCCTTGTCGCTGTTGAACAGACACAGGTCCGCCGGCGGTTCGCCCGCCGCCTCGAGGTCTCCCCGCAACCGCGCCCATTCGGGATCCGCGGCCAAGCCGGGGTGGGCGTCGGGACAGGCCGGACGGCGCAGGCAGTCGCGGCAACGCGCCGCCACATCGGCCCGCGCCCGGTAGTGCGAAAGGTGGGCGAAGGCGGACACCGCCACGGGCGCGGCCCCGGCCATCCAAAACAGCAGGTCGAAGTCGTGGCAGGCCTTGGTGATCCACAGCCCGCCCCCCACGCGCCGCAGCCGGTTCCAGCGCCGGAAGTAGGTTCGGCCGCCCACGTAGAACTCGCTGGCCTCGATGGTCAGCGGCCGGCCCACCGCCCCGGCCAGAACCAGGTCGTGGATCCGGCGGTAGACGGGCGCGTAACGGAGGTTCAGGCCGACAAACGTCCGCCCCCCCGCCGCTTCGTCGGCCTCAATCAGGGCACGACACGCCTCCTCGGTCACGTCAAGCGGCTTCTCCAGATAGACAAACTGCCCGGCCTCGAGCGCGGGGATCGCCACCTCGGCGTGCGTGGCGTCGGGGGTGCAGACCGCCACGGCATCAAGCGCCCCGGCGCGCACGCAGGCCCGGGCATCGGTATGCACCGCGACGGTTGCCCCCCCCGCCGCCAACCGCCGCGCCACATGCTCCGCCACCGCCCCGAGCCGGTCGCAGACCGCAACCAGCTCGTACCGCGGCGAAGCCGCCAGCGCCTGCGCCATCCAGGAACCGCGCCCGCCAACCCCGATCACCGCCACCCGCAGTCTCTGATCCATGCCAGGCTCTCCTGCTGCCCTCCCCCCGTTCCGCACTGCCGTGTCACCGGCGGCACCGCCCTGCGCCGAGCCATTCCGGCGCCGACCGAACCGGGAACACGGCCACCAGGCGTCATCGCACGCTGTGCGTGCCAATCTACCCACGCCTGCGAAGTCCGCAAGGGATCGCCCGGAACAGGCGTGCGACCAGTGTGTCGGGGAGGGGTTTCGCGACGCCCTCCGTACGCCTGCCCGTGCACGGAGCGCGGACACGGGCGGTGCACGCGGAGATGATGGCCGGTGGCTGTTGCGGCACAAGTTGTTATGGACGGCCGTCTGCGCGGGAGGCGGACCGTTGCGCGGTGCGCGTGAACGACCGGCGGAAGTCATGGCGACGCCGGTTCCGGCGTGAAGATCATCCCCCCCCGCACGTGCCACACTTCGCAAAGTGTGTCACTTTTCCCTCTGAAGTGACTGCGAGGTCGGCAATCCAGTACCGAAATCCCCTCTTGAGCTGTGCCACACTTCGCAAAGTGTGTCACTTTCCCCTCTGAAGTGACTGCGAGGTCGGCAATCCAGCACCGAAATTCCCTCTTGAGCTGTGCCACACTTCGCAAAGTGTGTCACTCCCTGTTTGCAGGGCGTTGCCGGGTGCCCGGATCGCGGACGAGTCGTCTCCTGCCAAGTCGCTCCATGACAACCTGGAATCACTGGTGTCCAAGAACGGTCATCGTACTCGTCCATCGTCCTCGTGCTCATTCTCGCTTTCCGTTGGTGGGTCACCTCGCTTCTCGAGTACGAGGACGACGACGAGGACGATTACGGGAAACCGCCCGTTAGGGTCGTTTCTCGTCGCACGCAGGCGACGGTTTTGGACAGGCGTGACCTGGAATGGATCGCCTACCACCGGCGGAGACCGCCGGCTCCAGGGAAAGGTCGGGTCAGCCGGCAACGGCTTCGGTCGGTTGCCGTTTGTGACGATTCACCATCCCCCCTGCCGGCTGGTGATCACGGGTGACGATTACGGCTGATGAGGGGAGGCCTCTGCATCGTCTGCTTTCCCTGTCGCGCGCCATCGTCAGCCCGTCCGCGGAAAGACACCGCCGGGAGGCGGGGCTACCTACGCGCTTTGCCGCGCCGCCCCGGACGTGAGGCTGGCCGCGTCATCTGAATCACAGCAGGTGCCGGAAGATCCGAGAGGCCTGGCCTCTGTCAAGACGATTGGCAGGGCGGCTGGGCCATGCCGTTCCGCCGTGAGCGCCGCCCGCGCCCTACCCGGACGGCACCGAGCTACCCCGCCACGCCTGGCGCGCCAGGCGGGCGGCAATCGTTCCTCGATCAGGCATCCTGCTGGGCGACCGACTCCCAAGCGGTAGGAGAGCGGAGCTTTCCGGCCCGCGATTGCGCGCTACATTGCGTGCGTCGTCCGGATCATCCCGTGAGGAGGCGTGGCTGGCGGCTCAAGCGGGGCCCCCAAGACAGCCTGGTGCCGGCCCCCCGCCGCCCGCATCCTGACGACGGCATGACAACCCGTTGACTGCACCACACCCACGGCCGCCGCCCCGCCCCGGCGGCGCGCTCCACGACAGGCGCCCGACATGCCGCATGCCGACAACGGCCTGGATCAAGTCAGACACTACTCCGTCAGGGAGATCTGGCAGCGCTCGGTCCCGCTCCTACGCCGGCACGTGTTCAAGCTGACACTGGCCGCCGGCCTTGTCGGCCTGGTCGGCTGCGCGGTGGCGGTCGGCCCCCTGCTGACCAAGTACATCCTCGACGTGGTGCTGCCGCGCCGCGACCTGCGCCTGGCCGTCTACGCCGCACTGCTCTTCCTCGGCATCCAGGCCATGCGGATGACCGCCTGGTACATCTCGCAGATCTTCGTGCTCTGGATTCGCGAGGATGTGGTCTACCAGTTGCGTTCGCAAGGTTTCCGCCAGCTGCAGCGGCTGTGCATGCGCTTCCACAACCGCTACCCGTCCGGCTTTCTCCACGACCGGGTGTTCGAGCGTTCCATCTGCGGCATCGGGGTGTTCCTCGGCGCCCTGTTCACCAACCTGACCGTCTATGCGTCCGGCCTGCTCTTCGCGCTCGGCGCCTGCCTCTACCTGAGCGTTCCGATGACCCTGGTCATCCTGGCCGGGGCCGCCGGCTACGTCCTGTTCACCCGCCACATGGCCGACCCCATCCGCAAGGCTTACCTCGGCGCCACCGATGCGCACAACTGGATCCACAGCTACATCCTCGACCGCATCCGCGGCACCAAGACCGTGCAGGCCTTCGCCCTGGAGGACCGCATGCAGGCCGACTTCGAGCGGCAAGTCTGGCCGGTGATGCTCAAGTGGATCAGCGCCCAGCGCCAGACCATGAAGCTGAGCTTCCTTGGCGAGGGGCTGGGCTACCTCATCACCGCCACCATCCACGTCCTGGGCGCCTATGCGGTCTTCCAGTGGGACATGCGCATCGGCACCCTGGTGGCGTTCATCGGCTACCAGGCGCAGTTCATCAGCTTCGTCTCCGCCCTCTCGAACATGTACGGCAACTTCGCCATGGCGCGGGCCGGGTTCGACCAGTTCTACACGATCATGGACCAGCAGAGCACGGTGGTCAGCAAGCCCGGTGCCAAGATGCCCGACGAGATCCGCGGCGACCTCGAGCTGCGCGACGTCGGCTTCGCCTACGATGCCAAGCCCGTCCTTCAGGACGTCACGGTCCGCATCCCCTATGGCCAGTCCGTGGCCCTGGTCGGGCGCAGCGGCAGCGGCAAGACCACCCTCACCAACCTGCTGCTGCGCTTCTTCGACCCCGACCGCGGCCAGATCCTCCTCGACGGCCTGGACATCCGGGAGCTGCCGCTGCGCGACTACCGCGCCCTCTACGGCGTGGTGCTCCAAGATCCCTTCTTCTTCAACGACACCATCGCCGCCAACCTGCGCTGCGTCGCCCCCGACGCCTCCGAACGGGAGATCGAAGAGGTCCTGCGCCGCGCCTGCGCCCTCGACTTCGTGAAAGCCTTCCCGCACGGCCTCCAACACCGGGTCGGCGAAGGCGGCGGGCAACTGTCGGGCGGACAGCGGCAGCGCCTGGCGATCGCCCGCTGCATGCTCCTGCAGCCGCGCTTCCTGGCGTTGGACGAGGCGACGTCGGCCCTGGACAACGAGGCCGAGAGCCTGGTGCAGCGGGCGCTCGAGGAGCTGTTCCGGGGCCGCACGTCCGTCGTCATCGCCCACCGCCTGAGCACCATCCGCCGGGTTGACCGCGTCCTGGTGGTGGACGAGGGGCGGATTGTCGAGGACGGTTCCTACGCCGAGCTGCTCGCGCGGCGGGGGCTGTTCTACTACCTGCACAGCATTGCGCAGTCGACCAGCACGCACGACCTCAAGATGGAAGAGGCAGGCTTCGCCTGATCCAGCCGCCGCCGAGGACGCGGTCGCCCTGGTACAGGACGGCGGCCTGGCCGGGGGTGACGGCCTTGACCGGGCGGAGGAAGTGCACGCAGGCCGAACCGTCGGCCCGGCGCACGACCGAGGCCGGCGTCGGGCGCTGGCGGTAGCGGGTCCCCGCCTCCGGCGGCACCGCCTGCCAGACCATGCCGTCGGCCTCGAGTCCGCCGGCCAGCAGGGCCTCCTCGCGGGTGGTCAGGACGACCTCCGCGGTTCCGGCGCGGATTTCGCTGACCCAGGCCGGAGCGCCCAGGGCGACGCCCAGCCCGCGCCGCTGGCCGATGGTGAACGACTCGACGCCCCGGTGCGCGCCCAGCACCCGCCCGGTCTCATCAACGAAATGCCCGGGACGGGTCGCGCCGCCCGCGAACTGCGCGGCGAGAAGGCTGGCGAAGCCCTCCGCATCACCTGCCAGGCAGATGTCCTGGCTCTCCGCCCGGTCGGCGGTCACCAACCCGCGTTCGCGCGCCAGTCTGCGGACCTCGCATTTCTCCAGCCCGCCCAGGGGGAAGCAGGCGGCGCGGCGCTGGCCGGGGTCGAGGGCGAAGAGGAAGTAGGACTGGTCCTTGGCGCGGTCGGCGCCGCGGTGCAGGACCGGGGCGGCGGCGGGGTCGGCCCCGGGCAGGAGCCGTGCGTAGTGACCGGTGGCGACGCGCTCTGCGCCCAGCGTCCGGGCGAACTCCAGCAGGGCGCCGAACTTGAGGCGGGCGTTGCAGAGCACGCAGGGGTTGGGGGTGCGGCCGTTCCGGTAATCGTCCCAGGCGGGGCGGAGCACCTCGTCGGCGAAGAGATCCTGACAGTCCAGCACGTGGTGCGGGATCCCGAGCTGGCCGGCGACGGCCCGGGCCTGGGCCACGCTGTCGCCGCCGCAGCAGGAGCGGGCCTGCCCCGAGCCTTCGCACGGATGCAGGCGCAACGTGACGCCGATGGTCTCGTGGCCTTGTTCGTGCAACAGGGCCGCGGCCAGCGTCGAGTCCACACCACCACTCATTGCTACGACAATGCGGGACACGGGCAGGCTCCGGGGTGTCGTCGTTCCGCGTTCGGCGTTCCGCGCGCTACGCGTCCCGTTCTTTGTTCGGCGTTCTGCGTTCCGCGTTCAGCGTTCGGCGTTCCGCGCGCTACGCGCCCTGCTCTTTGTTCGCGGTTCCGCGCGCTACGCGTCCCGTTCTTTGTTCGGCGTTCTGCGTTCCGCGTTCCGCGTTCTGCGTTCCGCGTTCGGCGTTCCGCGTTCCGCGTTCGGCGTTCCGCGTTCGGCGTTCCGCGTTCGGCGTTCAGGGTTCAGGGTTCAGCGTGCGCAACCGCGGCACAGTCGCCGCGACGGCGGCCAGGGTGGCTTCGATCTCCGCCGCCGTGGTCTCCCAGCCGAGGGAGAACCGCACCGCACAAGTTGCCACGCCGTAATCGTGATGCATGGCCAGCAGCACATGCGACGCCTGGGGGCGCTTGCCGCAGCACGCGGATCCGGTCGAGACCGCAATCCCGGCCAGGTCCAGGCTCAGCGCCAGCCTCGCACCCTCGATGCCGGGGAATGAGACGCTCAGCGTGTTCGGCAGCCGCGCCGCGCCGGCGCCGTTGACGACGGCCTCGGGGAACCGCGTGCGCACCCCGGTTTCGAGGCGTTCCCGCAACGCCCCGACCCGGCCAATGTATTCGGCCAGCCGCGCCGCCGCCAGCTCGCACGCCTTGGCGAACCCCACGACCCCCGGCAGGTTCTCGGTGCCGCCGCGCCGCCCGCCCTCTTGAGGTCCGCCGTGAAGCCAAACCGGAGCGGGGAAGTCGCGCCGCACGTAGAGCGCGCCGATGCCCTTGGGGCCGCGCAGCTTGTGCGCCGACATCGAGAGCAGGTCAACGCCCAGTTCGCGCACGTCCACCGCGATCTTGCCGACGGCTTGGGCGGCGTCGGTGTGCATCGGGATCGCGCGGGATTTTGCGAAGTCCGCAATCTCGCGCACCGGTTGCAGGACGCCGGTCTCGCTGTTGGCCAGCATGAGGGAGATCAGGGCGGTTCCCGAGCCGGCCTCCGCGGCGACGTCGGCGGGGTTGACCCGGCCAAGGGCATCGACGCCGATCAGGTCGAGCCGCGTGCCTGCGGACTCCGCAACCCGGGCCGGGGCGAGCACGGCCTGGTGCTCGATGGCGGAGGCGACGATGTGGGACGCCCGCCCGTCGTGGGACACGCCCAGCCCCAGCACGGCCTGGTTGTCGGCCTCGGTGGCGCCGCTGGTGAAGACGATCTCGTCGGGCGCCGCGCCGATGAGCGCGGCCACGGCTTCGCGCGAACGGTCAAGGCGCCGCGCCGCCTCCTGGCCGGCCCGGTGCACGCTGGACGGATTGCCGGGGCAGTCGCGCAGGCAGGCGGCCATCGCCTCGACGACCTCGGGCGCGACCGGCGTGGTGGCGTTGTGGTCCAGATAGATCATGCAGAGCTGAAAGGACGAACGACGGCACCGCTCTCCATCGTCCTCGTGGCAAGTGTGGCCGTGCAGACGGCGGGCGCCCGCGCCTGAAACGCCTCGAGCCTTCGAGGTTGATGAGTGGCCCGGCTATTTCTGCGAGGCGCGCAGGGCGCGGTCGAGGTCGGCCTGGATGTCCTCGACGTCTTCGATTCCGACGCAGAAGCGGATGAACTCCGGGCTGACCCCGGTGGCGGTCTGCTCGTCGGGGGTGAGCTGGGAGTGCGTAGTCGAGGCCGGGTGGATGATCAGCGTCTTGGCGTCGCCGATGTTGGCCAGGTGGCTGATCAGGCGCACGTTGTTGATGACCTTCCTACCGGCGTCAAGGCCTCCCTTGATGCCGAAGCCGATGATGGCGCCGGCGCCGCGCGGCAGGTATCGGGTGACGTGGGCGTGTTGCGGGTGACTGGGCAGCCCGGGGTAGTTGACCCAGGCGACCGCCGGATGCCTCTCCAGCCAACGCGCCATGGCGAGGGCATTGCGGACGTGCCGTTCCATGCGCACGTGCAGCGTCTCGACGCCGAGCAGGAAAAGGAAGGCGGCGAACGGGCTCATGCAGGCCCCGGTGTCGCGCAGCCAGTGGGTTCGCACGTGCAGGGCGAAGGCGGCGTCGCCGACGCCCTTGGCCGCCTCGGTGAAGACGGCGCCGTGGTAGGCGGGGTCGGGTTGGGCGAACTCGGGCCAGCGGCCGGGATCGTTGGCCCAGGGGAAGGAAGCGCCGTCCACGATGGCGCCGCCGACGTGGACGCCGTGTCCCCCGAGGTACTTGGTGGTCGAGTAGACGACGATGTCGGCGCCGTGTTCGAGGGGGCGGAACAGGTACGGGGTGAGCACCGTGTTGTCAACGATCAGCGGCAGCCCGTGGTGGTGGGCGGCGTCGGCGACCGCCCGGAAGTCGGGCACGTCGTTCTTGGGGTTGCCGACGCCTTCGATGTAGACGCAGCGGGTGTTGGCATCGGCCAGGCCGGCGATCTGCTCGGGCTTGAGCGGGTCGAAGAAGCGGACCTCGATGCCGAGCTTCCTGAACGTCTGCGTGAACAGCGTCCAGGTGCCGCCGTAGAGGTTGGTTGAGGAAAGGAAGTTCTGTCCGCTGTGGGTGACGGTGACCACGGCGGCGGTGATGGCGGCCATGCCGCTGGCCAGGGCGAGGGCCGCGGCCCCGCCGTCGAGGGCGGCCAGACGTTTCTCGAGGACATCGTTGGTGGGATTGCCGAGCCGCGAGTAGATGTTGCCGGGCGTCCGCAGGGCGAAGAGGTCGGCGGCGTAGTCGGTGCTGGTGAAGTTGTAGGCGGCGGTGGCGTAGATCGGGACGGCGCAGGCGTGTGTCGTCGGATCGTCCTGCTGCCCGGCGTGCAGCGCCAGGGTGCCGATGCCGGGGGGTGTCGTGGGGGTCTTGCTCATCGTCGTCCTCCTTTACCGGAAGGGCCGGCGCCGGAACCGTGCGCAGGCCGGGGTTCAATCGGTCTCGCCGCGCGGGCTGTCCGCCGTCTCGGCACCGTGCCCTCGCGGCCAGATTCAGCCAATGCCTTCGAACAGGGCGGTCGAGAGATACCGTTCGCCGCCGTCGGGCAGGATGACCACGATCGTCTTGCCGCCGAACGCCGTGTCGAAGGCCAGCCGCAGGGCGGCGACGACCGCGGCGCCGCACGAGATGCCCGAGAGGATACCCTCCTCGCGGGCCAGCCGCCGGGACATCTCGATCGCCTCCGCACCGCTCACGGCCTCGACCCGATCGATCATCTTCAGGTCGAGCGTGTCGGGGATGAAGCCGGCGCCGAGGCCTTGGATCTTATGCGGCGCGGGCCGCAGGGGCAGCCCGGCCAGGGCCTGCGCGATGACCGGGCTCTCGGCCGGTTCGACCGCCACGCACAGCACCTGGCGGCGTTCCGTCCGCTTCAGGTAACGCGCCACGCCGCTGATCGTGCCGCCGGTGCCCACCCCGGCCACGAACACATCAATGGCCCCGTCGGTGTCCCGCCAGATTTCCGGCCCGGTGGTCCGGGCATGGATCGCCGGGTTGGCGGGGTTCTTGAACTGCTGGGGAAGAAAATAGCGCGCCGGGTCCGCGGCCGCCATCTCCTCGGCCCGCCTCACCGCGCCCGCCATCCCCTCGGCGCCCGGGGTGAGGATGAGCTGGGCGCCGAAGGCCGCCAGGACGCGCCGGCGCTCGATGCTCATCGTCTCCGGCATGGTCAGCGTCAGCCGGTAGCCGCGGGCGGCCGCCACGTAGGCCAGCGCGATGCCGGTGTTGCCGCTGGTCGGCTCGATGATCTCGACGCCAGGCTTGAGGACGCCGCGCTCCTCGGCGTCCCAGATCATGGCCGCGCCGATCCGGCACTTGACCGAGTACGACGGGTTGCGGCCCTCGACCTTGGCCAGCACCGTGGCCCGCGCCCCCCGTGTCACGGCATTCAGCCGGACCAACGGGGTGTTGCCGATGGACTGCGAGTTGTCGAGGTGGACATGGCTCATGTGGCTGCTCCTCAATCCTTGCGCGCCGGCGACGCCCGGAACCCGCCCCGCCGGCCCGGCGCCCGGCCGTCCCCGCGGGGGCGGCGACGAATCTTGATTGTTTTGATGAACTTAATATACATCGGCCGCGGCGCCGTGCAAATGCCGGCCGCATTCCGTTCCGCCGCCCTGCGCCTCCCGCCCCCGCGGCGCGGGCACCGAAGCCGGCCGCCGGTGCCGGGTGAAGCCCCTGTTCCGCCCGCCGGCCACGCCCCTGCCCGCGGGGACACCGTCCGGCCGGTGAAGGCCTCGGGCGCTGGGCAACACCCTCACCGTACCGCGTGAACGCGCACGCGGCAAGGCGGCGGCGGGCGACGGGTTGAAATCGGGCGGGCGGGTGCTACCTTGTTTCGCGGGCGACGGATGGCGGCAATCGTCTCGGCGCCCGCTTTGTGTTGTCCAGATATGGGCCGGGCGCCCCCCCCGGCCTGGGCGTCAGCCGCGAAAGCTCGAAGCGCCTGACGACACGGCGGTCCAGAGCGTTGCGTGCCCATCCGCTGCGGCCGTGCGCCGGGGCCGCCCGTAGGCTGAAGCGAGCGTTCCTGCCCGGAGGACGCACGGGGCAGTCGGTTTTTGAGGCGTTGGGTCCCGGTGGTAAGTCGTTCAGGTGAGCGGAGGTTGGGCATGGCGAACACCGTACTGGTCGGCCTGCAGTGGGGCGACGAAGGCAAGGGCAAGATCATTGACGTGCTGACGGAGAGGGCCGACGTCGTCGTCCGCTTCCAGGGCGGGAACAACGCCGGGCACACGGTCAAGGTCGGCGAGCAGCAGTTCGTCCTCCACCTGGTGCCGTCCGGCATCCTGCGCGAGCGGTCGCTGTGCATCATCGGCAACGGCGTGGTGGTGGATCCGCTGGCGCTCGACCAGGAGATTGCCGAGCTGGAGGGCAAGGGCATTGACGTGCGGTCGCGCCTGCACCTGAGCAGCCGCGCGCAACTGGTCTTCTGCTACCACCGGCAGATGGACGGGCTGTTCGAGCGCAAGCTGGGCGAGAACAAGATCGGGACGACCAAGCGCGGCATCGGCCCGGCCTACGCCGACAAGGTCAACCGCGTCGGCATCCGGGCCGCCGCCCTCCTCCACCCCGCGCGCTTCGAGGCGCGTTTCCGGGCCCAGGCCGGGTTCTACAACCGCCTGCTGTCCGAAGGCGGCGAGGCGCCCCTGGACGTGGATGCGGAGTGGGGCCGGCTGGCCGCCGCCGCCGACCGCCTGGCCCCGCTGGTCAAGGACACCGTCCTCATGGTCAACCAGGCCTCCCGCGCGGGCCGCGAAATCCTCTTCGAGGGGGCCCAGGGCACGTGGCTGGACGTGGACTACGGCACCTACCCGTTCGTGACGAGCAGCAACACCACCGCCGGCGCCGCCTGCACCGGCGGCGGGCTGGCCCCGTCGCGCATCGAACGCGTCATCGGCGTCGCCAAGGCCTACACCACACGCGTCGGCAGCGGCCCCTTCCCGACCGAGCTGACCGACGACACCGGCGACGAGCTGCGCCGCGTCGGCAGCGAATTCGGGGCCACCACCGGCCGGCCGCGGCGCTGCGGCTGGTTCGACGCCGTCGCCACCCGCTACGCCGCCATGCTCAACGGCGCCGACGAGATGGCCGTGACCAAGCTGGACGTCCTCGACGACGTCCGCACGCTGCGCATCTGCACGGCCTACTCGATTGATGGCGTCGTCACCCACGAAATGCCGGCCGACATCGAGGACATCACCCGCGCGGTGCCCGTCTACGAGGAGATGCCCGGCTGGCGGCAGCCCACCTCCGGGGTGCGCTGCCGGCGCGACCTGCCGGCGGCCGCGCTGCGCTACCTCGAACGGCTGGCCGAGCTGGCCCAGTGCCGCATCAGCCTCCTCTCGATCGGCCCGAAACGCGAGCAGACCTTCACCTTCTGACGGGAGCCGGCGCGGCCGCCGGCCGCGCGCCATGGCCGCATGACACCCGCGCCCAGCCCATCCCTGCCCACGCACGTGGCCGTCATCATGGACGGGAACGGCCGCTGGGCGGCCCGCCACGCCGTGCCACGGATCGAGGGCCACCGCGCCGGCGCCGAAGCGGTCCGCCGCACCGTCGAGTGCTGCGCCAAGCACCGCATCCGCCACCTCACGCTGTACGCGTTCAGCACCGAGAACTGGCGGCGCCCCCAGCCGGAAGTCCGACAGCTCATGGGCCTGCTGCGGCAGTTCCTCGACGAACGGCTCGAAGACCTGCAGAGGCACGGCATCCGCCTCAACGCCATCGGCCAGCTCGACCGGCTGCCCACGGCCGTCCGCCGCCGCCTCGATGCGGCCCTGGCCGCCACCCACACCAACACCAAGGGCGTCCTCACCCTCGCCCTGAGCTACGGCAGCCGCGCGGAAATCACCGCCGCCGCCCGCACCCTCGCCCAGGACGTCCTCGCCGGCCGCCTGGACATCGAGGACGTCGCCGAGTACGACCTTGCGCACCGGCTCTATACCGCCGACCTCCCCGACCCCGACCTGCTGATCCGCACCAGCGGCGAATGCCGGCTGAGCAACTTCCTCCTCTGGCAACTCTCCTACGCGGAACTCTACTTCTGCGACTGCCTGTGGCCAGACTTCGGCGAGGCCGAGTTCGAGGCCGCCCTCGCCGAGTTCGCCCGCCGGCAGCGCCGGTTCGGGGGGCGTTAGCGCGTGTTGCTGAAACGCATCGTGACCGGCCTGCTGCTGGGTGCCTTCGCCGCCGGGGGGCTGCTCTGGCCGGGGGGCGTCGGCGCCGTGTGGTTCCTCGTGCTCGCCCTCGGTTTCGTGGCTCTCGCGCTGACGGAGCTCGCCGGGCTGCTCGGGCGGGCCGGGAGTCCGGTCTACACCGCCCCCATGACCCTGGCCGGCCTCGCCTTGGTCTTCGGCGACCTCGCTCCGAGCCTGCTCGGAGGCGTCTTCGTCCAGTGGCGCGAGGGCCCCTTTGCGGCGGCGGCCCTCGCCGTCGCCGTGGCCTGGATGGCCGGCCTGGCGGCGCGGCGGCCGGCGCTGGGCGAGGGGGTGCGGCGGCTGATCGCCAGCCTGGGGGCGCTGCTGCTGGTGTGGGGCACCCTCGGCTGGATGCCGCGCCTCTACGGCATCGCGGGCTGCGGCCTCGGCGAAGGACGCTGGCTGCTGCTTTTCATGATCGCCGTCACCAAGGCGGCCGACATCGGCGCCTATGCCCTCGGCACCTGGACGGCCGCCCGACCGCGCGGCAACCACAAGATGTGCCCGGGCCTCAGCCCGAAGAAGAGCTGGGAGGGGCTGGCCGGCGGGGTCGTGCTGGCCGTGGCCGTGGCCGTCGCGCTCGTGTGGCTGTGGCGCGAGCGCTTCGCCCTCCACGGGGAACCCATCCTCACCGTATGGGTCGCGGCCCTCCTCGGCGCCCTCTTCGCCGTACTCGGGCTGGCCGGGGACCTGACCGAATCCATGCTCAAACGCGCCGCCGGCGTCAAGGACTCCGGCGCCCTGCCCGGACTGGGCGGGTGCCTCGACGTGGTGGACAGCCTGATCTACGTCGCACCCCTGTTCTACGCGTGGGTGGCCTGGGCGCGCTGAGCGTCTGGGCGGCGCGCGCCACTGTCCCGGGCTGCCGCCGCAGGCCCGACGGCCGGAGAGAGATCCGCACCATGCGCAACGTCGTCATCCTGGGATCAACCGGCTCAATCGGCGAGAGCGCCGTGTGGGTGGCCGAGCACCTGCGCGACGAGGTGCGCGTCGTCGGCCTCGCCGCCGGACGGCGCTGGCAACGGCTGGCCGAGCAGGCCCGCGCCTTCGACTGCCGCCGCGTCGCCATCGAGGATCGCGGCGCCCTCGATGCCCTCCGCCAGGCCCTGCCCGCCGGCGTCACGGCAACCGCCGACGCGGACGGCCTGGTCGAGATGGTCACCGCCGCGGACGTTGACACCGTGCTCTGCGGCATCACCGGCACCGCCGGCTTCGCCCCCGTGCTGGCCGCCATCGAGGCCGGCAAGGACATCGCCCTGGCCAGCAAGGAGATCCTGGTCATGGCCGGCGGCCTGGTCATGGCGGCCGTGCGCCGCCGCGGCGTCCGCCTGCTCCCGGTGGACAGCGAGCACTCCGCCATCTTCCAGTGCCTCGACGGCCGCCCGCACGACAGCGTCCGGCGGCTGATCCTAACCGCCAGCGGCGGCCCCTTCCGCGCCCTGCCCGCGGCCGACCTCGCCGCCGTCACCCCGGCCCAGGCCCTCGCCCACCCGACTTGGCGCATGGGCCCCAAGATCACCATTGACTCCGCCACCCTGATGAACAAGGCCCTCGAAATGATCGAGGCGCAGTGGCTGTTCGACGTCCGCCCCGAGCAGGTGGACGTCGTCATCCATCCCCAGTCCGTCATCCACTCGATGGTCGAATTCACCGACGGCAGCCTGCTGGCGCAGATGGGCCGGCCTGACATGCGGCTGCCCATCCAGTACGCCCTCACCTACCCGGCCCGGCGCGAGACCCCGTTGCCGAGGTTCGCCTTCGATCAGGCGGCCACCCTGACCTTCGAGCCGCCGGACCCCGCGCGCTTCCCCGCCCTCCGGCTCGCCCGCCAGGCCATGGCCGCCGGCGGCACCCTGCCGGCCGTCCTCAACGCCGCCAACGAGGTCGCCGTCGCCGCCTTCCTCGCCGGCCGCCTCCCCTTCGCCGGCATCTGGGGCGTGGTCGAGGCCGTCATGACCGCGCACCGCACACAGGCCGCGTCGAGCATCGAATCCGTGCTCGCGGCCGACGCCTGGGCGCGCCGCGCCGCGGCCGCCAGCTCCACGGGGCGCTGACCCCGCCCCCCGCGGATGACAGCCCGCGGCCACCCGGGACTGGCGACCCTCCCTGCCGGGACTACATTCCGTGCCGCCACGGCGCCCTCCGCCCCTGTCGCCAACACGAAGGAGAACCCGATGAAGAACCTGCCCGTCGCCCCGGCCTTCGAAAACACCGGCGCGGCCCGCCTGCAGGCGTCCCCCGCAGGCGTCAAGTCGTTCGTGGACAGCGGGTTCGGGCTGTCCGTGCACTGGGGGCTGTACGCGCTGAACGGCCGCGGCGAATGGGTCTACTACACGGAGCGCATCCCGTGGGACACCTACCGCCAGCGCCTCACCCAGTTCAACCCCGCCCGCTTCAACGCCGAGGAGTGGGCCGACCTCATGCTCGAAAGCGGCCAGAAGTTCCTCCTCATCACCAGCAAACACCACGACGGCTTCTGCCTCTGGGACACCGACCTCACCGACTGGAAGATCACCCGCACCCCCTTCCGGCGCGACATCATCGGCGAACTCGCCACGGCCCTCGCCGACCGCGGCCTCAAACTGCACCTCTACTACTCGCTGCTGGACTGGACACACCCGGCCTACCGCCACGACTGGCCCGCCTACGTCGCCTACTACCAGGGACAACTGCGTGAGCTGCTCACCCGCTACGGCCCCATCGCCGGCGTGCTCTTCGACGGCTACTGGCCCTGCGCCCAGTTCGACACCGACATCGAGCAGCTCTACTTCACGCCGCGCGGCGCCTGGGACCTCGCCACCACCTACGATCTGATCCATGCCCTGCAACCCGACGCCGTCGTCGTCAACAACACCCACATCCTGCCGCAACCCGGCGAGGACTACCAGATCTGGGAACTCGACCTGCCCGGCGAAAACACCATCGGCTTCAACACGACGCAAGTCGGCGACCGCCCCAAGGCCGTCTGGTGGAACCTCAACCGCGGCTGGGCCTACGCCCCGCGCACCCACGAGGTCAAACGCGCCGACGACATCCTCGCCACCCTGCGGCGCGCCCGTGGCCGCGGCGCCGACGCCTTCCTCCTCAACGTCGGCCCGCGCCCGTTCGGCGACATCCATCCCGACGAGGCGCGCGTCCTCCGCGAGATCGGCCGCCTCAGCCGCGCCTACGGACTGACGGCCGGATGACCCGCCGGAGCCAGACGGAACCCGGCGCCGGCCGCGGCGGAGGCCGCGCCGGACGCCTGGGGCGGTGGCCGCGACGGCCTGCACAATGGCTCGCCCTCCTGCCCGCGGCCGGGCTGGCGGCGACTCTCAGCTGGGGGTGCAACCCGATGACGGAGACTCCGCGCGAAACCGTGCTCTACGTGGCCCCGGATGGCGACGACGCCCACGACGGCGAGGCCCCCACGCGCACCGGCCGGGGACGCCGCGGCCCCCTCGCCACCGTCGGGCGGGCGCGCGACCGCCTGCGCGAGATCCGCGCCCAAGGACGGCTCAGGGGGCCGGCGACGATCGAGCTGGCAGGGGGCGTCCACCCCATCCGGACGGGGCTGGTCCTGACCGCCGAGGACAGCGGCACGCCCGAGGCACCGCTCACCCTGCGCGCGGCGGACGGGCAGGAGGTCCGCTTCACCGGCGGCGTCGCCGTCAACGACTGGCGTCCCGTGACGGATCGCGCCGTGCTCGCACGGCTCGCCCCCGAGGCGCGCGGCCAGGTCCTCGCCGCCGACCTGCGCGCCCTCGGCGTCGCCGAGGTCGGCATCTTCCGCTCGCGCGGCTTCGGCCGGCCGGTGGCGCCGGCAATGCTGGAGCTGTTCTTCCGCGGGGAGCCGATGCCCCTGGCCCGCTGGCCCAACGAGGGGTTCACCACGATCCGCGGCTTCCCCGAGGCCGGGGCCGAGGATGATCAGCACGGCGGCAAGATCGGGAAGCTCGACGAGGGCTTCTTCTACGACGGCGACCGCCCGGCACGCTGGGCCACGCCCACCGAGGCCGTCGTCCATGGCTACTGGGCCTGGGACTGGGCCAACTCGTACGAGCGCATCGCCAGCCTCGATGCACAGGCCCGTCACATCCGGCTCGCCCCGCCCGCGGGCAACTACGGGTTCCGCGCCGGGCAACGCATCCAGTTCCTCAACGTCTTCGAGGAACTCGACCAGCCCGGCGAATGGTACGCCGACCGCGCCACTGGCATGCTCTACTTCTGGCCGCCGCAGGCGCCGGCGGCCGGCGACACCGCGGTCTCCGTCCTGGAGCAACCCTTCGTCCGGCTGGACGGGGCGTCGCACGTGCGCATCGCGGGCCTCGTCTTCGAACACGCCCGCGGCACCGGCATCGAGGGCAACGGGGGCGAGGACTGCCGCATCGAGGACTGCGGATTCCGCAACCTCGGCAACTACGGTGTCCGGCTCGAGGGCGGCCGTCTGCACCAGGTGCGCGGCTGCGTGATGTCCGGCCTCGGCGACGGCGGCATCGAGGTCTCGGGCGGCGACCGGCGCACGCTCACACCGGCGGGGCATGTGGTCGAAGCCAACCACATCCATCACATCGCGCGCTGGTCAAAATGCTACGTCCCGGCGGTCCATGCCAACGGGGTCGGCATCCGCATCGCCCACAACTTGATCCACGACCACCCCCACTGCGCCATCCTCTTCGGCGGCAACGACTTCGCCATCGAGTACAACGAGATCCATCATGTCTGCCTGGAGACTGGCGACGTCGGCGCCGTCTACCTGGGACGGGACTACACCTACCGCGGCAACACCGTGCGCCACAACTACATCCATCACACCGGCGGGGTCGGCATGGGTTCAATGGGCGTCTACAACGACGACTGCGTCAGCGGCACCGTCATCTTCGGCAATATCTTCTGGAGGGTGCAGCGGGCCGCCTTCCTGGGGGGCGGACGCGACTTCCGCGTCGAGAACAACGTCTTCGTCGAGTGCACGCCAGCGGTGTCGCTGGACGGGCGCGGACTGTCGTCGGCCCCCGTCTGGCGCAACATGGTCTACGACACCATGCGGAAGCGGCTCGACGACATGAACTGGCGCCAGCCGCCCTACAGCACCCGCTACCCCGAACTCGCGGACCTGGTGCCCTTCTACGAGGGGGGCGCCGGCATTCCGCCGGGGAACATCGTGGTGGCCCGCAACCTCTGCGTCGGCGGAGAATGGACGGAAATCTACTGGGGGGCCACGGCGGACATGGTCCGCTTCGAAGACAACCTGGTCGGCCAGGACGTCGGTTTCGTGGATGCCGCCGCCGGCAACTTCGCCCTGCGGCCGGACTCGCCCGCCTTCGGCCTGGGCTTCCTGCCGATCCCCGTCGAGCGCATCGGCCTGCCCGCCCGCGCAGCGTCGGCGGCACGATGCGGGACGCCGTCCACGCGCCCCTCGGCCTGTGAGTGACGTACACGGTCCGCCCGGTCAGCCGGCGCGCACGGCAATCGTCCGTCTCCTCCCCCCGGCCCGTCACGAGTGCCGCGCCCGTTGGCGGGCGTTTTGCCGGCCAGCCTGTGCCACACTTCGCAAAGTGTGTCACAATCCCGAATGAGGCGAGTGCGAGATGACCGTCCCGGGGCCGGTTTTCCCTCGGCACCTGTGCCACACTTCGCAAAGTGTGTCACACTCCCGAATGAGGGGGAGTGCGAGAGGACGCTCTCAGCGGTGTGCTCCCTGGGTGCATGGAAATTCCGCCGGGCGACGTCGCCATCACGTCGAGCGGGCGCACACGTTCCCAGCGAAGCGGTACGCGTGCGCAAGACGGAGGGAATCCCCCTCCCGGCACTCTTGTCATGCCTCCCTCTCACGATCATCCCAAAGGGATCGCAGGGCGCGGTCTGTCCCTGGCCTTCCGCGCACCAGGCGGTCGGTTGGCATCATGACCCACCTTGCACCTTCCCCGCCCCTGCCCGTGCCCGCAACAGGCAGACACCAAGGAACGCTGCCGGCGGATTCCTTCGACGCGGCTGATGCCATTGGCCAGGAGAGCGCCTGGCGAACCGGGACCGGGATCGGGGCACGGAATGGACGATGGCACTCCACGGGACGCCTGCGCCCGCCTCTCCCTTGACCTCTGCGTCACACTTTGTAAAGTACGCCATGGCTACGAACCGGAACCACGCCCTCCGTCCGACGCTCTGGCGGACCTGCCGCGTCCTGGCCAACCGCCAGCGTCTCCGGCTGCTGTTGCTCCTTCTGCGCGGCCGTGGCATGCGGGTGTCCGCGCTCGCCGAGGAGGCGGGGATGCCGGTCCCGGTGTGCAGCCACTACCTGCGCATGCTGAACGCCCGCGGGCTGCTGACGGCGAGACGCCAGGGCCGCTACGTGTCCTACCGGGCGTTGCCGGACACATCCCAGCCGGAAGCGGTGGCGCTGCTTGAGGCGGTCCGCCTGTCGGCGCGTGCCACGGCGAGTCCGGCCGCCGCCATCTACCGCCTGGCGACGGCTTTCACCCATCCGACCCGTGTGGCGATCGTGCGGCTGGCGGCCCAGGGGCCGGTGGATGAACGCCGCGCGGCGGCGGCGGCACACTGTTCGCGGCGGGCAGTCCACCGCCACCTTGACAAGCTCGTCTCCC
>MVZH01000047.1 GCA_002068325.1 Lentisphaerae bacterium ADurb.BinA184 | reverse complement strand
CTAAAAAATGCCCAAGAAAATAGCCGAGGTCATTCTCGACCTGCAGAACATTTCCCTGCGCTTCGGTGGCGTCAAGGCGCTGACCGACATCTCCTTCAACGTGAAGGAGCATGAAATCCGCGCCATCATCGGCCCGAACGGCGCTGGCAAGACCACCATCTTCAATATGATCACCGGTCTGTTCGCCCCTACCGAAGGGGACATCCTCTTCCAGGGCAAGTCGATCGTCGGCCTCAAGCCTTACAATATCGCCCAGGCCGGCCGCCACATCGGCGGCCACCCCCCAGGTCTCCCCTCTCCAGCGTCCTGCGTCCGCGGCCTGCCGGCACCCCCGGGCCATCCGCCGCCATACGCGTGACGCCCGCCGCCCCCTCCCCCGCCGGAACCCCCAGACACACAACCCATGGGAAGCGTACAACCGATGAATGATACCGTACAGAGACTCCGCGATGCCGCCGCGACCGGGAACGCGGACGCCCAGTTCGCCCTGGCCGCGATGCTACAATCGGGATGCGGCGTGGCCCGGAATGTGTGCGAGGCCGCCGAATGGTACAGGAAGGCCGCCCAGCAGGGGCACCGGGCAAGCTGCCTGAACCTCGCTGACATGTACGAGCAGGGCCTGGGCGTCCCCCGTGACCCCGCCGAAGCCAGCGGGTGGAGACTCCAGGCTGCGGGGCAGGACGGCCAGGCTGTGGACAGGCCGCCCTTGCGCCACGGCGCCGCCCCCCGCGCCCGCCTCGAACAGCGGACGCGCTGACGCCCCGGCCGGCCGCCGGCGCGCTCAGGCGTTGCCGGCGGGAGGCCTCGCCGTGCGGCCACCCCGGATGGGAGATCGCCGGGTCAGGGCTTGATGGCGCACTTGGCGCAGAGCTTGATGATGCGGCCCTTGCTGCCGACCACCTGACGGCGCACGACCGTGAACTCGCCTTCCGTCGTGTGGCAGTCCTCGCACGGCCCCTTCACAATGTGCTTCTTCTTCTGTGCCTGCTTCGGATCCTTGGCCATGGCTGCTCTCCTTTGACAGCGCAAGACAAACCGCATCGCCGGCGGCCGTCACAAACGCTGGAAACGCGCAGGGAAAGCCCGTACTATAGCCTCGGTGCCAATGAGTTCAACGGGGCGCGCGGGCATACGGTGACGGCCGGTCAACGGGCGGCGGCAGCCCCTGCGGCGGAGGCCGGAATCGTTGTCGCGCCCAGTTCCGCAGCCCGCCGCACGGGTCGTTTCAAGGCGCAGGTGGCAGGGCACGGACGATGCGGAAGCCGACGTCGGGCAGGGTGGTGGCGGGGTTGAGGGCGGAGCGGACGTCGGCGCGGGTCTCGGCGAAGGGGCTGTTCCAGCCGCCGCCGCGCAGGATGCGTTCGGTGCCGTTCTCGGGGCCGGCGTAGTCGGTGAGGTCGGCCAGGGGCAGGGCGGCGCTCCAGTCTGCGCACCATTCCCAGGCGTTGCCCAGGGTGTCGCACAGCCCCCATGCGTTGGGCAGGAGGCGGCGGGCCGGGTGCGGGGCGCCCCCGCTGGCGCCATACCAGGCGGCCGCGCGCAGGTCGCCCTCGGTCTCGCCGGTGTAGTAGGGCGTCTGGGTTCCGGCGCGGCAGCTGTATTCCCACTCCGCCTCGGTGGGCAGCCGGTAGGAGCCCGCAGGGACGCCCTCGACCAGACAGAGGCTCCGGCAGAACGCGTCGGCCTCCTCCCATGTCACCCCCGCCTTCGGCAACTCGCCCTCCTCGCCCGCCGGTGGCGTTGACCCCGGCGACATCACGGCCTGCCAGTGGCTGACCGTGATCTCCGAACGGCTGACGTACAGGTGACGCGAAACCCGCACCTTGCGCTCAGCCTGGGCCTCGACGGCCGCCCCCGCACCCGGCACGGGACGCCGGACGAACTCGCCGGCCGGAACCAGCCGGAAGACGATGCCCGCGCGGGCTGACCGGGCCTCCAACGGCAGGCGGGCGTTGGCGACGGCATCCCGCTGCCGCGCCTGCGCCTCACGCCCGCCCAAGGCCAGACCGCTGAGCAGGGCGTACTCGGCGCCGGCGACCTCGACGAGATCCGGCGGGAAGGCGGCGCGTTCAAGGACCACGCGCAGCACGTAGTCGCCGGGCTTGTCGGCCATGAAAGTCGTCTGGGCGGGCAGGAAACGCTGGTCGCCGGCGGTGGGTTCGTACTTGACGGCCACGCGGTACTCGCGGCCCTTCTCCATGTCCACCGTGGTCGGGGTGGCCGCCAGCAACGGCTCGTCGTTGATCAGCACGCGGGCGCCGGTGATCTCCTTGTCGCCGACCACGGCCACGATGGTGGTCTTCACGCGCAGGGCGGCCTGGGCTTCGGCGAAGAGGCGGCGGGCGCGCTCGGACTCCGCGTCGTGCGTCAACGCCTCCTGGGAGAAGAGCAGGACGCTGTCCCAGTCGTTGCCGACCTTGGCCACCTCGGCCTTGGCCACCGCCTGGGCGGCGCGGGCGGCGGCCAGCGCGGCGCCCTCGGGCGAGTCGGGCGCCACCGGCCCGGCGGCCTTGGCCTTGCGTTCGAGGGCCTGGACATGGGCGGCGACGAGGCCGAGCCGGGCCTGATTCCACTTCTTGACCGCCTCGTCCCAATTCCCTTCGATCGCCAGGTGGGTGGCCTCATCCATCGCCAGTTTGACCTTGGCCCACTCCTCCGCGCCGTAGGCCTGCAGCAGATCCGGGGCGATCTTGGCGGCCTCCG
This sequence comes from Lentisphaerae bacterium ADurb.BinA184, assembly GCA_002068325.1. Lineage (GTDB taxonomy): Bacteria > Verrucomicrobiota > Lentisphaeria > Oligosphaerales > MVZH01 > MVZH01. The sequence goes on along the minus strand of MVZH01000047.1, from coordinate 18,303 downwards.
CATCGTAGCGCTGGCGGGCCGCCTCGATGGCCTGCGTCCCCTTGGCCGAGGCCTCGGCCTTTGCGAACTCCGCACAGGCCGTGATCCACAGCTTGCTGGCCTCGGCAAACTCGCCGCCGTCGAAAGCCCGCTGCGCCGACTCGGCGAGGTTGACCGCGCCGGCGACCAGCTCCGCCGCCGTCTCGTCGGCGCCGGCCTGCGTGGTGCGGACGCGGGCCGCGGCCGCGCTCTCCTTGTCGCGGCGGGCGCTCTGCCGCACGGCGTCGAGCTTCTGCACCCGCTCGAACTCGGCGATCAGCTGCCGGTAGCGGTCGAGGGCCTGGCTGTACTCCTTCGCCTCGTAGAGCATGTTGGCGGCGGCCAGCACCGCCAGATTGCGGTCAATCACTTCGCCGAATCCCTCCCCGCGCTCGAACGCCTGCGCCCGCTTCCACTTCATCTCCGCCTCGCTGCGGGCCGGAATCACCTCGGCCAGGCTGACGGCCAGGATGACATCGCGCTGCAGCGCCTTGGCGTCGGTGTTCTCCGGATCCATCGCCAGCGCGCGGTCTACGGCGGCCCCCGCCTTCTCGGGCGCCTTCTCCGCCAACGCGGCGCGGGCCGCGTCCAGCAGCTTGGCGATGCGCGAGCGCCGGAAGTCTGCGTCCTGCTGGGTGCGGGCGGACTCGCGCTGTTCGCGCTGCCAGGCGCGTACGCGTTGCACGGCGAGGGCGCCGGCCAGCATGGAAACGGCCAGCAGCCCCAGGTAGAGCACGGTGCGCAGCACGATCTGCCAGGCGGCGGCCGGGCGGGCCTCGGACGTCAGGCGGTCCGGGGGGTGGCTGACACGCGGATGGGCGTTCGCCAGACGGCGACGCCACTGGCGGCCGCCCAGCGCGGAGACAAAATCGGCGCACGAGGCGAAGCGGTCGCGAGGATCCTTCGAGAGGGCACGCAGCAGCGCCCGGTTCTGCGCGCGGGTGAGGCCGGGGACAGGCTGGGGCATCTCCGAGCGCACCGTCTGGAACATGATCTCCGGGTTGTTGGACTCGAAGGTCGAGGCGAACGGCACGGCGCCGGCGACCATCTCGTAGAACAGCACGGCCAGGCCATACTGGTCGGACGCCGGCCCCTGCGGCCGCCCGGCCCACTGCTCCGGCGACATGTAGGCCGGGGTGCCGCTGACCTCGGCGGTGTGCGTGATCTGCGACATCGAGGCGCGGATCTGCGCCGCCAGGCCAAAGTCGAGGATGCGGACCTCGCCGTCCGGCGTGATCATGACGTTGCCCGGCTTGATGTCCCGGTGCACAATCCGGCGGGAGTGCGCGTAGTCCAGCCCCTCGGCCACCTGCATGGCCACCGCCAGGGCCTCGTCCACGGGGGCGCGGCCTTTCGCGAACTGCCGCCGCCAGGCCAGCACGGTGGTGCCGGGGACGTAGTCCATGACGATCAGATGGTCGCCCGGCGACACCCCGAGGGCGCTCTCCGCCACGCTGTCCACATACTCAACCTCGTGCAGATGGAGCACGTTGGCGATGTGCGGATGGCGCAGCTTGGCCACGAGCTTGAAGTTCTCGCGCACGCTCGCCAGTTCGTCGGGGTTTTGGCTGACGAAGGAGGGCAGCAGTTTGAGCGCCACCTCGATGTCGGCCACCTCGTCGCGGGCCCGGTAGACGGCGCCGAAGCCGCCGGCCCCCAGCTGCCGCAGCAGCACATAGCGGTCGAGCCGGCCGATCGGACTGCCCCGGCGGGGCACCCCGGGGAGACGGCGGGTCGGCTGCGGGGTCGCCTCGGGCCCGCCGGAGGAGGGAGTTCCCTCAGGCGGCCCCGCGTCCGGATTGGCGTTCTGCGAACCCCGCATGAAGACAGACTTCCCGTTGACATCCGCGGAAAGGGTGAGGCGTCCGACTCCACCCTGTGCAAATCTGTACCATAGTGCGCCCCGCGCGGTGACGCCAGCCTGCCCGGGGGCCGTCCGCCCCACGGAATTGCCCGCCACCGTTCCGCAGGGACAGGGCGCAGTCATCCTACTGGTTGTGAAGTACACCAATCAACGTGATATGCTACCGTCCGGCGTTGCGCGCCACGTCCTTCGTTGTCCGCGCTTCGCGCCACGTTCTTTGTTCGACGTTCGACGTTCGACGTTCGGCGTTCGGCGTTCGGCGTTCGGCGTTCGGCGTTCAGCGTTCGGCGTTCGGCGTTCGGCGTTCGACGTTCGGCGTTCGGCGTTCGACGTTCGAAGTCCAGCGTCCGGCGTTCTCCGCGCTCCACGCTCCGCACCCCGCGCTTCGCGCCACGGCGCGGCTCTTGCAACTGCCCCCTCGCGATCCTATGGTAGCCCGGCGTGTCTCAGCGTTCCCCCGTGACGACGAGGTGGTGTGTGTCTCAGCGCGGCCCGATGGAGTTCTGGGTGTCCGCCGCCCGCGGCACCGAGGCCGCCCTGCGTGACGAACTGGGCGAGCTCGGCTTTGGCGAACTGCGGATCGCCGCCGGCGGGGTCCGCCTGCGCGGCCCCTGGGAGGACGGCTGGCGGGCCTGCCTGGAATCGCGCATCGCCCAGCGTGTGCTGGTTTCGCTGGCGCGGTTCGACGCCGCCGACGGCGATTCCCTCTACGCCGGCGTACGGGCGATCGACTGGGATCCCTATCTGACCGCCGGCCACACGCTCGCGGTGACCGGCTCCTGCCGCGACTCCTCGTTCCGCCACTCCGGGTTCATCGCCCTCAAGACCAAGGACGCCATCGTGGACCAGCTCCGCGACCGCCACGGCAGCCGCCCGTCCGTCGCGCGCAACGACCCCGATGTTCACGTCTTCGTCTACATCCTCAACGACCGGGCCACGGTGTACCTCGACCTGGCGGGGGTTCCCCTGCATCGCCGCGGGTACCGCACGCGAATCGGCGAGGCGCCGTTGAAGGAGACCCTCGCAGCCGCCCTGTTGCGGCTCGCCGGCTGGGATCGCGCCACGCCCTTGGTGGATCCCATGTGCGGCTCGGGCACCATCGGCATCGAGGCGGCGCTCTGGGCGGCCAGCATCGCCCCCGGCATCGCCCGTCCCCGCTTCGGTTTCGAACGCTGGGCGTTGCACGACGAGGCCGCGGCCGCCCGCCTGTCCGCCCTCCGCCAGGAAGCCAGGGCCCGCGCGCACGGACAGGCCCCGCGGATCCTGCTCTCGGACATTGATCCGCAGGCCGTCGAGGACGCGCGCGCGAATGCCCGGGCGGCGGGGGTGCGCGTGGGTTTCAGATGTTGCGACCTCGCCGACCTGGCTTGGCCCGGGCCGCCGGCGCTGGTCGTCACCAACCCCCCGTACGGGGAACGCCTGTCGGCCGGCGCCGAGTTCCTGCGCCGGATGGCGTCGAGCCTATGCCGGCTGCACGGGTACCGGGTCGGCGTGCTGGCGGGGGCGCCCGCGATCGCCAAGGCGATGCCGTTGCGGCCGGCCCAGGAGTTCCCCCTCTACAACGGCGACATCCCCTGCCGCTTTCTCCTCTACGAAGTGCCGTAGCCCGCGGGCCGCCGCGTCCCTTGTCCGGCCCCCCGCGCGGAGTATGTTACGGCGGCACGAGTCGCCACCCAGGCCTCGCGCCTGTCAGTCAAGGCCGTACCGTGAATCTTGGCATCCTGCGCGAACTGGGCGAGTGGCCGGCCCTGGGGTTCTACGAGGCCTGCGACCTGCCCTGGCCGCAACCGGTCGGCCGCGCCTTCCGAAGGTTGTACGAGCACTTCGACGTCGCCGTTCCCGACAGCCGCCTGCTGTTGCCCTGCGAGCCGCTGCCCGGCGCCTGGAACCGTGAGTCCCACCAAGTCTGGCACGCCGCGCGGTTCATCCTCGGCTTCAACCACAACAGCGGCCTGTCGGTCAGCCCGGACATCGCCCGCGACGTCAAGGCCCGGTTCCCTCAGCACTGTGCGTTCATTGATGCCCTCGTCGAGGACCTGGGCCGGCAACTGCCCTGCTTCGGCGGCTACACGCACAGCAACCCGGACATCCGCCGGGTGGTCGGCGAAGGCTTCGACGCGATGGAGGCGGAGCTCGATGGACAGCTGGCGCTCGTGCGGGCCGCGGGCGCCGCCGCGGACGCCGGCGAAGTCAGCCTCCTCGAAGCTCTCAAGGACTACACCGTCGGGGTGCGCGCCTTCCACGGCCGGGCCTGCGAAGCGGTCGAGTCGGCGGCCGCGCGGGCCGCCGGCGAACGGCGGCGCGAGCTGACGCTGGTGGCACGCGGTCTGCGACACGGGTTCCTGCGGCCGGCGCAGTCGTTCATCGAGGGCCTGCTGGCCGTCAACCTGTGCTGGATGCTGGACGGTTGCGACTCGCTCGGCCGGCTCGACCAGGCCCTCGGCGGGCTTTTCGAACGGGATCTGGCCGACGGCGTGCTCGACATCCGCCTGGCCCGCCGGCTGCTCGATGAGCTGTGGGGCAGCTTCGAACGGCTCAACGGCTGGAACCTCCAGCTGGGCGGCTACACGCCCGAGGGGCACGACGGGTGCAACCGCCTCACCTTCGAGTGCGTCGCCGCCTGCGGGCGTAACCACTTCCGCCGCCCCAACGTCGCCCTCCGCGTCACCCGCCACACCCCCGACACCGTGCTCGACGCCGCCCTCGATGTCCTCGCCAGGGGCTCCGGCCGGCCCGCGCTCTACAACGACGACCTCTACATCGAGACCCTCTGCCGCCTGCCCCTCGGACTGACCCCCGAAGACGCGCGCGAGGTCGCGTTCGGCGGCTGTACGGAAACCATGGTCGCCGGGCTCTCCAACTGCGGCAGCCTCGAAGGGTCGCTCAACCTCGCCAAGGCCCTCGAACTGGCCCTCTTCGACGGCCGCGACCCGCTCTCCGGCCAGCAGCTCGGACCGCCCACCGGCGGTTTTGCGGAGTTCGCAACCTACACCGACTTCGAGGCGGCGGTCCGCGAGCAGATCCGACACATGACCGACCGCTTCGCGGAACACATGAACGGCCAGCTGCGCCAACGCTTCAACCAGGGCGATCCCAAGCTCTACCGCACGTTCTTCACCCGCGACTGCGTCAGGCGCCGGAAGTCGTTCGAGGCCGGCGGGGCGCGCTACAACTGGTCCGTGGTCTCCTATCAGGGGATCGCCAACCTGATTGATGGGCTGGCCGCGGTCCGCACCTGCGTCTTTGAGCGTGGCAGGATTCCGGCGGCCGATCTGCTGGCGGCGCTGAGCCGTGATTTCGAAGGGTACGAGGCGCTGCGGCAGGAACTGTTCGCCGCGCCCAAGTTCGGCAACGACGATGACACCGTGGACCGCCCCGGCGCCGAGGTCATCCGCTTCGCCTGGGAAAGACTGCTGGCACACCAGCCGCCGCGCGGCGGCCGCTACCTGCCCTCGTGCATCCTGTTCACCACCTACCATGGCGCCGGACTCGAAGTCGGCGCCACCCCCGACGGCCGCCGGGCGCGCGAGGTGCTCACCGACTCGGTCGGCGCCGCCCAGGGCCGCGACGTCTCCGGCCCGACCGCGCTCCTCAATTCGGTCGCCAAGCTGCCCCTCAGCCTGGCCATCGGCACCCCTGTGCTCAATGTCCGCTTTCAGAAGCGCCTGATGGCCGACCCCCAGGGCCGCCGCACGATCACCGCCCTCGTGCGGACGTTTTTCGCACGTGGCGGCATGCAGATCCAGTTCTCGGCCCTGGACCGCGAGGAGATGCTGGCGGCCCAGCGCGAGCCGACGAAGCACGCCGACCTCATCGTACGCATCGGCGGGTACAGCGAATACTTCGTGGCGTTGCCGCCCGCGCTGCAGGCCAGCGTCATCGCCCGCACCGAGCATGGACTGTGAAGCCGGACGCCGCCCCCGGAGGCATGATTCGCCAGGAAAACCCGGTGGCCAAGGGTCACTGTCGGCGCCGCCACACGACGGCCGCAGTTCTCCGGCCTGCCGGGTCATCGCGCCGTGCAATCGGGTGGACGATGCCACGCAACACACTGAACACCAGCAGGTTGGAATGCTCTGAGTCCCTTCGACCGCACGATCTGTGAACCGACCATCCCAGGAGCCGATATGGACAGCCCTTCCCCGATCGCCGGCTACCTCGACCGCGTTCTCGATGCCGCCCGCCGCACCGACGCCGGCGCCTTCGCCCAGCTGGTGGACTGGCTGGTCGAGGCCTACACCGCCGGACGCACCGTCTTCATCGTCGGCAACGGCGGCAGCGCCGCCAACGCCTCGCACCTCTGCGAAGACCTCGGCAAGGGAACCCTCACGGACTTCGCCGCGCAGCGGCGGCTGCGCGTCATCAGCCTGACCGACAACGTGCCCTACATCCTGGCCTGGGCCAACGACCTCAGCTTCGAGGACGTCTTCGCCCAGCAGCTGCGCAGCCTGGCCGCGCCCGGCGACCTGCTGCTGGCCATCTCGGGCTCGGGCAACAGCCCCAACGTCCTCCGCGCCGTCGAGTACGCGCGCACGGTGGGCGTCCGCACCTTCGCGGCGACCGGCTTCGACGGCGGCCGCCTGCGCGGGCTGGCCGACGGGGTGCTGCACGTGCCGGTCAACGACATGGGGGTGGCCGAGGCCGTGCACGGGATCTACTTCCACCTCCTCGTCGATGTACTCCGCGGGCGTTTCCGCGAGGTCTCGCCGTGACAGCCTACATCGGCATTGACAAGGGGGGGACGCGGCACACGCTGGCCCTCGCCGACGGGGCCGGCACCGTGATGGACCGGCGGCAGTACGCGGCGGCCCGGGCGGCGGGCGCGCAGGCTGAGATCGCGCAGTTGCGCGCCGCCCTCACGGAGCTGTTCGCCGTCGCCGCGGCGCGCGGGTTGGAGGTGGCGGGCATCGGGGTGAGTTTCGGCGGCCCGGTGGATCCGGCGTCGGGCGAGGTCCTGATGTCGCACCACGTCGCCGGCTGGGAGCATCTGCCGCTGGCGCGTGTGCTGGCGGAGGGTTTCGGGGTGCCGGCGTGGCTGGAGAACGACGCCAACGTCGGCGCGCTGGGCGAATGGCGCTTCGGGGCGGGGAGAGGGTGTCAGGACTTATTCTACATCAATGTCGGGACTGGGATCGGCGGCGGCGTCATCGCCAACGGGCGGCTGGTGCATGGCGTCATGAACCTGGCCGGCGAAATCGGGCACATGACCGTGCAGCCCGGCGGGCCGCTGTGCACCTGCGGGCGGCACGGCTGCCTCGAGTCGCTGGCCAGCGGTTCGGCGATCGAACGGCAGTACCGCGAGCGCAGCGGAACAGCCAGGAGCGGACGCGAGATTCTTGCCCTGGCGGCGGCCGGCGATCCGGTCGCCCGCGAGACGGTCAGCGCAACGGCGGACTGGCTGGCGCTGGGGATCGGGGCCGCCGTCTCGTTGTTCAGTCCGGAACTCGTCGTGGTGGGCGGCGGCCTGGGCGAGGCCGGGCCGGTATTGTTCGAGCCGCTGCGACGGCGGCTTCCGGACTACGTCATTCCGCAGCGGCGCGAGGTGCGCGTCGTCCCCGCCGCCCTCGGCTACGACGCCGGGGTGCGGGGCGCCATCGCCCTCGCCATGGATCACACCGCCGCGCCATGATGCGGCGTCAGGAGGAAATCCTCGCCCTCCCCTCAGATGTTCTTTGAGTTCCGTCCCGGACAGACTACCTTGCCGGGGATGCCGCGCGGTCGTCGGCTCGCCTGCCGAGTCCGGCATCGGGGCGTCACTCCATCGAAGCGCCGCCGTCGTTGCAGAAGGCGAAGGCTGAACAACCGCAACCGCCGAGGAGCATGCATGAACATGAGAACCCTGAATGGACGCCTGCTGGCTGTGGCAATGGTGCTGACCGGGCTGGCCTGGATGCCGGCCCACGCCCAAGAGAAAGGCGGCCGGGCGGCCGCGGGGGAGTTTGTCGCCACCCGCCTCGACCCCGCGCCGACGATGGACGGCAAGGTCTCGCCCGGCGAGTGGGACCGCGCCCTCACGGTCTCCGGGATGATGACTCCCTTCGAGCACCAGTTGCAGACGGCCGAAACCACGATCAGCCTCGGCTACGACGCCAGCCGGTTCTACTTCCTCTTCCGCTGCCTGCGCGGCAACGTCGAGTGGCGCCTGACCAAGGGGATGCGTGAAAACGATTCGTACGAGTTCGGCGACCCGTCCGTCGAGGTGTGGGTCACCCCGCCCACCCTGGTGCCGGAGACCTACCAGAACATCCTGACAACCTACCCGGCGGTCTTCGACAACCAACAGGTCCCCAGCCGCGGCTACACCGCCATGGGGTGGAAGGGGGGCTGGGAAATCGGCGTCAGCGAGTCGGAAACCGACTACATCATCGAGGCCTCGATCCCCGTCCGCGACTTCGGTTTCGAGACCGTCAAGGCCGGGGACGTGTGGCGCTTCCTGCTCTGCCGCACCTGCCAGGGGGCACAGCCGCGGGCGCAGGCTTCGTGGTCCATCACCCAGGGCTTCGCTGAAATCCCCCAGCACCCGCCGGTCCGGTTCGCCGACGACGAGGCCGTCCTGCAGGTGTTCGGCGTGACGTCGCTGTTCACCGGCAAGTACAGCCTCCCCATGGCGGTCGCCGCGCCGCGCGGGCAGGACGCGGAGGTCGCCATCGAGGTGCGCATTCAGAAGGGACTGGAGCCGGCGGCCGACGACCTGGTGCAGCGCCGAAGCGTGCAGGTCAAGGCCGGCCAGCGCCAGGAGCTGACCCTCACCGGCGACGTCGGCGACCTCAAGAAAGGCTGCGCCACCATCACCGCCACCCGCAAGGGCGGCGCCCTCCTCTACCGCCATCACCTGCCGTTCGAGGTCAACGGCTGGACGCCCGCCAAGCCGGCCCGGCCTGCCGACGCCCCCGCCGTCGAGGAGCTGGCCGTGCAGTCCATGTACGGCCCGGAGACCAGCACCCTTCTCGTCAAGGCGGACATCTTCGACCTGCCGGGCCGCGAGAAGGTCGCCTCCGGCACCATGCGTGTGCTCGACCCGGCCGGCGGCAAGCCCCTCTGCGAGGCGCCGCTGTCAGCCTTCCGCGAGTGGTACGCCACCGCCCAGGCCAGCCTCAACCCCCAGGGCGTGCCTGTGATGAATTTCGCCAAACTCAATGCCGAGCGCGCCAAACGCGATGCCGTCGCCGCGAGCAACGCGGCCAAGCTGGCGAAGGGGGACAAGCCTGACCCGCTGCCGGAGCTGCCGGCCTTCCCGCCGCGCCAAGTGACCGTCGAGGTGACGGTTGCCGACGAAGCCGGACAGCCCATCAAGACGGCCACCCGTCAGCTCGACCTCATCCGCTACTCGGCCGAGTGGATGAACAACAGCATCGGCATCACCGATCAGGTCATCCCGCCGTGGACTGCGGTGACCTGCCAGGCCGGCAAGGTCGGCGTCTGGAATCGAAGCTACGAGATCGACGCCCTCGGCCTTGCCCGCCGCATCGCCAACGGCGGCGTCAGCCAGATCGAGTCCATGCGCCTGGTGGCGGTGACGGACGGCAAGGAGACCGTGCTCACCGGCGCCCCCCCGCGCCTCGACCGCCTGGTTCCCGCCGCCGCCGACCTCACCGGGCAGGCCGAGGGCGCCGGCCTGCGGGTGACGGCCAGCACCCGCATCGAGTTCGACGGCTTCGTGCGCCTGGACTACACCGTCGGCCCGGCTGCGGAGTCCGCAAAACTCGACAAGCTGTACCTGGAAGTCATTCTTCCCGAAGCGGAAGCGACGCATTTCTGCAGCACGGCCGGCGGCTGGGCCGCCACCCACGACGTCACCCCGGAGCGCTGGAGCAGCCAGTCCAGCGCCAGCGGCATGCTCAAGGGCGACTTCGTCCCCTACGTCTGGCTGACCAACTCCGAGCGCGCCTTCCTGTGGTTCGCCGACAGCGACCGCGGCTGGATCCACGATCCCGACAAGGCCCTGCCGACGATCGAGACCACCCGCGCCGACGGCCATGTCACCCTGCGCGTGCATTTCATCGAGATCCCGTCCGCGCTCGACAAGCCGGTCGCCTTCACCTGGGGCTGGCAGTGCTTCCCTTCCCGCCCCCTGCCCGACGGCTGGCGGGCGACCTTCTGCGCCAACTCGCCGCCGATGCCGCACACCACCAATACCTACTTCTGGGCCGATGCCGACTGGGCGGTGCTGTGGCCCTACTACTGCAGCCCGTTCCCGTGGAGCATGGAGAAGTCGCGCGCCGAGCTGATGCGCACGCCGCCGGACTCGCCTCACCGGCCCTGCGTCGGCTCGATCGCCCACTCGATCGGCCGCTACATGGACTACGAGCGCAATCAGTTCCCGGGGCTGGCGGTGGACTGGGCCGCGGTGCCGGGGCAGATCGGCAACAGCGACGTCACCGCCTCCAAGGGTCCCAACGACTTCCGGCTCTGGCACTACCAGCGCTGGGTGCGGGAGGCCCGCTTCCGCGGCATCTATGTTGACGAGAACTACCTCGGGCTGGAGGAGAACTTCCTCACCGGCACGGCCTACTTCCGGCCCGACGGCGGCCTGCAGCGCGCCTACAACTACCTTGGCCTTCGCGAGTATGTCAAGCGCATGAAGGTCATGTTCCGGCAGAACGGGGTGGCCGAACCCAACCTGTGGCAGCACATCACCTCGGGCGCCGCCTACCATGCCTGGTTCGGCGATGTCTTCTACGAGGGCGAGAACGTCGAGCCCACCGACTTGAACTTCGACTACCTCGAAGTGCTCCCCGCCGGCCGCCTGCGCTCCATCGGCAGCTCGGTGTGCGCCGGCGGCGTCATGACGATGATGGCGCAGGCGCAGCGCCACTCGACCGTCCACGTCGCCAAGCACCTGCACCAGTTCGTCGGCTGGTGCATGGCCCACGACGTCATGCCCGAGAGCCAGGGCAACAACTGGCCGCAGCTCTGCGAGGTGGCCCGTCTCTACGAACCCGGCGTGAAATTCCTCCCGTACTGGAAGCCGGACACGCCGGCGAAAACCCCGACCAAGGACTGCCTGGTGTCCGTGCACAGCGCCTCCGACCGGCACATCCTCTGGATCGTCAACACGGCCCGCGAAGACCACAACGTCGAGATCGTTGCGGACCTCGCAAAACTCGGCCTTGACCCGGCGAAGGCCCTGGCCGTGGACGCCGAGAGCGGGGCACGCGTGGCGCTGGGAGACACGGGCCGCTTCACGCTGCCGGTGGCCGCGCGCGACTACCGGCCGGTGCTGCTGGTGCGTCGCGGCGCGCTCGAAGCGGCAGAGACGCTGCGCTGTTCTTTTGAGGGCGGGGTCGAGGCCGAGCAGGCGCTGGGGTCGAATGCCATCCTTCGCAACGACCGTGGCGGCGGCGCCCCGGTGCTGACCGCGGCCGACGGTGGCGGGCACGCCGCCCTCTGCGGCGACGGCGGGCTGGTGCTGCTGCCGCACCTGAACCTGGTCGGCGAGGCGGGCGGCGTGTCCTTCGACGGGCAGGTCACCGGCCGCCAGGGAGACCTGTTGGTGGTCGGCAACACGCTGACGGTGCAGGTGCGCGGCGGCAAGGATCCCGCGCTGGTGCTCCAGCGCTGGCCGGCGGACCGCCGTCAGGGGGACGGCAAACCGGAGGAGGAGGCCGCGGCCCCCTGCCCCGCCGTCGGCTGGCACCGGATCGCCCTCGCCTGGAAGGACGGCAAGGCCGCCCTGTCGGTGGACGGTCAGCCCGTGGCCGGCCTGGCTTCAGGGGCGCTCGCGTTCACACCGGACAACGTCATGAAGTGGAACGACCTGCCACGCGTCGTGATCGGCGCCCGCGGCACCCTCACCGCCATAGACAACCTGCGCTGCACACGGTAGACAGCCCGACCGATCGTACGCGGCGACGCCCGCGGGCACATAAGCCGCGCGAACTGCGGTCCCCGCAGGCGCGGCGGCGCGGTGCGGCAGGCCGGCCTACGCCAGCCCTTCCAGCTCGGCGGCCACGGCGTCCGCCACTTTCGCCATCGTCTCGAAGCGGAAGTGGAGCAGGTTGTGGCTGGTCGGATTGTCGCGGAAGACACGGCGGTCGAGGGTGAACGGGCAGAGCCGCCGGAAGTCTATCAGCCGGGCGTTGGGGGCCTGGGAGAGGATCTCCGCCACCTCGTCGGAGAAGGCCGTCACCGCGTCCATCGCCACCGCACGCGGCACGCCCTGCTTCTCGACCGCATTCTCGACCCCAAAGAAGACGTGGGTGACGAAGACGCTGCGGCGCGGCGCCCTGCCCTGCAGCCAGCGGACGATCTCCCGCATGCTCTCCAGGTTCGCCTCGCGCTGGCTGTCGTCCTTGGCAAAGATGCCGTAGTTGGCGGCGGCATTGACAAAGTACAGGTAGCCGGCCGGTTGCAGGAGGGTCTCAAGGGGGGAGGCGATCAGCGACCCCAGGCCGTGCTGGTAGGAGGCGATATCGATGCCGGGCAGCGCCAGGCGGTCGCGGACCATTTCGGCCGTGATCATCGTCTGGCAGTCGCCGACGCACAGCAGGACGCGGTCGGGGTGCTCGATGCCGACGGCCCGCAGGTAGTCGGCATCAATGTGCCGGCGCAGCGGCATGAAGGTGCGCGAGTCGAGGCGGTTGGCGAAGAACTCGCGCGCCCGCGGGAACCCGGCGGCGCCGATCTCGTGGTAGAGTTTGAGGAGGAAAGCCTTGGCCTCGCCGGCGCGTCCGCCCTGTTCGAGGAGGCGGGCGACGACGGCGGCGTTGCAGCAGATGGTCTCGTAGTAGAACTCCTTGGCCAGCGAGTACCGCGAGCCCAGCCCGAACACGGTGCGGCAGCCGGCCGGCGTGAAGTCACGCAGCACGGCGCGGGCCTCGTCCATCAGCGGGGCCTTGTCGCCGTCGTCCTTGGCAAAGGCGGCGGAGAGGCGGTGGATCGCCTCGCTGAACGCCGGCTGGTAGGGATTGTCGTCACGGAAGCGTACCTCGGCGGGCAGGGGGGAAACGTGCAACATCTGCGTTCACTCCGGTTGCAGGTTGGACAGGCGCCGGCGAAGCCTCCTCACGCCGGGCCGGGTTCGGAAAGCCGGTAGACGCCCCATGCGGGCAGCGTGACGCGGCCATCGGCGGGGGCACGCCGGGGGGCCGCCCCGTCGCCGGCCAGCCGTTCGATGCACACGCCCGGTTCAGCCGTCATCTCGAGGGGGGCGAACGTCCACACCACGGTGGCGTCCTCGCCCAGCCACTCGACGCCGGCCCCGCCCGCGAGGAGGCGGCGGACCTTCATGTGCGGCAACGCCCGCTCGTAGGCGCGGTTCATCTCCGCCACCCAGGCCGGCGCCTCGTAGAGCCCGTCGCACAGCGCGTCGGCCATCATCAGCCCCCGGTTGGCCATGAGACGGAAGGCGATCCGCCGGATTTCCTCGGGATCGCGCTTGCGGGGCGCCACGTGCATGCCGATGCCGAACGCCATGTCCTCCTCGCCCACCCACCAGCCGAAGTCGTTCTGGCCGACAATGCCGCCGGCCGCTCCGAGCAGGTCGTTGCGCAGGTCGGCCAGGCCGAAGCGTGACACCCCGAACGGCGAGATCCCCTCGAAGGAATGCACCGCCAGGCCGAGGCGGTGGAACTCGCCGTACAGCCGGCCGAGGGCGTCGAAGTTCACCCGCATTCCGGCCGCATAGTTGCGCTGCACCAGCCCGAGGTTGGCCCACGAGTCGGTGAACAGGTAGTCCAGCCCTCCCTCCTCGCGCCAGCGCCGGATGTCGGCCAGCACCCACTCGAAGATTCCGCTTTGCCAGTCGGCGGTGGTGATGACATTGTGGCCGTAGCCGCCGCCGGCCGGCAGCGTGTTGACATCGGTCACCAGCCACTCCGGGTGCTCGCGGAAGATCGCCGCGTGGGGCGAGAAGTGCGGCGCAAACCAGGCGCCGATCTCGATGCCGAGGGCGCGCGCCCGCCCGGCCATCGCCTTCCACGCCTCCATCCCGCCCCAGAACGCCGACGGCAGGAAGCGGTGCGTGGCGCAGACGCTGGCGCAGTGCAGGTCGCCGTGCACGCCGGCATCGAGTTTGCGCTTCATGCCCAGCACCGTGACGTCGCTCTCGGACATCACCTCCGGGAAGAACCGCCGCACGCCCAGCTTCGCCAGCCGCGGCAGCACATGCTCGGCGATCGCATAGGGCACCTCGCGGCTCTCAACCTCGACGCCCCCGACCTTCATCCGCAACGCCGCGCCGTCCACCCGGGTCGAGTACTTCAGCCCAACCTCGGGGCGGACGACCGTCGCCGCCACGTCGTAGCGTTCGCGGATGCCGCCGTACACAAACTCGTGCGCGTGCCACCAGGCGTCCCGTGCCTCGTGCTCCGCCACGCGCCCGCGGCACAGCAGGACGCGCTGGGCGGCGCTCGCCGCCACGCGGGACGCCTCGAAGCGGTGTTCGTCGAGGACGTGCAGATGCGTGTCTCCCGGCGGCGATTCGATGACGCTGGAGACCGCCTGCAGCCGCGGCCAATACTGCAACAGCATCCCGGGCTTGCCGTGCTGGAAGTCGAACGCCTGGAGCAGCCCCCCGCGCGGCGCCAGCTGGTAGGACACCCCCTGCGGCGAGCCGTACTGCGCCAGTGTCTTCAAGCAGGCCGTCGTGAACAGTGTGCCCTTCTTCCCGCGGTACACGGGCCGGTTGCACTGCCCCTGGCTGAGCACCGTGTTGCCGACGATGCTGCCGCCCAGCTCCCACGAACCGTCCACCAGAATGCGATGCACGCGGCGCGACCGGCTGCGCAAGTGCACAGACCACTCGAACCCGCACCACTCACGGCCGGCCAGGGCGAGGCTCGCCGGCGCCAGCCGCAGCGTCAGTTCATCCTCGACCGCCTCGCGCGCCGCGCCGACCGTCACCATCTGCTGGTTGTACTCGTCCTCGTACTCCTGCCGTCCCCAGGGCAGCCCGAAGGCGCGGAAACGAACCTCGGTCACCCCCTTTGCGGACCTCGCAACCCCGGCCAGCTCGCAACGGGTGTAGAGGATGCCGTCGGCGGTGTCAAGGCGCACCACCAACGGCCGCGCGGCGTCGCGCAACGCCACTCCGCCGACCCGCACGCCGCCGATCCCCAGCCATTCCCGGCGGGGACCGAGAAGCAACTCGACCTCAACCCCCTTGCCGACGCGTACGATCCGGTGTGCCATACCAGTCTCTCCGTCGTTTTCCCTGTCCGCAGGTGCGAGCGTCCATCACGCCCTTGGCCGTGATTGACGACGGCGTGAAGATAGCGCGGCGCGGGGCGTTTCCCAGCCGTCCGAGTGGATGCGAAGGCCGCGTGAAGGCGTTCAGTTCAACGGCGGTGGATCACGCCCGCCCGAGCGCCGCCGCGTCATCCGCCTGGTCCGGCTTCCATGCCCTTTCGGTGCCCCTGTTCAGGAAATGGCAGCTGCCCCCCCCTGCCGGATCCGGACACTGGCACGCGCTGCCGCCTCAAGGGTGCGGTCGCAGCGGCAACCGGCAGAGACGGCCAGACCAGGTGCTGACCCATACGTGTGCGCCGTCGGCGGCCAAGGCGATGCCGGTGAGCGTGTCCTCGGTCGGCAACCGGAGCCGACGCACCACCCGGCACTGGCCGTCGAGCAGGAGGACTCCCCGCTCGAACAGGGCCGCCGCCAGCAGACCACCGTCGGCCGTGCTGTCAACCGCCATCACAAAGTCGGGGGCGGCCGCCTCCCACTGCTTGTGCCCCTTGCGGTCGAACACCACAAGTTTGCGCTTGAACGAGGCGGCCAGGATGCGGTCGCCGGCCCGGACCACATCCTGCAGGCGCTCCACCGGCGCCGTCCATTCCTCCTGACCTTCGGCGCTCACGACCGCCAGCCGTTCCATGCCGCCGACCGCGAAGCCGCCGCCCTCCAGCTCGCGGATCACGCGCACGGCCCCCAGCGCCGCCGGCGGTGGCGGACTCGTGTCGTCCCCCTCTGCCTTGGCCACCGGCGCGGGGAACACGAAGCCCCGGCCGCCGGACGGGTTCACCGCTTCCACATCGCCCTGCCAGCTGCCCTTGACGAGCCGGACATCGCCCGCGGCGACGGCCAGCCCCTCGATGTCCTGCCGCGAAGGCACGGGTTCACTGCGCAGGAAGAGCAGCTGCCCGCGGCTGTCGTAGACGTAGGTGCGCGGGAAGGCGGCGGCGGCAACGTACGCCCCGTCGGGGCTCACGGCCGCGCCGACCACACGGTAGTCGAACTCGCGCCGCCACTGCTCGACGCCTTCGTCGTCAAAGACGTGCAGCCGGCCGTCCATGGTGCCGGCGGCAAGCAGCTTCCCGCCGTGCGCCAGCTTGCGGACGCCATCATCGAGATGAACCACGCAGTCGGGCTCGACGACTTCCCAGGGATCGTCCGCCGCCGCGCCGCCGCCCGCCGCCGCGAAGTCCCCTGCCCCCGCCAGCACACGGCCAGCCTCGTCAGCCGCCCCCTCGCCGCGGATCGCGCCCATGAACGCCTGCGCCCCCGCCAGCAGGGCGGCTTCGCTGAAGCCTGCGATCCACACCGCATCGCGGTCGCGGTCGAACGGGCTCCAGGCGTACTGGACGAGGGCCTGCCCGCCCCCAAGCACGGCGGAGTCCGCAACCCGCGGGAGCACGCCGCTGCGGTTGAGGTCGCCGGCCAGGGCGTCCCGCGCCGGACGGCCCACGACAATCACGTCCGCGCCAACGGTGAATGACAGCGGCTCCCAGCGGGGCATCATCCAGACGCCCTTGTTCTTCTCGGGGTCGAGCAACTCGGGGTAGGTGTCCGGCCGCCGGACCTCGGCCGTCGTGCGCACCTCGACCCCCAGGGCCTCGGCCAGCAGGGCCGCCGCCGGCCCCGCCTGCGGCTCATCCGCGACGACCCACAGCGGGCGCCGACGAGCGAACGCCGCGTACTGCGCCGCATCATGGAGCTGCACCGTCGGCAGACGCGCCGCCAGGCCGGCTGCGGAGCGCGACGGCTGCACCGGAATGACCGACTCGGCGCGCCGACCGGTCAACAGACTCGTCAGCGATGCCCGCCACTCGCCGACGGGGGCATTGCGCGGGACGGCATACTCCCACGTGTTGGGGCGGGCCAGATCCACGCTCACGCAGCGCCGGAACGCCAGCCGGTTCTGCGGAGTCCGCAACTGGAGCTCCGCCGGGACGACGCCGCTGCGCGCCCGCCAGGCATCCGCCGCCGCGGTCATGCGGACCACACCGCCGTCAGGGTGCGCCGCGAACTCGCCTCCGAGCCTCAGTTCCGGCAGGGCGCGCGGGAATCCGCACAGGACGCGCAGGCCGGCAGGAGGCAGGCGGAGGACCGCCTCGTCGGCCTCGTCGAGGGCGATCCGCTCGCCCGTCCACAGGTCGCGGATGTCCATGCCGTGCAGCACGGGCAGCTTGAGCCGGGCCGTTGCCGCGACGGACTCCTGCATGGTGATCCAGCGTTCCTTCTCGTTGGGATGCAGGAAGACGGCCGACTCGTTGGCGACAAACACGTACCGCGCCGCACCAGACTCCTGGACGGCGAGGAAGATGTCGGGCGAGTCGGCGGTCGCGGGCCGACGGACGAACGGCGCCAGCGCCGTCACGATGGCGCCAAGCTGGCGGATGACCGACGCCTCGGCGAACCCGTCCCGCCGCAGCAGCATGCTGACTGGCATGCGCTCTTCGCGCCAGGCCCGCCCGACCTCCTGCTGCACCTGGGCGAACTCGCGGAAGTCCGCGTCCATCCGGCGCATCCCCGGCAGCTCGACAGTCGTGGCGCGGTCGGCCAGGATGACTCCGCCCGCGCGGCGGAACGCGTCCAACCGTGCGGCCAGATCCTCCGGGATGTGGCTGGCGCCGACCACCAGCAGGACGCGGTGTTCGGCCAGAAGCCCTGCCCGGATGTCCTCGTCCACCACAACCGTGGCGGGGAAATGACTGCGCTTGAGGCCGTACCAGGCGGCCACCACCTGCTGCTCGTACTGCTCTTCCGGCGGGGCGACCGCGGCCTGCGCCAGCGAGTACCACAGCGCGAGCGGCTCGACCGGCTTCCTGAGGCTGAGGAAAAAGTCGCCGTAGCGCTCGTTCAGGCGGTTGATGCGGATCATTTCGGCCAGGTTGAACTCCGCCCACGGCTGGGCTTCGGGGAGTTCGCCCGCCCCCAGGAAGTAGCCATGCCCGTCCAGCTTCTCGCTCATGCCCAGCCCCCAGGCGGCGCGCCACTGGTCGGGCATGATCCCGTAGCAGCCCGTGACCACGTACAGCGGCCGCTCCCAGAAGACGGGGCGGTTGGCCCGCCGCAGGCTCGGCCCCTCGACCAGCACGTCGGTCACCCGTCCGATCCAGGCTTCGTTGAGCGCCAGGCCGATCGCGTCCTGGTCGGCGAGGAGAATCCGGTTGCGGTGTTCCTTGACGGCATCGGGCACGTCGTCCGGTTGTTCTGCCGCCGGGGTTCCCGGACGGGGAGAATATTTGAAGATGAAGCTG